>JAJZQZ010000180.1 GCA_021802965.1 Actinomycetes bacterium
CCGGATCATGCAGTACATCAAGAACTATAACGAGGACGCGACTCCGTTCTCATGGAACTACACCGGCAAGCCCCTGACGGTGTGACGTCTATATGTCACTTCAGGAACGTGACACTAGCGGGCTGCCGAACGCCGAGCGGCGCTCGCTCCTAGAAGTCCACGTACTCCCCGTCGTCCTGATTGTCGCTCGAGAGCAGGTCGAGGACGGACTGGTCCTCCTGCACCCGGCCGACGAACACCACTGAGGGGCCGGTGTAGAGGGTCACCTTGGCCCCCACCGGGAGCACCAATGGAAGACCGTCGAGGCCCGTGAGACGGCGCAGGATGGAGCTCTGCATCTCCCAGTCGACGTGGGCCGAGAGGATGGCGAACGGCGCGCCCTCTTCGATCTGCAGACGGGGATCGCGGTCTGACAGGATGTCCACGCTCAGCCCAGTCTGAGCATGGCAGCCGCGTTGCCACCGAAGACGGCCCCCCGGATGGTCGAATCCAAGTCCTCGGTGTCGGTGAGGTACCGCAGAGGCGAAAGGAGCGGGAAGTCGCTGCCGAACAGCAGTTTCTCGGGTCCGGCCGCGGTCGCGGCGAGGGAGTAGATGTCACGCCGGTAGAGGAAAGGCGCCGCCGACGTGTCGTACCAGACCCGGGACAGCACCCGGCGCGCCTCAGTCATGAGCTCGTAGAGGAAGAGGCCGCCCCCCATGTGAGCGAAGATGATGTCGAGCCCCGGGTTGCGCTTGGCGAACTCGTAGCAGGGGCCGGGCGTGTTGCGCCCCTTGCCGGGATAGTCGTGCCCGACCGGCTCGTTGGCATGGATTAGGACGGGTATCCCGCGTTCGGCGAGGACGCCGGCCACCTCGTCCAGTTCCGGGCACACGGCCAGCTCGAAGCGCTGGCCATCGGGGAAGAGCTCGCCGCATCCCGCGAGTCCCGCATCGAGACACCGCTCGAGCTCCGCCACAGCTCCTGGCTCCCCCGGCGACACGCACGCGAAGCCGATAAAGCGGTCCGGATGCGCCCGAACAACCTCGATCACGTAGTCGTTGGTCTCCCGACAGAGACCCTGGTCGTGGTAGGCGAAGCCGAAGATCACCGACTTCGCCACCCCCGTCGCGTCCATCTCCGCGAGGACCCGCTCCGCCGGGGCCATCCGCGACTTCGGATCGGTGTAGAGCATCTTGAACCATGCATCGCGGTCGAGGTACGAGTCGCGCTGCCGGATCACGTCGGGCGAGAACACGTGCACGTGCACGTCGATGACCGGTCCGACCGGCCGCGAAAGCTGAGATCCACGGACGTCGCCGCGTACCCCCACCGGCGCGGCCGGAGGTGGGCCCTGAGCGCCACGGGCATACCCCTTGCCGGCCAAACGCCCCAGATCCTGGGTGGTGCTCACGCCACCGCGCTCATGAGGATGAGCTCGACGAGCTCGACGTACGATATCCCCGCGGCCGCCGCTTGCGCGGGGAGGTCGGAGGTGTCGGTCATGCCCGGCAGGGTATTGACCTCGGTGAAGTACGGAGTCCCGTCCCGCGAGACCATGAAATCCACTCGACCCACTCCTCGACACCCGATCGCGTTGAAGGCCAGAAGCGCGAGCTTCTCAGCCGCGGCATACACATCGGCAGGAAGCCGTGCGGGGATGAAGAAATCGGTCATCCCCTCGGTGTACTTGGCTTCGTAGTCGTAGAACTCGTTCTTGGGCACCAGCTCGAGAATGGGCAGCGTGAACGGCTCGCCCCCCCGCTCGATCACGCCGACTGTGATCTCGATGCCAGCGACGTGACGCTCGGCGAAGACGCGCCCGAACTCCCGGCGACCGGAGTCTATCGCCGCCGCCAGCTCGCCCTCGGTCTTGCACATGACGACCCCCAGACTCGAACCTTCCTCCACCGGCTTGACCATCACCGGTAGGCCCAGCTCGGCGACTGCGCGCGTGGCCTCCGATCCCGAAGGTTCTCTGAGAGAGATCTCACAGTAATCGGGGGTGGGGACGCCACTCTGGCGCACCACCTTCTTGGAAGCGATCTTGTGCATGCCCAGAGCCGAGGCAAGGACTCCGGACCCGGTGTACGGGATGTCCATGAGCTCGAGCACGCCCTGGATGGTGCCGTCCTCGCCGAAGCGGCCATGGAGCGCGAGGAACGCGACCTCGACCTCCTCTTCGTCGAGGCGCAGGGCGACATCGCGGAGCGCGTCGACGCGCACCACGTCGTAGCCCAGGGAGGAGAGAGCACGGAGGCAGTTCTCGCCCGACCGCAAGGAGACCTCTCGTTCGCCGGAGAGTCCCCCCATGAGCACGCCGATCCTCTTCGACTTCAGGTCCACGCGGACACTGTAACACAGGGCATGGAGGGCCCCGGGAGGGGGACCGCGCCCCTGTGGCGGATCAGCCCAGAGCCACCTGCGAACCGGCCACGGCCACCCGACCCGCTCTCTCCGCAGTTTCGCCCACGTGAGTCCGAGACGCGACCCGGGCCGGAGTGGAGCCCTCAGCGGCTCTGAGCAGCTCGGTCGGGGTGCGCCCGTCGCGCGGGAACACGGCGTAGCCGACGAAGGTGTCTACACGACGACCGTCTATCAAGCGCCCGTTCGCGGCCCGAGACAGCGCTCCCGCCTGCTCGGACGCTTCGATGGGCCCTCGGGTCGGTACGATCACGGCAAGAAGGTCATCGGAGAGACGATATCCTTCAGCGACAGGGCCAAGCTCATGAGAGGCTCTACGGGCAAGAGAGGCGAGCGCCCGGTCCACGGCGTCAGGTCCGTTGCAGGCGAGCAGCTCCCCATACCGCTGCACGCGGAGCGTGACCAGCGCGAACGACTCCCTACGGGAAGCGGCCCTCTCCGCCTCGGCCTCGATAGCTTCGGAGAACCTGTTGCGGGAATAGAACTTGGTCACGGGGTCGACGAGGGGGGTAGAGGTGGTAGACCGGGCGGTGCGCGCTCCCCGGCGGTCTGTCAACGAGCCGAGGAAGCCGGCCCCCCACATGGCGACGAGTGGGGCGGCCAGCCACGAAGGCCCCGAGCCCCACACGATGAGCGGAAGCGTGAGCGTGACGTCGAAGATCGACAGTAGGAGCCCCAGGCTCTCGTCGTCCCGAAAGACCACTGTCAAGCGCATGGCCCAAAGCGCGTATGCGACCAGCACCACGGAGTAGGCTAGCGAGAGAAAGCCGATCTCGAAGCCGAAAGCCGAGGGTCCGAAGAGGGCGAGAATCCCGAGCACCAGGAGGCGGATCCTCCCTTTGCGGCGCTCTCCAAGGCCTACTGAACGTGGTGTCATGGAGGCACTCATGTGATTCTCATTGCACTATAGGGTGAATGAAACGCAAATGCAAGAGAAATTGCTTAATCGACGAAATGGGATACGGGCCGTTGCAAAACCATCGGTCGGTCGCCGGAGGCCCTTTGAACAAGTCGCCCGAAAGGCCGTGAAACTTCCGCCCGTTTCGCGGCGTAGTCGGAGTCAAGGACAACGATATCCGAGACGGCGGGACGGACAGAGTGGAAGTCGCCATCATGCACAGCACGCGGGCCATGTCGCCTGAGCTCACCGAGGCCGATCTGGTCGGCCGCGCACGTTCCGGCGACGCGCGCGCATACGAACAACTGGTAGTGCAGCACCAAAGACTGGTCTTCCGGATCCTATGGGCCCGCGGCGCTCGACCGGACGAAGTCGAGGACCTCGCTCAGGAGACGTTCATCCGCGGCTGGCAACGGTTGCACACGTTTGACCCCGCCCAGCCGTTCAAACCCTGGATCGCCCGCGTAGCCGAGAACCTCGTCGTAGATCACCACAGAGCCCGGGCGCGAAGGCCGGCCAGCGCGCCCATGCCCGAGGGAGAGGCCGCAGAGTTGAAAGCCGGCCCTCCCACGGACCCGGAGGCCGTGACCATCGGGCACGAGACCCAGCGCGGCCTCCTCGCGGCACTGCAAGCCCTGCCCGACCGCTACCGCGAGGTCCTCGTGCTCCGCTTCGTCGAGGACCTCCCCTACGACGAGATAGCCGACCTTCTCGGTCTGCCCCTGGGGTCGGTAAAGACGCGGATCTTTCGCGGCCGCGAGCTGCTGAAGCAGAGGCTCGCCCTATCAGAAACGGGAGTGTGACACCGTGGACCCTGACGCCACCACGATCCCTGCCGCCCCGGCAGACGACGGCTGCCTCTCGGCGGAGACCCTCTTCTTCTACTCCGAAGGCCTGCTGGAGCCGGACGAGACCCGCGCCGTCGCCGCCCATCTTCGGAGCTGCGCCACATGCTGCGCGCGCTACCGGCAGGAAGCCGAGCTCACGGTGTCGCTGCGGAGCCTGCCGGCGCCTTTCCCGGCCGCCGGTTTTGCCGGCGGCGTGGTCGAGCGCATCCGCAAGGAGGGCGTCGCCCGGGCGACGCCTCGCTGGTGGTGGCTCGTCGCCGCTGTCCTGGCACTGACACCCGCGGTGGCGTGGCTGGCGCTGACGCCCGCCGGTGTGGCGGGGGCACCCGGCGTCTTGGGCGACGTGCTGCTGTCGGCGCTGCACGCGCCCGTTGCCATCCTCGCATGGCTCGGCTCGGGCGACGCCTGGTTCGCTCTCGGCGCGACGGCCGAAGCTATAGCCGGCGCGGTGACATCGTCGCCCGCCAGCCTCGCGACGTTCATCGCGGCGATCGGCGTCGTCGCGGCCTTCACCAACTGCGTATTGTGGCGGGCGGCACGGATCGTCCTCGCCTCACAGCGTTGACGCCCCCACTCCCCAGGAGAGCAAGATGAGATTCGCAGACCAGAGCCCCAAGCTCCACCTCCAACCAAGTAGGCTGCTGAAAGATGACGCTTCGCCTTCAGGGCGCGAGGGGCGAGCGCGAGACGAGGACGCAAGAAGCACTCGTGGCAGCGCTAGGTACGCGACCGAGGACGCCGTATCGCGCCGATCGGTCCTACGCGCCCGGCGCTCCCTGCTGGGGACGCTGATCGTCCTCGCCACATTCGCTGTGCTCCTGCTCTCCGCGGCCACATCCAGCTTCGGGGGCGGTGTAGCCCTCGCCGCGGACGACCTGTTCAGGTTGGACCAGGACGTCACCGTCGCACCAGGGACGACGTACAAGTCCGTCACCGTGATAAGCGGCGACATCACGGTCGACGGCCGCATCGACGGGAACGCCTTCACGGCGAACGGGGACATCGTGGTGCACGACGGCGGCTCGATCGGCGGCGACGCGATCAGTCTCACCGGCCGAGTCAAGACAGAGGGTACCGGTTCGGTCGGCGGGAACATGGTCGAGGTGGGCTGGGGCCGCGGCGGCGCGCAGAGCGTGGGCGCTTCCACGAACACCGTCAGCATAGACGCGGGCCGCTGGAATCCGCTCGGGTGGTTCATCCTCGTACTGGGAGCGATCGGCCTAGGCCTGTTCTTGGTGCTCATATCCAGCTCGGCCCTCCGTTCGATCGGAGGGGAGATCATCGGCAGGCCGGGCCGTAGCGCCCTCATCGGGTTCGTGAGCCTGATCGGCCTGCCCGTGCTCTTCGTGGTGCTGCTCATAACTGTGGTGGGCATCCCACTGGCCTTGCTGTTGATCCCTGTGGCGCCGGCGATGTCCCTCTATGGTGTGTTCGCCTTTGCCCTGGTCGCGGGCGAACGCCTGCTGCACGCATTCAACAAGCGCGACGTGCGGGATGTCTGGGCCATGGTGGTCGGGGTGATATTGGTCGGCGTGATCATCGCCGTACCCGTGCTCGGCTGGCTCGCCTTCGTGGTCGCCTGCATGGTGGGCTTCGGGGCTACCGTCGGCCGACTTTGGGACGTGGCGCATGGGCGGCGCGGACGCAAGGAGCCGATGCCTCCGTGGGACGCCACCCAACAACCTCAGCCGCCCTCCCCCCCGACGCCCTACGGCGGGCCTCCCTATCCGGTGATCCAAGGCCAGCCCGGGTATCCGAGCGGTGCCTACACGCAAGAGGCCTCTCCGTTCCCGGCAGTCGCATACCAGCCGCCCACTTACCCCGCGGTCGAGGCGCCGGCGCCGTTCACACCGCCCGAGGGGGCGGCCGAGCCGACCCCGGAGAACGAAGAACCCCCTCCAACCCCGGTCCCAGCCCCGACCGACCAACCTCAGCCCGGCCCCAGGTACCACATCTAGAGCGGCGGACTCTCTCAGGGTAGAATCGTCCGCATGAAAGACTTCGCCCAAGCGGTCCTGGGTCTGCTCGATCGCTCCTCGATCGATTACGCCGATGTCCGCGTGGTCCTGCGCCGATTGCAGCATATGCAGGTGAAGAACGACAACCTTGAGGCCTGGTCGGACGAGGAGGAGTCGGGCTTCGGTGTCCGAGTGCTGGTCGATGGCTACTGGGGGTTCGCGGCAGCGAACGAGCTGACTCCTGAAGCCGCGGCCCGCACGGCTCGTACCGCCGTCGCGGTGGCTCGAGCCTCGGCCGTGGTGGGTGGCGAACGAGTCCATCTCGCCCCGTTGCACGGCGCTGTGGCCGATGTCGCCGCCCCGTGTCGCGAAGACCCCTTCGCCCTCAGCCCCGAGACCCGCATCGAACATCTCCTCGATGCGGCGGCTGCCGGACGCGCACCGGGCGTCGACTTCGTCGTCGCCGACATGGGCAGCATGCGCGAGGAGAAGGCGTTCGCCTCCACCGACGGCGCCCTGATCCGCCAGCTCAGCACCGACACCGGCGGCGGGATAAGGGCGGTGGCGATCGGCGACGGGGACGTGCAGACGCGCTCGTATCCTGGAGGTCATGCGGGCTCCTGGGGCCAAGGTGGCTTCGAGGTGATGCGCGACCTTGATCTGCAGGCACACGCACCCGGACTAGCCGAGGAGGCCGTCCGCCTTCTCACGGCGCCTGTATGTCCGGCCGGCCCCACCACCCTCATCCTCGACGCGGAGCAGATGACCCTCCAGGTGCACGAGTCGGTGGGCCACCCGACCGAGCTCGACCGTATGCTCGGGACCGAGGCCAGCTACGCCGGCACGAGCTTCTTGTCCGTGGACGACCGGCACCGTCTCCGCTACGGTTCGGATCAGGTGACCATCGTGGCCGATGCGACGACGCCGGGCGGGCTCGGCACATTCGCCTTCGACGACGAGGGCGTTCCCGCGCGGCGCGTGCCCCTGGTCCAGCGTGGGCTTCTAGCCGGTTTCCTGACCTCTCGGGAGACCGCGGGCCCGCTCGGCGAAGAGTCCGGCGGAGCCATGCGGGCATCCGGCTTCAACCGCATGCCCTTGATACGGATGACCAACATCAACCTCGAGCCCGGGCGATGGAGCCTCGACGATCTGATCGCGGACACCGAGGACGGCGTCCT
>JAJZQZ010000181.1 GCA_021802965.1 Actinomycetes bacterium
GCTCACCCAGTTGATCGCCCGCGAGGTCGACCTCGCCCGGAGCGGGGAGAGAGCCCACCTGGTCTTCAAGATGAACGCCCTCGTCGACCGCCAGATGATCAACCTGCTGTACGCCGCCTCGCAGGAAAGCGTTAAGGTCGATCTCCTGGTGCGCGGCACCTGCAGCCTCCGCCCGGGGGTCGCCGGAGTCAGCGAGAACATCCGCGTCACCAGCATCGTGGGGCGTTTCCTCGAGCATAGTCGCATCTACTATTTCCGCAACGGAGGAGCCGAGGAGGCTTACGTCGGGAGCGCGGACCTCATGCCCCGCAACCTCGACCGGCGCGTGGAGCTGCTGTTCCCTGTCCTGGACCGGCGACTGGTCGACTACCTGCGCGACACCGTGCTCGCGGTGTATCTCGCCGACAACGTGAGGGCACGCCATCTGCAGGCGGGCGGATCATGGGTCCGGGCTCATCCCGGTCCCGACGACGTCCCCACCGACAGCCAGGCCTGGTTGCTGGCGACCCAATCGGCGCTGCGCCTGGGGGAGACCGCCGATCCCGAGCTTCGCCCCATTGTCGGTCAGCTGTCGCTGGATGTCGAGCTTCAGCCGCTTCTCTCGGACCCCGCCTGAGCCGGTAGCAGGCTGCTGCTGCGCGCCAGACCGAGGACGGCGAACGACGCCTTGCGGCGCTCGCCGTGGGCCGGGACTTCGCTTTTTCAACCGCCTCTCAGCACCTTCACCCGGATCCGGTGCCCGAGGGCCTTCTCCGCGGCCTTCCCCCGGTTCTCGAGCCCCCACACCTCGAGCTGTGCGTCCCCCGCGGTGTCGAGCTCGAGCGTCAGGTCTTCGCCCGGGCCGGGTAGCAGTCGCGCGTGGCGGACGACGGCCGTGTGGCTGCGATCCAGGCTTTCGGCGAGGCGAAGGAACGCGCTCGTGTACTTGACGAGCGTCCGCACCCCGGCCTCGAGGCCGGCCGACTCAGGGTGCCGCCCGCCGGGGAGGCCCTTCCGGTGGAAGAAGGCGATGGCCGCCACCGTGGCTTTGTCGGCCTGGTCGAAACCGAGCAAGTCGGCGTTCTGGATCAGGTAGTACGTGTGGCGGTGGTGGTTGCTGTAGGAGAGGAAGGTGCCGATGTCGTGAAGAAGGGCCGCGTAGCGCAAGAGGTCACGTGCATGGTCGTCCAGTTGGTGCAGTCCGATGTCGCGGGCGCTCTCGAACAGCTCCTCGGCCAGCCCCGCGACCGTGTAGGCGTGGGCCTCGTCGAAGCGGCACGCCCGGCCCAGCTGTATCACGCTCCGTTCGCGTACCGGCAGCTCGAGCCCGAGCGAAAGCGAGTCTTCGCGCTCGATGTAGTCGGCCAGGAGACCCTCCCGCAACCCGCTCTCGGCGAGAGGTACGATCTGCTTCACTCCCAGCTCACGCATGAGGGTCTGCAAGATGGCGGCGCCGGCGATGATGATGTCCGCCCGTTCCGGATTGATGCCCGGGAGTGCCCTGCGCGACTCTAATGGGAGGGAGCAGAGGAGAGCGGCGACCCGCTTGAGGTCGGGGTAGGTCAAAGGCCCGTCCGCTACCCGGCCCGGGCGTTCGCCGGTGCGGCTGGCGAGGGCGGCCAGGTTGAGGATGGTGCCCGAGGTGCCGTAGGCCGCCTCCGTCCGGTAGGACCGCGCCCGGTGGACGGTGTGACTGGCCGCATAGCGCACGTGTTCGCGCATGGCCTTGTACTGAGCCGTCGAGACGGGTCGTGTGACGTCGATCGAGTCCGCGAAGGCGCCGGTGACCCTGATAGCCCCGAGGCTGAGGCTGTCGAGGAACAGATGCTCGTCCTGGTCGCCGACGATGATCTCGGTGCTGCCTCCGCCGATGTCGATGAAGACCGCGGTCCTTCCCTGCAGGTCGAGATTGCGGGTGACGCCCAGGTAGATGAGCCGAGCCTCTTCCTTGCCCGAAACGACGCGCACCTCGAGCCCGGCCTCACGCCGCAGTCGCTCGACGAACTCGGCCTGGTTGCGAGCGTCTCGAGTGGCGGACGTGGCGGCGGCCACTATCGGATCGGCCCCGTACGAACGTGAGAGATCAGCGAAATGCCGGCAGACGAGGACCGCTCGATCCATCGCCTCGGGTTGCAGACGTCTGTCGACGAACGCCCCTTCACCGAGCCGGACGACCTCCTTCTGCTGCGTGATCGTCGTGCGGGCGCCGTTCGCTTCGATGCCGACCACCAGGAGGCGGACCGAGTTGGTGCCGATATCGACGAAAGCGACCACGCGCGCGCCTCCGCTGTCGGCGCGATCGGTCATCCGCATTCGGACTCGCCGAGTCGTTCAACCAGGCTGCGGGCGCGCGACACCAGCTCCGACCAGCGGACCTGCGCCTCTTCGCACTCCGCCAGCAGGCCCTTCAGTTCGCGGGCCACGTACTTGGCCGCCTCGGGGCGGCGCTCGAGCAGACCGGGCAACGCGTGCTCGATCTCGCCGATGCGGTCTGAGATCTCTTCGATTCGCTCCGTGGGCACGAAGTCTCCCTCGATCGTGGCATCTTTCCGACACGCTATCACGCGTTCACCGGCTTCCAGCATGCCACATCGGGTCGCTTCTATAGCTTTAGAGTGTTTACGTGAGCTATAATGCCGCGCATAATGAGGAGGCGGGGCAGCGGATCGGATGGAGGTGCGTCATGAGCGGGTCGAGTACGACGGTGAGCATGCGGCAAGGGGCGATCCTGCGCGAGGCCGTCAGCGAGGTGCGCGAGACTTTGGGCGACGTGTTCTCGTCGTTGGCACTCGAACGAGCCGTCTTCGGCCTCTTTTTCACCGGCGTGAAACTCAGCGACGGGCACGGCGGGGTGTCCTACACGCCCATCAAGTCCCTCCCTGAGGCGGTGTGCTGCCCCAGTTCCGCCCGCGCCATGCCGTCGTCCGGCGAATTGCGGGGGAGGGGAGTGGACGAGTTGCTCGAGGGCCTGTTCTCGGGGAACCCGCTGCGCCGCACCCTCGGTATAGCGGTCTTGAACGCACTGTCGACCGCCTGTTTGGAGGCGGGCCGGCACGAAGGCTCGCTGCAGGTGGGCGCCGACGCTCTGGACGACCTCGACGTGGGTGAGGACAGGGAGGTCGTCGTGGTGGGCGCGTTGGCTCCCTTCCTCAAGGCGCTCAAGCGGCGTGCGCGCCCCTACACCGTCCTCGAATTGGACCCTTCGACCCTGCGGCCGGACGAGCTTCCCTTCTATCGCCCGGCGGCCGATGCCGCCGCGGTCGTGCCGCGAGCGGACCTGTTGGTGGTCACGGGCACCTCCCTGCTCAACGATACTCTCGAAGGCCTCTTGGCCCTCGCGCGGCCGGAGGCCGAGGTGGTGGTCGTCGGGCCGACCGCGAGCATGCTCCCGGGCGCATTCTTCAGGCGCGGCGTCGATGTCCTGGGCGGGGTGTTGGTGACCGATCCGGATGCGTTACTGAACGTCATCGCCGAGGCGGGCTCCGGGTATCACTTCTTCGGCCGCTCGGCGGAACGGGTCGTCATACGCCCTTGACGTCTCTCTGCCCCCCGACCTCTCAGCGACGCGGACAGGGGGCAGCAGACAGCAGGCGGGCTGCTACTGGTGGCGGAGCGAGACTTTCTTGCCCTTCTTCTTGCGGTGTTTCCGCAGCGCTACCTTGCTCCTCTTGTTCACGCTAAAGCCCCCTTTGCTCGCGACCCCGGTGCTCGGGCGCGCCTTGGGGCGCGCCAAGCCGTAGAATATCAGGACGGGCTACCGAAAGGAGCGATCGATGCTGGCAGTGAGGGGCACGTCCTACGGGGGGCCGGAGGTCTTGACCGTCGAGGAGCTTCCCGATCCGTCTCCCGGCGCCGGGGAGGTCTTGATCCGCACGGAGGCGGTGGGGGTCAACTACATCGACACCTACCACCGGAGTGGCCTCTATCCGGTGCCCGTCCCGATCGCTCTGGGCGTGGAGGGTGCGGGTATCGTGGTCGAGACGGGGCCTGACGTGGACACGGTCGCGGCGGGCGACCGGGTGGCCTGGGCGCGGGTGAATGGCTCATATGCCACCCACGTGGTCGCGCCCGCCGACCGCCTCGTCCCGCTGCCTGCAGGGATCCCGCCACAGGCCGCCGCCGCCGCCATGCTGCAGGGGATGACAGCGCACTACCTGAGCCACTGTTCGTATCCGCTCCGCGAGGACGACACCTGCCTGGTCCATGCCGCCGCCGGGGGAGTCGGCCTGCTTCTGTGCCAGATGGCGAAGCTACGCGGAGCTAGGGTGCTGGCCACGGTGTCGACGGCGGAGAAGGCCGAACTTGCTCGGGGGGCCGGGGCCGACGAGGTGATCTTGTACACCGAGCAGGACTTCGTGCCCGAGGTCGGCCGGCTGACCGGTGGCCGGGGTGTCGACGTGGTGTACGACGGGGTAGGGCGGGACACGTTCGTCCGCGGCCTCGACTGCCTCGCGCGGAGGGGCTCCATGATCCTGTTCGGGCAGGCCAGCGGCCCGGTCGAGCCGTTGGACCCCTTGACGCTCATGAGCAAGGGCAGCCTCTATTTGCAGCGCCCGCTGCTGGCCGACTACACGTGGACCCGGGACGAGCTCCTGAGCCGGGCGGGCCAGGTGCTCGAATGGATCGGTTCAGGCAGTCTGGCGCTCCGCATCGGGGCCAGCTTCCCTCTGGCCGAGGCGGCCGACGCGCATCGGGCCTTGGAGGGGAGGCTCACCGCGGGGAAGGTGCTGCTGATCCCCTGAGGCGGTGGGCCCGGCGCCGCCGCGGTCCAGACGTCGACCTTGCACGTTCCCTCGGTCCCAGCCGCATTGTATGATGGACCATCCGCCGCCCGCTTATCGCGGGCGGCGGGGTGCGCGGGATCCCTTCGGCTGACTGGGTGGTGGCGATGTTCGGTGTACTTGCCATTGAAGGTCGGGGAGCGGTAGAGGAGTACACCATCTCCGAGCAGTCGACGACCCTCGGCCGGGCGCCTGACGCCGACGTCGTCCTGCAGCATCCGTCTGTCTCTCGCTACCACGCGAGGTTGATCGCCGACTCGGGCGGTCTCCGCCTCATCGACCTGGGCAGTGCCAACGGCACCTTCTTGAACAGCGTGGAGATCCCGGTCAAGGAGCCGCGCGCCGTCTCTGACGGCGACGCCATCGGCATCGGGCCCTTCCGGGTGGTGTACCACACGCGGCCCGTCGCCCGTCCGGTGACTCCCGCAGCCGCGTCCCCCGGGGCCGGCGGCCCTCGCTCGGAACCGACGGTGGTCCTGGCGCCGCCGCGGCCGCCGCGGCTGATCGTGAAGACACCCGAATGGACTCGAGAGTTCCCCCTGCAGAAAGACGTGGTCACCTTCGGGCGCGACCATGCGAACGACATAACCGTCGAGTCTGACGTCGTCTCTCGCCACCACGCGCAGCTCGAGCGTCGCGGGGGGCAGTACGAGATCTCCGACCTCGGCAGCACCAACGGGCTGACGCGCGACGGCAAACGAGTGGAGCGGGTCCTCTTGGAACCGGGTGACGTGCTCGAGATCGGGCGCACGATCACCGTGGAGTATCGGGGCGCGGAGGAGTCGGTGGGAGCCGGAGCGGGCATGGGCGTCTTCGGGGGCGAAGGTGCCCGGCCTACCACCGTCATACGTCTACCTGGGCAGCAGTCGGTGACCATCGGGCGTTCGGAGGACGCCGACGTCAGCCTGGTCCACCCCCAGGTGAACCGCGAGCACGCACGGCTGGACGTCCAGCAGGGCCGCTACGTCATCGAAGACCTGGGGAGCGCCTCGGGCACCTTCGTCAACGGGCAACGGGTACAACAACAGGTGCTGGCCGAGGGCGACGTCGTCCGGATCGGGCCGCACCGCATGCTGTTCGAGCAGGGGCGCCTGGAGGCGGTGTCAGAGGAGGGCTGCCTGCGCCTTGACGCCTATCACCTTTCGGTGACGGTGGGCAAAGGCCAGAAGATCCTTCAGGACGTGTCGGTCTCGATCCTGCCCCAGGAGTTCGTGGCCGTCGTGGGCGCCAGCGGCGCGGGCAAGTCGACGATGATGAACGCGCTCTGCGGCTTCCGTCCCGCCACCGGCGGGGGAGTGTTCCTGAACGGAGTCGATCTCTACAAGCACTTCGACGCCTATCGCAGCGAGCTCGGGTACGTCCCCCAGGACGATATCATCCACCGGGAGCTGACCATCCGCAAAGCCCTGGAGTACGCCGCCCGCCTGCGCATGCCCGGCGACACGACCGCCGACGAACGCGAGCGCCGCGTCGCCGAGGTCCTCGCCGAGCTCGACCTGACCGCGCGAGCCGACGTGGCGATATCCCGGCTCTCCGGCGGACAGCGCAAGCGGGTCTCCATCGGCGTCGAGCTGCTGACCAGGCCGAGCCTGTTCTTCCTGGACGAGGCCACCTCCGGCCTCGACCCGGGGACCGAGGCCCAGATGATGAAGCTGCTGCGCCACCTGGCCGACGGCGGCCGCACCGTGGTCCTGGTCACCCACGCCACCAAGAACGTGATGATGTGCGACCGCGTGATCATCCTGGCTCGCGGCGGCTATCTGGCCTTCTACGGGCCCCCGGACGAAGCCCTGGAGTACTTCGGGGTCAAGGAGTTCGATGAGATCTACGGGCGCCTGGATTCCGCCGAACCTCAGGCCCTCGCCGAGCGCTTCGCCCGCTCGCCCCAGTTCATCGAGAACGTGCAGAGCCGGCTGGTGGGCAGCGGCGCGCCTCAGGCGGCGGCGTTCGGGGGGTTCGGAGCGGGCCCCGGGCAGGGGGGCTACGGCCTCCCCTACGGCGCGGTCGGCGCGGCGGGCGATCCCAGCCGGGGACGAGGCCCGGCGCCCGGGGCCAAGGTGCGCAAGGTGTCGTCCTTCAAACAGTTCCGGATCCTGTCCAGGCGGTACCTTGAGATCATCTGGCGCGACAAGAAGACGGCGGCGCTGCTGCTTCTGATCTCCCCGCTGCTCGGCGCCCTCGACTTCTTCACCTGGGGCAGGAACCTTTTCGACCCCGTCAACGGCAACGCGACCAAAGCGGTCACGATGCTCTTCATGCTGAGCCTGATCACCATCCTGGTGGGGACCATCACCTCGGTGCGGGAGATCGTCAAGGAAGACGCCGTCTACCGCCGGGAGCGGATGGTGGGCGTACGCGTGCTGCCCTACGTCGGCTCCAAGGTGGCCGTGGGCATGATCTTCGCCATCTACAGCGCGGTCGTGCTCTACGCGTTCATGATGGCGTCGGTGAACTTCGGCGGGCACTTCCAGTCCTTGGACTACCTGGTGTTCTTCGTTCCCTTCTTCCTCGGCAAGAT
>JAJZQZ010000182.1 GCA_021802965.1 Actinomycetes bacterium
TTTCGACGGGCGTGGTGTCTCCCCGGCCATCCGGCCCGCCGACGCCGTACGCCTTCCCGACGGCACCACTGTCATCGTCGGAGAGACCGCGGGCTCCGTGTACGTCGTGGATGCTCAGGGTCATGCATTGCAGAGCTACTCATCCCAGGGCGTCTTCGGGGACGGGTCGAGCGGAGCGAACCTGCAGACGATCTCCCGTACGCCGAGCGGCTCGGTCATCGTCGCCGATGTCGGGACCAAGCGGGTGTTCGAGATGGGATATCCGGCGTACGGAACCTTGACCTCATCAGATCTGGACATGAGCCTGCCCGGCGTCAGGAAGGTGTTCAAGACCATCGAGGTGAGCGCGAACAAGCCCGAAACGACGGCCGTGCGGGTCGACTACTCCATCGACGGCGGGCCGTGGACCACTCTGGCCGGTGCGCTTCCCGCCACAGCCAAGGGGGTCACCCTTCGATACCGGGTGAAGCTCTCGACTGAAGACCGGGGCGTGACTCCCGTGTTGGGCAGTGTGCGAGTCACGTATGAGCTCGCGCCGACCACCACGAGCACCACGAGGCACACCACGGTCACCACCCGCCGGCGATCCACCGGGACCACCTACCGGACTCGTTCGAACACCGGGACCGGGCTTGGCACCAGCACGGGCACCACGAACCGGGCTATCCTCGACGGCTCAAGAGGGAGGACAACTCCGGGCTCCTTGGGACCGGGAACCACCAACGGGATGGGGAATGTGCCGGCGGTGGGAGAGAATTCTCGAGCCTCCACTCCTGACTCCTTGCCTGCCGACAATCAGGCGGATCCCAGCGACGGTCAGTACGCGCAGGGCCAGGAGTTGCAGCCCGTGGGCGGTTCTGATGGATCGGTCGCGGCTTCGTCCGGAGACGGAGACGGCGGAGGCCCCAACGTGGCTCTGGTGGTTCTGGCGGGCTCGTTCTTGGTCGGCACCGCGGCAGCGGCCATCCACGGCAATCCTGCGGGCGCACGCCGCCTCGTCACCATGCCTGTCGCGGCGGGGGTGACCCTGACCAAGAGGGTGAGGAACAAGTTCGGCACGGCGACGAAGGCTACGGTGGCCGACTCCACCACCGCCGACGCCGCGGGGCCCGATGCCGCTTCCGAAGATGCGTTGGCCGCGCCGGACGGCGAGACAGAGCCGACAGCCGAGATGCCGACACCCGCATCTCTTTTCGACGATCTGCACGCCGGCGACACGATCGCCCAGCCCGCATCCGAGGAACATGACGCCGAGCCGCCGGTAGACGGCTAGATGACGCCGGGCCGCCGGCTCGGACGGAGATGACATGGACGCATTCTGGCACCAACTCCAGTACTACCTCACGCATCCGCAGGCCGTCATCTATGGGGTGGCGAGCGCGTTGCTCTACCCCGTTCTGGTGATCGAGGTGATAGCCCTCTTCCTCGTCCTTTTCGAAGCGGGCCGGTTCAGCATCGAGATGTTCTACCGGTGGCGAGCCCGGCGACGGATCGATGTGGAGGCGACGGCCAAGGCCTGCGCGGCGGCTCCCACCGAGCCGGGCCCCGTGCTTGCCATGCTGCGGACACTCCGCAACAGCCCCGTCGGGAAGCGTGTCCTGGCCTCCTTCGGCGGTGGAGAGGACCTCTCGCGTTCACGGGTACTCAAGGCCCTTGCCGATGGCGAGTTGGAGGCCAGCAAGGTGCTGGAGCGCACCCGCATCCTGGTCCGCTTCGGGCCCATCCTCGGCTTGATGGGCACCCTCATTCCCATCAGCCCCGCCCTCGTCGGCTTGGCAAGCGGTGATGTCAAGACCCTTTCGGACAATCTGGTCATCGCCTTCTCGACGACGGTCGTCGGGCTGCTGGTGGGTGGTCTTGCTTACGTCGTCACCACGATCCGCGATCGCATGTACCGCCAGGACGTCGTGGACCTGGAATACGTGTTCGACCGCTTGGAGGTGTAGTCGATGGGCGAGCCCGAGACCACCGACACAGCCAAAACCGTGCACCCCGCGAGAAGGCCGTCTCTCCTTGAACGCAGAAGCCGCGTCGTCCCCGACCACCACGGCGATCCCATGGAAGCCATGGGCAACCTCTTCGATGTGGCCGTGCTCATCGGCGTGGGGTTCCTGATCGTGGCCCTCATGGGCTTCGGTTTGAAAGAGATGCTCTCCCCGGAGAACCTCACCATCGTCAAGAACCCCGGTACTCCGCAGATGGAGATCATCCGCAAGGAAGGCAAGACCGTCGAGCGCATGCAGACGACGAGCCAGACGGCCGAGGGCACCGGCACTGCCATCGGCACCGTGTACCAGCTCGATGATGGACGCGTGATCTGGGTGCCGACCAAGTAGGAGAGCCCACTCCGGGGTAGCTCTCGCGTGCCGCCGGTCTCGATAGCGGTAGCAGTGGCTCATGGAACGCAACGCTCGGCCTGCGGCTGGAACAGGTGGCTCGGGTGGTCGACGTGCTCAAGACCTCTGAAACTGGCGAGGCCTTAGCCTCGAAGCACTGCGGTTCCAACGTATCCGCCGATTCCGCTGTATCGACTGAGTCCCCGGCTCTATCCCGGCGTCAGACGTCCTCGACCTTTGCCGGCGACGCCAACAGTCTGGTGAACAGGGCGCCGGTCGCCCGGGTGTCCTCGGCATCGCCGAACATCAGTTGTTGCACCGCGATGCCGTCCATCATCGCCAGGGTCATCTTGGCTGTCTGCCGGTCCGAGGGGAGGCCCGCCCGCCGCAGCGACTCCTGCACCGCGTCGAAGTAGGCCTCGTACATGCGCCGCACGTGGGCGAGGAGTTCCTCCGAGCGCTGCCCGTGGAAGATCACTTCGAACTGGAACGTCATCTCCGCGGGCTTCTTGGCGACGAAGTCAACGGCGTACTGCATAAGGGACAGACCATCGGCGCTGGTGATCCCCATGGTATCGATAGCTCCCTGAACTGCCCAGGTCATGGCCTCCTCGAGCATGGCTTCACGGCTGGGGAAGTGGTAGGTCGCGAGGCCGTGGGTGACGCCCGCCTCGGCGGCCGCGGCACGCAAGGTCACGCCGGCGATCCCTTCACGCGCCACGATCCGGGCCACCGCGGCCAGGAGGGCCTCGCGTCCCTGCCCCCGCCTCGGGCGCTCCCGCTTGGTGGTGGCCGCGAGGCCGTGGCCGTCGCCCCGTCTGGTCACTGAGCCGCCTCTCTGGTCATCCCGCGATCTCGACCTTCCTCTTCCTGCCGTTCCTGCCGCATCCTACCACGTGTTCCAAGAAGCACGGTCGTGGTACTTGCCAAATGGACGGTTTCTGTGTATGGTGCCTCTGCAGCTGTCCAAATGGAAAGGGGGCGGGCCGTGCGAGAGCTGCTGCGGGCAGGTTGGGGCCTCAACGGGTTGACGCCAAGCCAACTTCAGGAGATCCACCAGGGCACGCTCGACGTGC
Organism: Actinomycetes bacterium; assembly: GCA_021802965.1. Classification (GTDB taxonomy): domain Bacteria; phylum Actinomycetota; class Thermoleophilia; order RBG-16-64-13; family RBG-16-64-13; genus JAJZQZ01. The sequence continues at coordinate 3,413 of JAJZQZ010000182.1, forward strand.
TCCAGGACTGCGGAGTCACCGTGGTGTCCGAGGAGGCCCTGGACATCCTCGCCGCCGGGGGCTGCGACGTCGACCGAGGGCAGAAGCGGGTCAAGATGCCGCCGGGCGTCGTCGAGTCCGCCATCCGGTCCGCCCCCGAGAAGGTTCTCATGGCCGGCCGTGATCCGAAGCACGACGTGCTGCTCGAGGACGGCCGGGTGGGGTTCACCATCTTCGGCGTGGGGCTGCGCGTCCTGGACCTTGAGACTGGCGAGCACCGAGTCTCCTCGCACGAGGACCTCCGCCAGGCTACCCTGCTGTGCGATGCGCTCGACAGCGTAGACATCGCTTTCCAGGCGGTCGATGCAAGCGACCTGCCCGAGAACATGGCCAAGGGCCTGATCGAGGGCGAGACCCTCCTCTCCAACACGTCCAAGCACGTGTTGCACGGGGACTTCTATGGGGGCGCGGCTCTGGAAGCCTTCGTGGACATGGCGGCAGCGGTCGTGGGGGGTCGGGAGAAGCTGCGCGAGCGACCGATCATCTCCTCCGGCGGCTGCCCCACCAGTCCACTTCAGCTCGGGGAGCAGCTCTGCGAGATCATCATCGGCTGCGCCCGGGCGGGTATCCCCGCCATGGTGCTATCGATGGCCATGTCCGGGGCCACGTCGCCCATCACCCTGGCGGGCACGCTCGTCACCCACAACGCCGAGGTCCTCTCGGGTCTCGTACTGCACCAGCTGACTGTGCCCGGAGCGCCTTTCATCTATGGGAGCTCCACCACCATCATGGACATGATCTACGCCACCGCCCCCGTGGGCTGTCCCGAGCTCGGCATGGTGGGAGCGGCCGCCACGGCGCTTGCCCGCTATTACCTGCTACCCAGCTTCATGGCGGGGGGCTAGGCGGATTCGAAGGTCGTGGACGCGCAGGCCGGGCACGAGAAGACCATCACCTTCCTGCTCCCTGCGCTCGCCGGGTGCAACCTCATCTACGGGATGGGGATGCTCGAGCTGGGGATGACTCTCAGCTTCGCCCAACTGGTCATCGACGACGAGATCGCCGCGATGGTCAAGAGGGTGGTGAGAGGGATAGGCGTCAGCGAAGAGACCCTGGCGGTGGATCTGATAAAGAAGGTGGGACCGGGCAAGGACTTCCTGGGAGAGAAGCATACGCGACTTCATCAGAAGGCCGAACTCTCCCAAGTCAAGCTGATCGATAGGCGGATGCGTGGCGGCTGGGAGAAGCGAGGAAGCATGGACCTCGCCCAAGCCGCGGCCAACCGTGCTCGCGAGATCCTGCAAACCCATGTTCCTGAGCTTCTGCCTCCGGACGTGGCTAGGGAGGTGCGAGCTGTTGTCGCGCGGTTCGAGGCGGCAGAGTGCGAAGTGGCGCAGCCCGCGACGGAGGAGGAGACGTGAGCCGGGAAGACCTGATCGCCCTGGCCATGCAGGCTGTGATCGACGGGGACGAAGACGCTGCGGAGGCCGTGGCCGAAGCGGTCATCGCGCAGGGCGCCGACCCTCTGGTGGTCATCGCCGAGGGCTTCACACGGGGGATGGCCAAGGTGGGCGAACGCTTCGCGGCTGAGGAGCTAAGCCTGCCCGAGGTGATAGCCGCCGCCGACGCCATGCAACTCGGTATGGGCCGCCTCGAGGCCCACATCCCCGGCGACAAGCGGGCGGACCCTCTGGGCACTGTGATCCTGGGGGTGTCCGAGGGCGACATGCATGACATCGGAAAACGGATCGTGGCCACCATGCTGTCGGTGAACGGCTTTCAGGTGGTGGACATCGGACGCGACGTACCCGCCCAGCGCTTTGTGGAGGAGGCGATCGCCCACGGGGCCGACATCGTCGGCTGCTCTGCCCTGATGACCAGCACGATGGTCAACATGCAAGGGCTGGAAGACGCGCTCCGGGCCGCCGGGCTGCGCGAAGCGGTGCGCACGATGATCGGGGGAGCCGCGACCACGCAGCACTGGGCGGACAAGATCGGAGCTGACGCCTACGCTGAGAACGCCAACGAGGCGGTGGTCGTAGCGCGGGAGCTGATGGCGGGTCGGTCGATCAACGCCGACTAGCGCGTGCCTTGCAGTATGGCGGGGCGGCGGCGGATCGGATAGTACGGTCACACACGGGGAAGGGGGAGCAGATGCAGTCGTCAACGACAGCGGGTGGCGAGGGGGCAGGGGCCCACGACCAGCCGCATATCCACAAGACGCTCAGGTGGCACCACGCGGTCGCCCTGGTGCTGGGGCCCACCACCGGGGTCTTCATCAGCATGGGCTTCCAGATTGGGGCCATCGGGGCCTGGGCCACCATCTTCATCGCCGGACTCATGACTCTGATCGCAGTGGCCCAGGGTTTCCTGTTCGCCGAAATGGCCGCCATGTTCCCGGACAAACCGGGCGGGATCTCCCTCTACGCTCACGAGGCATGGAAGAAGTACTTCGCCCCGCTGGGCTCTCTGGCGGCCTTTGGCTACTGGATGGGCTACTCGCTCGTGCTGGCCATCACCGGGGTGATCATCGGCTCGCTCATCCAAGCCCAATGGTTCCCCGATGTGACCTGGACCGTCTCGACGGGCACCGTGGATTTGAGCTTGGGTCATATCATCGGTCTTGTCACCGTGGCCCTTGCTTGGTTCCTCAACGTGCGCGGAATCAAGGTGGCCGTGCGTGTGAACCAGATCGTGGGGGTAGTCTTCGTCGTCGTCCTTGCCATCATCGCCTTCGGTCCCTACTTCACCGGCGGATGGAAGGCGTCCAATCTGAGTTGGCACGTGAGCGGTTGGAAGCCCTTCGTGGTTTGGATGTACGTCACTGCATGGACGGCCTACTCTTCGGAGCTTTGTGCAACCTTCGCCCCCGAGTTCAAGGACACCATCCGCGACACGCGCAAGGCCCTTGTCACCACGGGGATCCTCTTGCTGGCTGTCTTCACCTTGGTCCCGATGGGCGCGGCCGGCTACCTCGGCGAGCAGGCCATCGGCGAGAACCCCCTGACCTACGGGGTCATGGTCGTGAACCAGCTCTTCGGCAGCGGCGGCCAAGTGATCACCGCAGCCGTGGTAGCGGCCTTCTTCATCGGTCAGATCTGCGCCTCCGCTGACGCTGCCCGCGCGCTCTTCGGTCTCGCCAAAGACGACATGACCATCAAGGAGCTCTACCATCTCAACCGCCGAGGTGAGCCCAGCAGGGCACTGACCCTCGACCTGGTGGTCAACGTCCTCATTCTGCTCTTCGTCGGGAACCCCTTGGCCATCCTGTTCGCGAGCAACCTCGGGTACATCCTCTCGATCACCCTGGCCGTGGCGGGCTTCTTGCTGCTGCGCCGCGACCGACCGGCCTGGCCGCGACCGTTCCGGGCGGGCGCAGGTTGGGTTCCGGCTGGCGTGTTCCTGGTGGCCGTGAACCTGGTCATGCTTGTGGTAGGCGCGCTGAACCCCGGTCTTGCGGGATACGGTGGCATTCGGGAGTCGTTCATAGGTCTGGGGATCTTGCTGGTCGCCTGGGTGCTCTTCGCCTTCCGGCGGATCGTTCAGGATCGGACCGGCCTGCGGCTGCGTGAGGACGCCCCCGCGCTGCCCACCTCGGAGGTCGCCGATCCGTCAGCATTGTGAGCGGTATTCCGGTGATGACCGAACAAGAAGTCTTTGACGCGGCCCGCGCGTCGGTCGTGGCGGCGGACGAGGACGAAGCGAAAGCCGTAGCCCGCCAGGCGGTCGAGCTAGGTCTCGACCCCGTCCGGGTGATAAGCGAAGGCTTCACTCCGGGCATGCGCGACGTGGGCGACCTCTTCGAGCGGGGCACCATGTTCCTGCCCGAGGTGATCTTCGCAAGCG
>JAJZQZ010000183.1 GCA_021802965.1 Actinomycetes bacterium
CCTGTTGCCCCGGTTGGAGAGCTGCACCTGGTTCAGTCCCTCCAACTGCGCCCGAGTGAGATCGACCTTCCCCCCGGGTCCGGTCACTGTCAGCATCGGTTCCTCCGACGCCGAACCGGCAGGCCCGCCCGCCGAAGCGGCGTCGCATCCAGCCAGCAAGAGCACACAGAGGATCCCTGCACCCACAAGAACAGCCGCGATCAGACCTTTTGACGGTCTCGCCTCTATTGGAGCCTCGACTTGTATCGATACATGTAGACAATCAATATAGCCGGTCCGTACGAACATGCGCAATTGGCCTGAAAGGCGAAATGTGCTTCCCTTGAGCCATGTCCCCGGCGCGCCAACCCGATCCGCTCTACCTTCAGGTGACCGAGTACCTCCGGCGACAGATCGTCGACGGCACCCTTCTGCCGGGCGACCGGCTCCCGCCCATCAGAGACCTCAGCCGCTCGTGGAAGACCACCCCGGGCACGGTGCACCGCGCTTTCCGAGAGCTCGCTCAAGAAGGTCTGGTGGTCTCGCGGGCAGGCGGGGGCACCGTAGTGGCTCGGAACCTGCCGGTGCGCGAGACGGGGAGCCTGCGGCTGGCCGATCTCGTCCACCGAGCGGAGGAGCTTCTGCTCGACGGGATGCGGGCCGGCCACACATCCGCCGAAGTGGAAGAGGCGTTCGCTCTCGCACTCGACCGCTGGCGTGCCGTAAAGACCCAGGCTTGCATCGCCCCGAGCCACACGCTGAGGTTCGCCGGCAGTCACGACGTCGTCATCGCCTGGCTCGCGGGTCACTTTCGGGAGTTGATCCCCGCGTGGCGCCTCGACCCCACCTACTCGGGAAGCCTGGGCGGCCTGCTCGCCCTGGCCAATGGAAGAGCGGAGATCGCCGGATGCCATCTGCTCGACGAGGAGAGCGGCGACTACAACGTGCCCTTCGTCAGGCGTGTGCTTCCGGGCAGGCCGCTGATCCTCGCCACTCTGGCACACCGAAGGCTGGGGCTCTTCACCGCGCCGGGCGATCCCTGCCACGTCACCGAACTGGCCGACCTGGCCCGGCCCGGCCTGCGCTTCGTCAACCGGCAGCAGGGCTCGGGGGTCCGCGTCTGGCTGGATCAGGCCCTGCAGCAGGCGGGCGTCGACCCCAAGACCATCCGCGGGTTCGAAGACGAACGGGCGACCCACTCAGAGGTGGCCGACGCCATCGCCGAAGGGCAAGCCGACGCGGGGATCGGACTGGAAGCCGCCGCGGGGGCATTCGGGCTGCGCTTCGTCCCGCTGCTCTTGGAGCGATACGAGCTGGTCGTCCCCGCCGAGTGGGTCGACAGAGAACCCGTGTCCTCACTCATGGTCTGGCTTCGCGGCGCGGCCGCCAAGGATCTCGTCCAGACCTTCGCGGGCTACGACGCCACCGAGACCGGGGCGATGCGGACCGTCGGCTGACAGATAGACGTGCGGGGCCGCTTCCCCGCAGGACGGTTGGGCCTGAGGGCCGGCGGGGTATGCTGAACACAGTCATGACGGCCGACCGCATACCTCTCGATTCCGACGCTCTCCGGGCCAACATCGCGGGCACGGCACAGGCGGTGGTCGTGCCTCCCCGGTTCGCGCCTCTCCTCGAAGCGGTGGCCGGATACCAGGGTGTGCGGGACCCTCTCCACGAGACGCTGGTGGAGTACTTTCATACCTTCCGCAACACGACAGCGGTCATCGAAGGCCTCCAGACGACCCTGCTGCGCAATTGGAGCTACTTCGAACGCGCGCCCGATCACGTCCGCCTGTTCGACCTGCTGAGCGAGCTGGCGCTGGATCTGCTCGATGCCTCGCTGCCCGATGAGCAGGCATCGGCGTTGCTCCGTCAGCTGCTTTCGTGGGCCTCAGCGTCCGCCCGGGGCCCGCACGGTGGGGAATATGGGCCCTCGCTCCACGCCCTCGGAGAACGCCTCGACGCGCGCTTCTCCGGGCAGCCGCTACCCTTCTTGGAGCGAGACAACCTGCTGCGCGAGTTGGTGCGGCTGCTCCCCGCGACGAGCGAGGCCGCGCGCGCCTTCCGCAGGTTGTACGCCCGCATCCTCGAGGCCGGATACAGGCGCGTGAGCGAACGACTCGACGTGGCGGCATGGGCATCGACTCGGGACGCAGCTCTTGCGCGACCGGAGGAAACGGCCGCCCTCTTCTCAGGCACGAGCGCCTCGCACGTGGCCGAGCTCCAGTCCCAGCTCAGGCAGTCGCATGACGACGGAGGCCCCGCCGACACCGACGCCCTCGGCGCGCTGCCCAGCTACTCGGACCTGCTCGAAGACGCCATCCGCACCGTCTTCCGGGTGAGCGACGTGCAGGATCGCTTCGCCGTGTGCCTTTTCTTCCTCAAGGACGACACCCTCGGCTATCGGCAGCACGAGGTGATGGTCGACCTGCTGGCCGTGGTGAAGAGCCTGATGGAGCCCGACCGGCACACCGACTTCCACCGTCTGCTCGACCGGCTGACCACCTTCTTCCACGAGCGCGAGGGTCTCTACCCCGAGATGCGCTTCCAGGCGTACGAGGCCGTCGGGACCGCCATCGGGCGGGCCGGCGCCGGTCGCGCGGCCGACCACCTCATAGACGACCTACTCTCGTGGCGCTTCCAGTATCCCGACATCCGCGGCGCCACAGACGAGTGGCAGACCGTCGTCAACCGTTTCCACCTGCCCAACATCCGCTGCTGGATGCACATCGTCGAGTCCGATCCGGCACTCTACGAGCGCCTGGCGGCGGCCCTGAACGTGCAGCTGCGCCTCGGCGGAGTGTTCATCAACGACACCGAGCTCTTCCAGCGGGACATCAGCCGCTTTCTCGCGGCGGACATCCGCCCGATCTACTTCGTGGCCAAACAGCTTCTCCGCACCTTCCCCGTATACTTCAACGAGGTGGGAGCGGAGGGCGAGCTCCGCTCGGTGTCCACCGAGGTCGACGAGCTCTGCGGGCGGCGCGACACCCTCGTGCACTTCCTGCGGAAGCAATCGCACGCTGAGTCATCCAACCGGCTGGTGGAATTCTGCGAAGCTGTGCTCCAGTACTGGCGCACCCTGGATCCGGACGCCCTGACGCCCTACCTCTCTGAAAACACCCTCGCCGCTGTGCGATCCGAGCGGAAGTGGGCGGAGGGACCGCACCGGGTCCTGGCGTCCGACCAGCCGCTGCCGTCAACGGCACCCTCTCCTTCGTACTCCGATGGCGACGACGGCGACGCCGAGCTGCGGGCCCGGGCCTGCCTGAGCGACCCCCAGAGCCGCAGACGGGTGGAGCTGCTCCTTCGTCTGGGTGAGCTCCTGCGCGAGAAGTATTCGGTTTCGACCGGCGACGTCGCCCAGCGGGTCGATCGCCACCTGCAGCTGTCGCACGAGGTGCGGGCGGAGTTCGCCGCCGCCTTCGTCGCATGGACACCGACCGAGGGCGACCGTTCCTCGTTGCTGGAATCGGCCGATGTGCGCGGGCGTCTGCTGGACGCGGCGCTCGCGGTGCTCGAGGGTCTGCGCGATATCATCCTCGATCCCGGACCGACCGAAGGGGTCGAGAACATCTACCACAAACGGCACATCGCCGCCGGCATCCCCAGCATGTACGGCACGTACAGCGAGCCCCGCTTCGACGCTCTGGGGCTGTCCTTTCGGGTCGAACGCCTGGTCTCCCGTTTGCTGGACGACGCCGCCGAGGTGGCTGATCACCCGGACCGCTACCTCACACGTGCCACGTTGCGCCGGATGTCGGCCACCATGCGCCGCTTCGAACGGGCCTTGCGGGTCGACGGCGTCCACTCCCAGAACCTCTCGGCCGATCTCGCCCTCCTCGAGACCAGCGCCGACCGGGTCGGCTTCACCTTCGCCCAATATCAGAACATCTTCCAATTCCTGGCCGGAGCCGTGTCGGAGCTCGCCCGTCTCTCCGTGCTCAGTCACGACCAGGCGCTGCGGACCATCGTCCAGTGCGACCCGCGCCAGTGCGAGTGGCGGCGGATGGAACCCGACGCTGTAGCGGAGATGGTGCTGCGGGAGGTGCTGGTATCGGCGGTCGGCCTGCAGACGTTCGATCGCTACGTGAGCGCCGGGCTGCGCCGGGTGAGCACGGTGGCGGCCAGCCTCGACGCCGACGACGTCACCCGCATGATGAACTACGACCCCGACCGTCTGGTCTCCTGGATCCACGAACGCGACCCCGCCACCGACGATCAGATAACCCTCGGCTCCAAGGCACTTGGTCTGAAGCATCTGGCCGAGTACGGACACCAGGTCCCCGAAGGCTTCATACTCTCGACCGAGCTGTACACGGCCCTGCCGGCGATGCGCTTTCGCCCCCTCTACGAGGACACGATCGCCCGCTTGCGCAGCGCCGTCGGGCGCCTCGAGTGCGCGACCGGCCTCACGCTCGGGAACCCCGAACGCCCGCTGCTGCTTTCCATCCGTTCCGGGGCGGCCGTGTCCCTTCCCGGCGTGATGGTCACCTTCATCAACGTCGGCTTGAACGACGAGCTGACCGAAGCCCTGGCGCGTCGGCCGGGCTTCGCCTGGACCGCCTGGGACTCCTACCGGCGCTTCCTGCAATCGTGGGCCATGTCGGCCGGAGTCGACCGCGATGTCTTCGACGCCATCATGACCGAGTTCAAGACCCGCCTGGAGGTCGCCCACAAGGCCGGCTTCTCGCCCGGCCAGATGCGCGAGATCGCCCTCGAGTACAAGAAGCGCTCACGCGACCTGGGGGTGGTCTTCGTCGACGACCCTTTCCGGCAGATCGTCACCTGTGTGCGCCGGGTGCTCACCTCGTGGGAGGCGCCGCAGGCCCGCCTCTACCGCGAATACCTGGGCGTGGCCGAGGAGTGGGGCACCGCGGTGATCATCCAACGCATGGTGTTCGGCAACCGGGCCGACGACGCGGGCTCGGGCGTGACCTTCACGCGCAACCCCCTCGAGCCGCACAGCCGACAGGTGCGGCTTTTCGGGGACTTCGCGGTGCGCACTCAGGGCGAGGACCTCGTCGGGGGCCTGGTGTTCCCCCTCCCCGTGTCGGAGGCGCAGAGGCTCGGCAGCCCCACGTACCGGGCCGTCGAGCACTCCCTGGAGAGCGATTTTCCCGAGATCTACCAGGCTCTGCGCGCGGTGGCTGTCGACCTGGTGATCGGGCGGGACTATGACCCCCAGGAGCTCGAGTTCACCTTCGAGTCCCCCTCCGCCGCCGACCTCTACATATTGCAGAAGCGACCGATGGTCCACGGCTATCTGGAGGAGCTGCCTGTCTTCGACACCGCGGACTGCGAGCGGTGCGACCTGCCTGTCGCGGTGGGGATGGGGGTGGCGGGTGGAGCGTACGCCGGGCGGGTGGCGGTCAATCCTGAGCAGATCGACCACCTGCTGGAGGAGGATCCCGACCAACCCATCTTGTTGCTCCGGCCGGACACTGTGCCCGAGGACATAGCCATGATCGTGCGGGTGCAGGGTATCCTGACCGGGCGGGGCGGCTCGACCTCGCACGCCGCCGTCACCGCTAAGCGCCTGGGCAAGACGGCCGTTGCCGACTGCCGTGCCCTGCGGGTAGACGAGCACGCCGGCACCGCCTCGCTGGCCGGGCACGAGTTACGTCCCGGCGACTGGCTGAGCCTCGACGGCCGAACCGGACGGATCTTCCTGGGCCGCCTGCCCATCCTCGCCCTGCGCACTTCGGAGGCCTCAGCGAGTGCCGACGAATCCGCTCCCACCCCCCGAAAGGAGTCTGCACCATGAGCGCACCCCGCATGCTTGGCATCAACGGACTGGGCCGCATCGGCAAGCTCAGCCTGTGGTACCACCTCGACCGGGACGCCTTTGACGGATTCGTGGTGAACGTGGGCCGGGAGGTGGGCCGGTCCCTGGAGGCGGTGGCCCAATATATCGACAAGGACAGCACGTACGGCCCGCTCCACCGCTATCTGGGAGGACACCGGGCGGAGCGCGACATCCAGATCGTCGACGAGGCGCAGGGGCTGCTGCGAGTGCACGGCAAAGAGGTCCGGATCCTGCGCACGAACCGCAACCCGGCCGAGATCCCTTGGCGGGAGTACGGGGTACGGGTGGTCGTCGACGCCACAGGCACCTTCGTCGACCCCACGGTGCCCGCCGACGTCGGCAACGGCTCGCTCCGCGGCCACATCGCCGGGGGGGTCAAGGTGGTGGTCCAGAGCTCGCCCTTCAAGATAAAGCAGAAGCAGACCGCGACCCCTGACGACGCCGTGATGCTGATCAACGGGATCAACGAGTACCAGTTCGAGCCGGGCAGGCACACGCTCGTCTCTGCCGCCTCCTGCACCACCACGGCTCTCGCTCACATGATGCGGCCCTTGTTGGACCGCGACCTCACACGACACATGATCACGGCCGGCATGAGCACAGTGCACGCGGTCACCAACAGCCAACCCGTCCTCGACGCCGTGCCCAAAGCCGGGGCCGGCGACCTGCGCAAGAGCCGGGCGGCGCTGGGCAACATCATCATCACCTCCACCAACGCGGCCAAGGCCCTCGAGCAGGTGATGCCGGAGATCGCCCGCATCGGCTTCATGGCCGACTCGGTGCGCATCCCCACCTCGACCGTGAGCCTGATCATCCTGAACGTGACCTTCCAGACCGAGATGACGGCCGACGGACGGCCCCTCATCGACCGCGAGGCGATCAACGCCATCTATCGAGAGGCGGCCGAAGGTGAGGCACGCGGGCTGGTCGAGTACAGCGAGGAGCAGAACGTCTCGGCCGACATGCTGGGCCACGACGCCGCCGTCGTGATCGAGGCGGTCGAGACCCACAGCCGCACCGGGTTCGTCGACGTGCGCCTGCCGGTCGACTTAACGGCCGCGGGCGCCACGCAGCCGGGCGCCGAGACTCCCGCCGTCGGCCGGGCCGACCTGGCCACAGTCCGAATCCCCGTGACGCACGTCAAGATATTCGGCTGGTACGACAACGAGCTGGGCAGCTACAGCCACCGGCTCGGCGAGCTCACGGAGTACGTGGCTCGGGAGGTATAGCCGGTCGCGCGGGCGACGCCGCTTGAGGCAGGGTCGCAGTCCGGGCAAGCCTCTCGCTCACCTCAGTCATGTCCTCAAGCGCCTCGAGACGCTCGCGGACGGTGAGGCGGAGGGAGCGCCGGATCTGTTCGCGGCGACTCCCGTCCCAGGTGGCCGCCGACCAAGCCTCACT
>JAJZQZ010000184.1 GCA_021802965.1 Actinomycetes bacterium
AAGGAGGTGGTCCCAATAGACAGTATGCCTAGCAGGCGCGGCGACGTCAGGACCGGAGGTGGCTTCCGCCATTAGCCGCCGGTAAACCGATCCGCTTCCTGCGGCACCCTCTGGAGTCGCAGCGCCTAATCAGAATGACGGAGGCCGCCCACCGGGCGGCCTCCGCTGTGTTCAAGGGTCTTCATCCGACGTGCCTGCCCGTCGATGGCGCCTTCGAGTGCTCTTTCGGCTAGTACTCGATCAAGCTGAGCACGTCGTACCCCTGCAGCTTCTCCCTGCCCGCGAGGAAGCCGAGTTCGATCACGAACGCCAAGCCTACGACGATGCCCCCCGCGGCCTCGACCAGCTCGATCTTGGCCCGCGCTGTGCCGCCCGTCGCCAGAAGGTCGTCATGGATCAGCACCCTTTGGCCCGGTTTGACCGCATCCTCGTGCACCTGCAGGGAGTCGGTGCCGTACTCCAGCTCGTAATCGGCCTGGGACACCCGCCAGGGCAGTTTGCCCGGCTTACGTGCGGGCGCGAAGCCGGCCCCGAGGCAATAAGCGACAGCCGCCCCCAGTATGAACCCCCGTGCCTCAGCTCCCAGGACCAGCTCTGCGCGCCGCTCGAGGCCGAATTCGGCCAGCCGGTCGACGGTGTAACGCAGTGCGACAGGGTCCTGCAAGAGGGGCGTGATGTCCTTGAACATGATGCCCGGCTTGGGGAAGTCGGGCACGTCTCGAATCAGGGCCTTGAGATCCATGGTCCTCCTTGCGGCTGATTTTTCATCGTCGCCGGGCCCATGGGCCGGCTCGTGGCTGCCCGCGATGCCCCCTCAGTCCCCCACGAGACGTCGGAGCTCCTTGTAGAGCAACAGATCGACGAGCCTGGCCAGCAATGTACCCAGGTCCTGCAGGGTCTTCTCCCCCATCTCTCGTCGGTCCAGGTGGGGCGAGCGAAGTGAGGGTGCGACGATCTGCTCCAGCATGGAGGCTTCGCGCTCGGCCGATGAGCGCAAGAGTCGCAGGTTGCGCGGCTCGACGCCGTGGCGGGAAAGCAGGTCGCAGATGCGGGCGATCTCGACGTCGGTATCGGTCAGGACCGGGGAGACGGCGGAACCGGCCCCCTTTTCGACCAGGTTGAACTCACCCAGTTGCCGAAGGAAGGCCTCGCTCACTCCGGCGGTCTCCAAGGCCTCGTCCCAGGTGTAGCGCTTCAGGTCGCGGCGCAGGGCTTGAGAGGCCTCCACGGGCGCCATGGGCGCGAGCGCCCGGCCCACCACGGAGTCGGTACCGCGTTGCAGCCGCTCCCGTATCACCGAAAGGGGCAGGAACTCGTCGCGCTGGAGCGTGAGGATGGTCCGGAGACGGCGGACCTCCGACTGGCTGAACTTGCGGTATCCGCCGGCGGTGCGTTGGGGCAGGAGAAGGCCTTGATCTTCGAGGTACCTCACCTTGCTGATGGAAAGATCGGGAAACTCGTGTGCCAGCATGCGCACCACTTGCCCGATGGTCAGCAGATGCTCCCCTGGGCGGACGTCACGGCCGCCCGCGGCGCCGTTGGCCGCGCCTTGTTCTTCGCTGTGCGCATCCATGTGGTGGCTTCAGCCTTCGAGCGGCTCGAGATAGGCGAGCTTGAACTTGCCGATCTGCACCTCGTCGCCGTCGGAAAGGTGCTGGCGCTCCACTCGCCTGCGGTTGACGTATGTGCCGTTGAGGCTGTTGAGGTCTTCGACCACGAAGCCGGTGGCGTCCCGGATAATACGCGCGTGGTGTCGCGATACGGTCACATCGTCGAGGAACAGGTGACTCTCGGGGTTGCGGCCGATGGTCAACAGGTCGGAGTCGAGGCTGATCTCCTCCCCCTCTCGGCCTCCGCCGGCCCGGATGAGAAGACAAGGAGCTGCACGAGAAGCCGTCTCCCCGGTCTGCGTGCCCGCGGCTTCGTCCGCGGTCGTCGGGGTGTAGGTGACGGTGGTCTCCGAAATGTCCTCGAAGACGAGCCGGCTGCCACAGCGGCTGCAGAAGTTCGCGTCCTCGTTGTTCTCGAAGCCGCACTTCGCGCAGGGGACCATCCGGCTTCAGTCCGCCTCGGGCGGCACGGTCTGGATCATTCTGCGATACTCGCTGAACTCCTCGGCGATCTTGTCCTCGATCTGCCGAAGGGCCTCGGGATTCTCGAGCAGCCGCGCGCGATCCTCGGCGTCGGTGTTGTTGACCACGTAGGGGTCGGCCAAGATCTCGTCGAAGCTTCGCCCCTTGTGCAACTCGGTCACCAGGTAGTTGACCACACGCTCCTCACGCACGTGGACCGACAGGTCCTTGAGAAGCTGCTGTACCGCGCGGACAACCCGTTCGATGCGTTCGCCCATCGCCGTCCTCCTCCCTACCGCGGCGCCTACTCCTCTTCGGGGACCAGCCCCCTCGAGCTGAGGATGGCGCTCAGTTTCTCCACGTCGCCTTCGCTGAAGAGGCTCTTGCCGGCCTGATGCTTGTCGCGCAGTCGGCGCACCATCTCCGCGCGGAGGATGTCGAGCTTGGCGTGAATGAGCCGGCGAGTCTTCGATATCTCGTGTTCTTCGGCCTCCAGAGCCTCCGCCAGCGCCTTGAGCTCGTCGTCGGCGTATGACTGGATGTTGACAAGCAGATCGAAGGATGCGGTGTCATCGCTCATGGCGCTAGTATATCTCCCTCCTGGCTAACCTTCAACCTCAACTAGAGGTGCCTAGCCAGGCGAGTGGAACATCGTCCGCTCTCCGACCGGGAAAGAGCAGATCTCTGGACCTCGCACCTGGTCGGCTATGGGGAGAGCTTGGGCTACTCCTCCTGCTCGGCCAGCATCTCCTCGTAGGCTTCCGCGGACATGAGTTCGTCGGCTTCGCTGGGGTTGCTCAGCTTGACCTTGATGAGCCACCCGTCCTCGTAGGGGCTCTCGTTGATCAGCTCAGGGGCGTCGACCACTTCCTCGTTCACCTCGACGATGGTCCCGGAGAGCGGCGCGAATACGTCTGACACCGCTTTCACCGATTCGACCTCGGCGTAGGACGTGTTGGCCGATACCTCCCCGCCTACCTCGGGAAGCTCGACATACACGATATCCCCCAGAGCTTCCTGGGCGTAGTGCGTGATGCCGAAAACGGCTAGGTCGCCCTCGAGACGCACCCAGTCGTGCTCCTGATGGTACTTGAGGTTCTTGGGATTCACATCCGCTCCTTTCTGGCCGGTCGTGGCCGCATGATATCACAGCTATTCTCGGTCCCCGCCTAGGGGAGCCTCCGTATGGTCTCGCCCTTCGGAGAGAAATGGTGCCGCATTCCAGCAACGCTGTTAGTAATGCACATAGCCCCTTGTTATACTCAGCGGCGCCGGCCGTCGGGGTCCGGAACCAAGGAGGAGACCGTGGCTCGTCGAAGAGGACTCGTCATCAACGATCGGCAGATGCGGCTGGTCGACGATATCCTCAACAAGTTGCGGCAGGTCTCGGGGTCGCGGTTCATCTCCCTCGTCTCCACCAGCGGTCAACCTATCACCACCTCCTCAGCCGAGGAACACCCGGACACTCTCTCGCTCGCCAGCCTGGCCGCGAGCTCTTTCGCGGCGACCCAGCAGCTGGCGGAGGTCCTGAACGAGAAGGAGTTCACCTTACTGTTCCATGAAGGCCGGGAGTCGAACCTGCACGTGGCCCAGGTGAGCGAGCAGGTGCTGCTCGTGATCACCTTCGGGCGCGAGACCCAAGTGGGGAAGGTCCGCCTCTACACCAACCGCGCGGTCGAGGTGCTGCGGCCCATCTTCCATGCGATAGAGAACGAGGAACAGGCGCCGCTGCTCATCGACGACGACTACTCGCTTCTCGCCGACGAGGCCATCGACGACCTGTTCGCGGGCATGGAGTGACCTAGTGCCCCTGATCAACTTCGCCGCCCGGGAGATCAACTATAAGATCGTCTATTACGGCTGCGGTCTATGCGGCAAGACGACCAACATCCAGTACATCCACAAGAAGGTCAACCCCAGCGCCCGGGGCAAGCTCGTCAGTATCGCCACAGAGGAAGAGCGGACCCTCTACTTCGACTTTCTCCCCCTCTCCCTGGGCACGGTCAAAGGGATGAAGACGCGCTTCCACTTGTACACGGTGCCGGGGCAGTCCTATTACAACGCTTCCCGCCGCCTCGTGCTACAAGGGGTCGACGGAGTCGTCTTCGTGGCCGACAGCCAGATAACGCGGCTCGATGAGAACGTGGAGAGCTACCTCAACCTCTGGGACAACCTGATGGACCAGGGCGACGACCTGAGCAAGCTTGGCCTCGTCATCCAGATGAACAAGCGTGACCTGGGCGAGATATTCTCGATAGAGGACATGACGGATCTCTTGAACCACACCGAGTCGCCCATCCTGGAGGCGTGCGCGCTCACAGGGATGGGCGTGTTCGAGACCCTCAAGGTGGTCTGCAAGCAGGTCATCTCCAAGACCGGCCAGGGCTGACCTTCGTCAACCTCCCACCCGCACCACGAAGTCCTTGGGTTGGTAGGTGCTGGTGAAGGTGTCGGTGAAGAGAACTCGGCCTCCCGCTCCCTTGACCGTGCGCGTAACATCGACTGACCGCCCGTCTATGCCCTTCTCGACCGGGGACAGCTGCCCCGCTTCGAGTTGAGGGTCCCGCAGGCGCCGCGGCCGCTTCTCTGTGCTCGAGGGCGGGACGACGTTCGTGAACCGGGACGTGGAGTACGTGACTGTCCGTTCCCACTGCGGCGCCGCGAGCGAGACCCTGACCGACCGGTCGCCGGCCGTCGCGGTCAGTAGCAGCACCTGGTCCGTGTCGTTCCGGAACTTGAAGTCGACAGCGCCGTAGGAGACCGTGGCGTCCCGCCCCACCGGATAGTGGTCGATAAAGAATGAGTGGGGCCGGCGCTCGACCACCGGCAGCCCGGCGAAGAACACCGCATTGAAGAGCGTGGTCGAGACCTGGCAGATGCCCCCTCCCACTCCGGGCGTGAGGACCCCGTCACGGATGACGGGGGCTTCGTCGAAGCCGGCCGCCTTGGTGCGCGGACCCACCGTCTTGTTGAACGAGAACGTCTCCCCCGGCCGGATCACCACCCCGTCCAAGTACTCGGCCACCTGCCGTATGTTGTTCACGCGGGCTTGGTTACTCGAACTGAAGTATGTCGTGAACGAGGAGATCTCCCGGCGGTCCCTCAGTTGCTCGGCGTCCTCGGTCGTGAGCTTGGGTTGGGACTGGGTGGTCGGGATGGGTACGTACCGCCGGTCCCGGCTGAGGGCGGCACGACCGAGCGCCGCGAGCAGTGGCTCCCACTCCACGGTCCTGCCTTCATGGCTGGGTACCACGGTGAACCCCTTGCCGCTTTGCTCGGGCACGATCTGGGCGTCCACCGGCGGAGTCGTCACCCCTGCCAGTCGCTTCTCCAGGAGCGCCTGAGCTTCGGGCGTGTCGAAGGTGAGCGGTGATTCCAGCGCGGCACCCCCCTTGCGCACCTCGGCGATGCTGCTCAGCTGCTCCCCGGTCACCTCGTAGGTGTGCCCTCGATAGGCCAGCTGAACGGGGGCCGAGAAGGCCAGCCGAGCCGCATCGAGAGCACTACGCGCCTGGTCCGTGGTGACCTCTGGGGAGACCGTGATCGTAGGGGCCGAGACCTGATGGTAGGCCGGGCTGTCGGCGGTCAGAGCGGCCCGCACCACCCGCTTCTGCAACCCGGCCCGGTCGAGCACCACGCCGTCCGCGGCCGCGACCGCCTTGGGTCCGTCGTCGGTCAGGATGAGGCGGGCGTCCCGAGGCAAGCGCTCCACGCCCAAGGCTACGTCGTCAAGCGCCTGCTCCCACGCCGCAGGGTCCACCACCGACAGCACGGGCTGCACGTCTGCGCCTCGTGCCCACAGGCTCGCGCGGCGGGTGAGATCGCGCCACCAAGGACCGCCGTCCGCCGCTCCCCTGGCCGCCTTGACCGTGGAGTCCACGTCCAGCCCGATGCCCGCTTCCAAGGGCACAACCCGCACCGACGTGGGCCCGCCGCCAACGGCGATCGGCTCCGCGAGCAGTGAGACCGCCTTCTTCTCCAGAGCTCGTTCGGCCTCGCCGCTGCGGAGTCCGCCGAGATCCAGCCCCCATACGCGCACACCGGGATGGATGCGGTCTCGGTAGGCAAGGGAGTCAGCTAGCGCCGCCCCCACGACGACCAGGACCAGCAGGACGATGAACGTGACGACCCCGCGTCGTACCCACACCGGTCTTCTAGCCCTCCGCTGCTTCGCGATCCCGGACCACGGCTTCGAGGCTCCCCCGGAACTCTTCTATGACCCGTGCCGCACTTTCGTCAGGCGACATGCTCTCCGCATAGATATGGAACACGGGGTCGTCGGCGTCCGGCACGATCTGGACCCATCCCCCGCCCTTGCGGTTCACCTTGATACCGTCGACGAGCGAGAGGTCCTCGTTCTTGAGTTCCTCGACCATGAGGCGCATGACGGCGCCCTTCAGATGCCACGGGCATGAGACCTCTGCGTGTTCCATATCCACGCGGGGCATCTCGGCCGCTATCATCGACAGAGGCTCGTCGCGGGCCGCCAGCAACTCGAGGACCTTCCCGAAAGAAAGCACCGCGTCCGGGGAGGGCATGAACGCGGGATAGATGAAGAGGCCGCCCACAGTGGCCGCGAAGATCGCCTGGACGCGGGCGGCCTCAGCCATCAAGGACGCCGTGGAAAGCTTGGTGCGGACGACCTGGACCCCGGCGCCGGCCGCCACACTGTCCACGTGGTGGGTGATGTGGAGTGGCAGCGCGACCGAGCCCGGCCCCGAGCGAAGACCCGACTCCCGCAGAAGCAGCATCAGCATCACCACGTCGGGCAGCAGCGCGCCTGTCTCGTCCAAGACGACAAGTGACTCGCCCGAGGCGCCGAGCACGAAGCCCACGTCGGCCTCCATCGCCTCCACGACCCTTCGCACCCTCTCCACAGGGCCAACGGGGTCCTTGCCGGCCGACTCACCCGCCCGGTTCGATGAGTTCAGGGTGAGGGCCTCGATGTCGAACCGGTCGAGCACGCTCGCCATCAATGCGCTGGCCCCGGAATGAGCGAAGTCGATGACGACCCGCGGGCGGCGTCGCCGGATCGATGCGGCGTCCAGGTGCTCCAGGAGCGCGGCGATGTAGGTCTCGACCAGCCGAGGCGGGAAGGTTATGGTGCCCATCTCAT
>JAJZQZ010000185.1 GCA_021802965.1 Actinomycetes bacterium
AGGCACAGCCGCCGGAACTGCGAGCGAATGCCGAAGAACATCAGGCGCACGCGAGGGATGTGCCGGCGCTGACGGAGGAGTCGCGCCACGCGGATGGCATCGTTGTCCTGGAAGCGGTTCCACCGCGGTCGCAGGCACCAGTAGGGGTCGGGGAACGCGCCCAACACCGCCGCGAGTTCCCCGTCGACGTAGGCGAACCGCACCAGCCCGGGATCGACGATCGGCTTCAGTTGGTCGGCCACGGCGTCGGCTTCGGCTTCGGTCAGAGGCAGGTAACCCCAGTTGTCCGCCCAGGCGTCGTTGTAGACGCGGACGACCTTGCGCAATTCCTCGGTGAAACGGCTCATGTCGACCGGCACGATACCGATGTCGCGCCGCCCGAGGACCTTGACGGCGACCTCCTGCAAACGGGGCGGCATGGGCGCCTCCAGGTCGAGGCGGTAGGCCAGGTAGTCCATCGCCTTGGCGAGACCGTACCGGTCGAGGAATGCCCCGTAGTAGGGCGGGTTGTGTGTCAGCTCGACCACCGGGGGATGCTCGAATCCATCGATGAGCACGCCTTGGCGCTCGTGGGTGGCGTTGCTGTACTCTCCTGGACCCCGGAACACCGTCATCCCTCGATCCGCCACCCACTCCCGTGCGCGATCGAGAAGGGCCTCGGCCACGGCGTAGTCCTCCACGAAGTCCATGAAGCCGAACGATCCCACCCGCACCCCGTGGTACTCGTTGAAGCGACGGTTCACGGCCGCCGAGATGCGGCCCACCAGCTCCCCGTTCCTGCGGGCGATGAAGTGGGTGACCTCGGCCTGTGCGTGGTACGGGTGGGCGGGCGTTAGCAACCCCACCGTGCTCAAGAGGCGGCTCCCGAGGAAGTCGGCGCGGAGCGGCGGCGTCCAACACGGATCCCCATGGAGCAGCCGGTAGGGCAGATCGACGAAAGTCTGCAGCCTCCGGTCGCCGAGTGCGATCTGTTCTACCGAAATCGCCGGCACGCTCATACGAGCTGATCGACCTCGCGCATCCAGACGATCCAGAGGAGGTCGTCGCGCTCCCAGGCCCGCCGGTACCGCTCGCTGTGCTCTTCCGAAGGTTCGCTCAACAGATCGCCGGCGGCCTCCAGCACCCCGACCAGGCTCTCGCGATACGCGCCTTGCAGGGCCTTCATCTCGGCCGGGGCGGCCGGCAGAGCATCGAGTTCGGCGAGCCACCCCGGGGTCTCGTCACGCACGTATTCAGCGCTGGCCATAGCCCAGAGTAGTTCATCCGAGTCGAGCGGCGCAACACGCGCGAACGCTTCCGGCCCGGCGGACACACGCCGAGCGCGGAGTTCGAGCAAACGCGCGTGGTAGAGGGACAACGGACGCTGGCCGGCACCCTGGGTCACCTGCCGCTCACGGATGTCGGCCACTTGGCGCGAGAGACGGGCGAGGCGACGCAGGGCGATCGCGAGGAGCACGAGGTTGACGGCGAGCAACGCGGTCTGCAGAACGATCAGACGAGACGATGACCGGTTCCTGGCCATGGACGTTCCTCCTCCCGAGAGTCTGCGCGCCACACGAGACGCGCCCCGGGCGCCCGACTCCGTCCGGTCGAGCGAACCCGATCCGGCCATGAAAGCACCGCGCAAAGGGTACCACCGACGGCACTCTGCAGGGGGATCTCGGGACGGGTCGCTACGTGGCGTCCCGTTTGAGGTAGAACTGCGAGAAATGGATGAAGTTCGGCGGGAACAACGCGACGCGGTCGCCGTCTTCGACGTGGGCATCGGGAGTCACCAGGCAGTAGTTCTTGTAGATGAGGTTGACCTCGGCGTCGGTGATGCCCAGCCGGGCCATCACGTCGGCCACTCGGCAGCCCGCGGCGCACTCGACGTCGCCCTCGCCTCCGGAGAAGTCAGCGAGACCCTTCTCCCGCAGGGTCGAACCCAGCTTGACGGTCACGTGCATGTTCCGAGCGTACCACCGGGGGGACCCATGTGGCAGGTGCATGACCTCGTCGGTGGACGCCGACACGCCAGGATCGATGACGATCGGCCGCCGGTATACCCCACCCCCTATGGGGGGAAGAGTGTGAGCAGGACGACGTGACCACAACGAGGGGTAGAGCGACATGAACGCCACCGTAGACCTGACCGGGAAGGTGACCCTCATCACTGGCGCGACGGGCGGCGTGGGCCGCGCCGTCGCGACGGCGTTCCATACCGCGGGGGCGCGACTTGCGCTCGTCTCCCGCTCACATGACCGCCTCGAGAACCTCGCCGCCAAGGTGGGACTCGACGATACCGGCTGCATCCTGCGTGAAGCCGATCTGCGCGACCCGGCCCAAGCCGAACGCTTGGTCGCCGAGACGGTGTCGTGTTTCGGGCGCCTGGACATCGTCCTCAACCTCATCGGTAGCTGGGAAGCCGGCAGGCTCGCCACCACCAGCGACGAACGGTGGCAAGACGTCCTCGCCACCAACCTGCACTCCGTGTTCTACGTCATGCGTGCGGCGGCGGTGCACCTGCCCGACGACGGCGTTATCCTCAACATCGGCGGGGAGCTGCCCATCGAGGGCAGAGGCGGCCAGCTCGCCTACGCGGTGGCGAAATCCGGGGTCATCACGCTCACCAAGAGCGCGGCGCTCGAACTGAAGGAACGCGGCATCAGGGTGAACGCGCTCCTGCCCAAGAACGTCGACACCCCGTTGAACCGCACTCTGCGCCCGAACGGCGACGCGTCCCTCTGGGTGCAGCCGGAACAGGTGGCCAACGTACTGCTCTTCTTGGCGTCGCCGGCTGCCGCTGCGATCACAGGTGCGCTGATTCCGCTCGACGGGCGCGAGTAGGAGTCCGCGCAGACTGACGCCCTCATTGAGAGTATCTGAACGCTCTAATCAGAGGGCGCTGCTCGACACGCTCCGCGTTTCGCGCATATACTTTCCGGGCACCAACACAAAAATGCGGAGTGCACCGGGACGCGCGATCAACATGGGCGTACGGTGCGCGAGAACGGACGAGGAGGTCCCCCCCATGTGTCTGTCAGTCACCCGCGAGTGCGCATGCGGCAGCGAGATGGCGAGTATGCACAACGCGAACTCCGTGCTCCCCGAGGAGGCGATCGTCGCGGTCTACTGCCCCGGCTGTCCGGTGGACTTCGATGACGAGACCATGATCGCCGACAACGGGTGGACCATCGAGTACGACATGGACCTGGTTCGGGCGCTGCTCCCGCGCTACGGAGTCGAGAGCGACACCATCACGCCCGGCTTCGTCTTCGACGAAGGCTACTCGTCCTGGAACGGCCTGACCCCCACCGACGTCTACGACAAGGCGATGGAGTTCGACGAAGTCGTCAAGAGCACCAAGGGCGACAAACGGGCCTACTTCGAGGCCATGCGCTCGTGGACCGTTGAACGCACGGCTCGCTTGGCCGAGGACGGCTGGCGCAAGGCCAAGTCCGCGCTGTAGGAGGGGACCGATCCTCCTCGGCGGGCCTCCGTTGGCGGGCTCTTCCTCCCTCTGCTAGAATCATCCTCCGCTGCGCGGGTGGCGCCCGCGAGTGAGTATTCGGTGGAGAAGTGGCCGAGCTGGCTGAAGGCGCTCGCCTGCTAAGCGAGTGTAGGAGTGAATGCTCCTACCGAGGGTTCGAATCCCTCCTTCTCCGCCACTGTTGCGCCCGTAGCTCAGCTGGATAGAGCGTTGGACTACGAATCCAAAGGCCACAGGTTCGAATCCTGTCGGGCGCGCTTCTAAAATCCCTGCTCAGGCGGGGATTTTCTTTTGCTCTCCCCCACTCCGGTACGGCCTTTGCCCACGAAATGCCCACGAAAATCTCCCGCCCTACCCGTCGACCAAGGACGCGAGACGCCCGATAGCGGCCTTCTGGAGGCCCGGGAGGACGTGCGCGTACACGGTCAAGGTGAAGGCCGGCGTCGCGTGTCCGAGGCGCTCGGAGACCACCTTGGGATGCTCCCCGCTCGCGAGCAATAGCGTCGCGTGCGTGTGCCTCAGATCGTGCAGCCGAATCACCGGCAGGAGGGCCGGCTGCCGGCGTGCTTCCTTCGCCTTGGCGAGCTCCTGGTCGTTGTACTTCGTCTGGAGCCGGGCGAACGCGCCCGTGATCCCATCCGGGTGGTACCCCTTGCCGTCTTCCCGGGTGAACACGAGCCCGGTGTCGGTCCAATGCTCGGCCCACTTCATGCGCTCTTCAAGCTGGTCCTTCCGCCACTGCTTGAGCACCGCGACTGTCTGCGGGTCGAGCTCGAGGAGCCGGCGCCCGCGGGTGGTCTTCGGCGTGGAGACGCCCTGCGTCGTCCGGGCGCGCACGATGGATACCTTGCTCTCCCCCAGGTCGACGTCGCACCAGCGAAGCCCGAGAGCTTCCCCGCGGCGAACGCCGGTCATGGCGACGAAGCGCCACAACGGGTGGAGCCGCTCGTTTCGGACGTGTCCGAGGAAGGTCTGCAACTCGCTCGCGGTCCACACCTTCATCTCGGGCACCCGGCGCGCCTTGGGTGGCTTCGCGCGCTTGCCGGCGGCCACGTTGCGTGAGAGGTAGCGCCACTCGACCGCATCGCTCAGGGCATGGTGGAGGGTTGCGTGGATCCGGCGGATGCTGGTTGAGGATAAGCCGATCGGCTCTCGGGGCTTGCCGTTCTCATCCACCAGCCGGCCCCGCTGGTTGCCCGACTTCGCGAGCTCCCCATACATGGCGATGAGGTGCGCCTCGGTGATCTTCTGGAGCCGGAAAGCGCCGAGGTGCGGGACCAGGTGCCGGTCGACGTGGACTTTGTAGCCGGCGTACGTCGTGGGTTCGACTGTGGCTTTGATCGCCGGGAGCCACACGTTGACGAGGAAGCCCTCCACGGTGAGGCGGTCGGGCTCGACGTAGCGACCGTCGAACATCGCGACCAGCGCCTTTGCGAGAGCTTCCTCTGCGTCCCCCTGAAGGCGGAAACCGCCGCGGCTCACGTCGCGCCCGTCCGGAGTCCGCGCGCGCCACTCCCAGCCGGCGCCCCGTTTGCGGACGGATCCTCTCACGATCCGCTCCCGCGGTATTCGACGTAGCCCTTCGCTCGAGACTTCAGCGTCTCGCCGAAGTCGTCTGGCACCCACTCACCGACGATCTTGTTGTCGTCGTCCCAATCGTAGCCGTAGAGCGGTGTCACGGCCCACGGGTACTCTTCGGTGAGGAGTATCCAGCGTGCGACCTCCGCATTGTGCGGCTGGCCGGTGTCAACGCCCATATCGACGCCCAAGTCGACGCCGGTGCTCTTCTGGCCGGCGATACCCCATGGATCGAGCAACTTCGCGACGGTCACGCGGAGCGCAACAGCGAGCGCAAAGAGCTCGTCGACCGACGTGGGGCGCTTCCCGCGCTCGAGCTCGCTCAGGGTGGCCTGGATCCACTCGTGACCTAGCACGGCCATGCGCGCGAGCAGGTCGGTCTGCTTCAGACCGCGGAGCGCGCGCGCCTCGCGCACATTCTCGCCAAGGATCTGTGAGGGGAACCGGCTCCCCGGCCGCGGGTCCTTGCCCAGTTTCTTCGGTGTTCTCGACATACGGGTCCTCCGTGTGGTCGACCTTAGTCTGCTCACAATCATAGGACTTCATCCTAGACAGAGCAAGACCGACCGTGTATACTTCAGCAAGGATGATACCGCAGCGTCCATACTGAACCACAGGAGGTCACGATGCCACGAGCCCAACACAAGTCGGATCCGTGGGAGGACTTCAAGACTCGCCCCAACCCGCTGGCGAAGGTGCGGGAGATCAAGGCCGCCCTCCCGGACGGGCCCGGGCTCCCCGCCATGTACGACGAGATCAAGTCTCGCGGCACGGTGATGGGTGTCCCGGTGCTGACCGTGGGCCGTAACGTGTTCGTCCCGCGCCAGAGGATCGTCGAGCGGGTGGAGGGCGGGAGGTGAACACACTCGCCGCCCCCAAGATCGTGACCGTCCGACTGACCGAGCACGCCGCCGCGAGCCTACTCGAGTTAACCGACAAGCACAGCCGCGAACTATACGGCCTGGCCGTCCCGGTGCGCGCGGCGCTCATGGCGGCCCTGCTGCTGGTGCCGCGGGACGGAACGGCCGGATGAATCCCACGGCGCAACGCACAGGCGTGACCTGGGCGGACCTGGTGCGCCGAGAACCCCGTCTCATCCCGCTGCTCACCGAGGCTGTGAAGCAGCACCGAGACACCGACTCTCACTACTGCGCGAATGGGAAGTGGTATGGATTCGGGAAGTATCGGGATCGCGGTCTGAAACCGCGCCTCGTCCGTCTAGTGGGAATCCATGCCGAATCCTCCGACCCGGTGCTGCACACCTCGGAAGCCTACGACGTGGCCTATCAGCGCGTCTACGACGCCCTGCCGAACTGCCGCGACTGCGGGTGCTGGTGAGCGCGCGATACGAGAGCATCCCCGCCGAACTCGTGCGGCGGCGACGGTGGCTGCTCTGGAAGACCGAGGTAGTCAATGGGCGACCGTCGAAGGTGCCCTACCAAGCCGCGCGGCCAACGCAGAAGGCAAGCTCCACCGACCCGGCCACCTGGGGCACTTTCGAGCGGGCCGTCGCGGCCGCGGACCTGGCCGACGGTATCGGGTTTGTGTTCGCCGCCGAAGATCCCTACTGCGGCATCGACCTCGACCACTGCCGGGACGCATCGACGGGTGACCTATTGCCGGGCGCGCGAGAGATCGTCGACACCTTCGCTACCTACACCGAGGTTTCGCAGTCTGGCACGGGTGCCCACCTGATTGTGACCGGCGCCTTGCCCCCGGACACCTGGCACAAGGTGAAACCTGAGAGCCTGGGGTTCGAGGTGGAGGTGTACGACCGGGGCCGGTACTTCTGCGTGACCGGGGAACCCCTCAACGGCGCCGGACCCCAGCCTATCCGCGAGTGTCAAGCCGAGCTCGACGCCCTGGTGGTCCGCTACCGCAAGAGAGAGAAGCAGCGGCAAGGCGTCGCCACCTGCCGGAGCGCCGGTGCCACCTTGCCCGACGACCGCGAACTAATCGCCAAGGCCCTGACCGCGCGCAACGGCGCCGACTTCGCGGCCCTCTGGCACGGAGACACAAGTGGGTATACGAGCCAATCCGAGGCCGACCAGGCGCTGCTGAATCGTCTCGCCTGGTGGACGAACGGTGACGCCGCCCGTGTGGATCGCCTCTTCCGGCAATCGGGACTGTA
>JAJZQZ010000186.1 GCA_021802965.1 Actinomycetes bacterium
CGCTCATCGCCAAAGTCGTCCCTCGCTTCTCCGACATGGTCACGTCTATATCCGCGACGACCCGCGCACCCCGGGTCAAGAAGTGGTATCGACGGCTCTGGCCCTGGACCGCCGGCGCCGAACGTGAGGGACGCGAGTACTTCTTCATCAGTCGGGAGGAGTTCGAGCGCCGCGCCGCCGCGGGAGAGTTCCTCGAGTGGGCCGAGTACAGTGGCAACCTCTACGGTACCCCGGCCGCCGCCGTGCGGGCTCACCTCGACGCGGGACGCGACGTCATCCTTGAGATCGAGCTGCAGGGGGCTCGACAGGTGCTCGCGCGCGACCCGGACGCCGTTATCGTGTTCATCGCGCCGCCGGGGCCCGAGGAGCTGGAGGAACGCCTACGTCGACGTGGCACTGAATCCGAGGAGACCCTCCGGCGACGGCTGGAGCATGCCCGCATCGAGCTGGAGGCACTGGCTCGGGATTCCGCAGCAGAAGGTAGAGAGTTCGACTATGTTATAGTGAACGACGACGTCGAGATAGCTGCGGATCAGCTGCAGGCCGCTCTCGACGACATCCGCGCACACGACCCCTCGAGGTGACCTGGGGATGAATAAACCCACTGTCGACGAGATCATCGATGGCCTCCTGAAGTCGCACGACGAGCAAGAGGAGAAGCCCAACCGCTACACCGCCGTCATGGTCACGGCCAAGCGGGCTCGTCAGATCAACAGCTACTACCGCAGTCTCGGTGAAGGCGGCTCGTTCGAGGACGTGGCTCCGCCGCTCATCCACACGACCTCCCGCAACTACCTCACCATAGCCATGGAAGAGGTAGCCCGAGGGGAGATCAGCTACCGCCTCCGCGCCGAAGGCTGATCTCGAGGCCTGGCTAGGCGTCCGTCTGAGGCGCGATGACCTCGTCGTCGACCGTTCTTCTCGGAGTCACCGGGGGCATCGCCGCCTATAAATCGGCGGAGCTGGTGCGGGGTTTTCAGAAGGCGGGCATGGACGTCCGGGTCATGATGACCAAGGCCGCCACCCGCTTCGTCGCGCCCCTGACGTTCGAGACCCTGTCCGGGCACGCCGTGCACGTCGGTGACCGCCTGCGGGCGGACTTCGCCATCACCCACATAGAAGAAGGTAACGCGGCCGACATCTTCGTGATCGCGCCCGCCACGGCCAACACTCTCGCCAAGATGGCCGGCGGCTTGGCCGACAACCTGCTCGCGGCCACCTACCTCGCGTATTCCGGCACCGTCGTGATCGCTCCCTCGATGAACACCAACATGTGGCATCATGCCGCCACCCAGCGCAACGTGTCCACCCTTCGCGATCAGGGGGTGTTCATCCTTGAGCCCGGAGCGGGGGAGCTGGCCTGCGGCGTGTACGGCTCGGGCCGTATGGCCGATCCAGACAGCATCGTGGCCGAGGTGAAGCACCGTCTCCAGGTGGAGCGCAAGACCGACCTGCGCGGATTGCGCGTGGCCATCACGGCGGGCGGCACCCGAGAGCCCATCGACGCCGTCCGTTTCATCGGCAACCGGAGCTCTGGCAAGATGGGGGCGGCTCTGGCTCGGGGCGCCTTCGACCGGGGAGCGCGCGTCGAGCTGATCAAGGCCTACGTCGACCTCCCGGCCGCTCCGGGGGTGCGAGAGGTTGAGACTCCTACCGCCGCGGCCATGTACCGGGAGGTCATCGGTCTCCTGCCCGACCTGGACGTGCTCATCATGGCGGCCGCCGTCGCGGACTACTCGGTGGTGATGCCGACCGGGGGCAAGATCGGCAAGAGCTTGGAAGACCTGTCGGTCAGCCTTTGCCCCACCACCGACATCCTCTGCGAGGTCGCGCTCAAGAAGCGCCCCGACCAGTTCATCGTGGGGTTCGCCGCTGAATACGGCATGGAAGGCCTGGCCAGGGCCCGGGAGAAGCTGGCGCGGAAGCACCTGGACATGATCGTCTTCAACGACATCTCGCGCCAGGACATCGGCTTCAACTCGGACTACAACGAGGTCTTCATCCTGACGCCGAGCTCCGAGGTCAAGGTGGAACGCGCGCAGAAGGAGACGATCGCGGAGGTCGTGCTGGACCACATCGCCCGCGGCATCCGCACCCTCCGCGGAGAACCCGCGCCCGCCGGCTAGATCAGAAGGAAGAAGCGCGGCCGGGGCCGCGCTTCTCGCGTCTTCTGGGCGTATCGGTAGGGGCTGCCCCTACGCTCTTCAAGCGGTCTCGCGCAGCGCCTGGATGTGCTCGGAGTTCTTGATCTGCTCGAGGGCCTTGGCTTCGATCTGGCGGATCCGTTCCCGGCTCACGTTGAAGCGGGAGCTGACCTCGGCCAGAGTGCGGGGGTGCTCCCCTTTCAGACCGAACCGCAACTCGACCACCTTGCGCTCGCGCTCGTCCATCGCCTTGAGGACACGATCGAGGCTCTCCTTGGCAAGCAGGCTCTGGACCGCGTCGGCGGGATCGGGCGTGCTGTGGTTCTCGATGAAATCGCCCAACTCAGCGTCATCCTCGTCACCGATGGGCGTCTCGAGGGAGGTGGTGCGCTGCGCGATCTTGCGCATCTCGCGCACTTCTTGGGCCTCGATGCCGAGCTCGTCGGCCAGTTCGTCGTCGGTGGGTTCCTTGCCGGTCTCCTGCAGCAGCTTGCGCTCGGTGCGCACCATCTTGTTGATCTTCTCGATCATGTGGACCGGGATGCGGATGTTGCGGTCCTGGTTCGCGATGGCGCGGGTGATCGCCTGGCGTATCCACCAGGTGGCGTACGTCGAGAACTTGTAGCCCTTGCGGTAGTCGAACTTCTCGACCGCGCGGATAAGACCCGTGTTGCCTTCTTGGATCAGGTCCAGCAGATCCATGTCCTGAGTGTAGTAGTTCTTGGCGATGGATATGACCAACCGGAGGTTGGACTGGATCATGCGATCCTTGGCCCTCTTGTCGCCCGCCTCGATGCGCTTCGCCAGCTCGATCTCCTCATCCTTGGTCAGAAGGGGGATCTCGCCCGCTTCCTTCAGGTAGAGGCGGAGCGGATCGTGACTTATCGTCTCGACCGACAAATCGAGCGCGGGCTCTGGTTGTTCGAGCACGCCCGCTGCCACCGGGCTCTGCTCGTAGACCTCGACGCTCTGGTCGAACAGCTGCGAGTACAGCTCTTCGATCTCGTCGGTGGTCATGTCATGCTCTTCTACCAGGCCCATGATCTCGTCGCTCGTGACGTAGCCGCGCTCTTGGCCCAGCTGAATAATATCCTGCATATCGACGCCACGCCGGCCTTCGGCTGTTATCGTCTCGGTCTCTTGGTGCATCGTCATAAGTCGCGTTACCCTGTCCCTTCATCCAGATCCGAACTCACGCAAACCCGTGGATTGTACCCCTGCCCGACAGTATTGTCCATAGCAATCGAAGTCAAACATTGCCAAACAGGGGTTTATCCCCTAGTCCCGCTGCATACAGTATAACGAACAAACGTTCGTCACGCAAGGGCGATCGGGGCCACCGGTGTTGTGACGCACTCGGCGTCCTAGGCGTTCCCCGAGGGGGCCGCGGCGAGCTGTGCCGCATACAGGCGTGAATAGGGCCCGGCGGCGCCCAGCAGGGAGGCGTGAGAGCCGTCCTCGACTATGCGTCCGCCCTCCATGACGAGGACCCTGTCTGCCGCCTCCACCGTGGACAGTCGGTGGGCGATGATTATCGCCGTGCGGCCGCTGAGGAGACGGGTCAGCGCGGATTCCATGCGGTGCTCGGTGCCGGGGTCGACGCTGGATGTGGCTTCGTCCAGGATCAGGATCTCGGGGCGCGCGAAGAACGAGCGGGCGAACGCCACAAGCTGCCGCTCGCCCGCCGATAGACGCGTCCCGCGCTCGTGGACCGGAGTCTCGTATCCCTCCGGCAAGGACAGCAGAAGATCGTCGATGCCCAACTCGCGGGTGGCCTCTCGCACTTCCTCGAGACTCGCGGCCGGCCGGGCCAGGCGGATGTTGTCCACGACGGTGCCGGAGAACAGATGGGGTTCCTGGGGCACGTAGCCGATATGTCGCCGATACTCCCGCACGTCGAAGTCGCGGAGGTCGACACCGTCGACGAGGATCGTTCCCGAGGTCGGTGTGTAGAAGCGCAGAAGCAGGCGGGCGAGGGTGCTCTTGCCCGCTCCGGTGGGGCCCACGATGGCCACTCTCTGCCCCGCCGGGATGTGCAGGGACAGGTGGTCGAGGACCTCCGCGGTCTCAGCGGTGTAGGCGAACGACACCTCGGACAGTGCGATGTCGCCGGCAAGAGGTCCGGCCGACAGTTCGCCCAAGCTCTCGGCCTCGCCTGGCTCGGTGTCCAGCACGGACAGGATCTTCTCCAGGGCCGCTCCAGAGGACTGGACCGTATTGTAGAGGTCGGAGAGGGATTCGATCGGGTCGAAGAAGCTCGAGAGATAGCCGATGAAGGCCGCGAGGACGCCCACCGTCAGGACTCCCTGAGCCACCTGATGCCCTCCGTAGAGGAGGATCGATGCAGTCGCGACCGCGCTGAGGAGCTCGACTGCCGGGAAGTAGGTGCCCGAGAGGAAGATGGTCGACATGTTCGTCTTGCGGTAGTGCTCATTGGTCGCGGCGAAGGCCCGGCTGTCCGGCTCTTCCCGTGCGAAGGCCTGGACCACGGTCATCCCGCTCAGCGCTTCCTGCAGCGCCGCGCTGACATCGCCGACCGCGTTTCGTACCTTGCGGTAGGCGCGAGCGGCTCGAGTGCGAAAGATGAAGGTGCCCACCATCAGGAAGGGGAGGACGGTCATCGTGACCGCCGCCAGCCGCGGGTCCATGCTGAAGAGGATGATGGTGGCCCCTATCAGAGTGAGGACGCTGGTGACGAGCTGGTTCGTACCTTCGACGAGCAGTTGCTCGAGGGCCTCGATGTCGTTGGTCAGGCGGGAGACGACCCAACCGGCTCGTTGTCTCGTGTAGTAGGCGAGGTCGAGGGAAGTGAGATGCTCGAACAAGGTGTCGCGCAGGTCTCGGACCACACGCTCTCCCACCCAGGTGGAACCGTACGTCTGCAGGGCGTTGAAAGCCGCGCCGAGGAGGTAGATGAGCGAGTAGAGCGCGGCGATGCCCAGCAGGTACCTGGTGTCGCGCTTTCCGATGCCCTTGTCGATCGCCAGGCGGAACAGGTAGGGCCCGGCCAATCCGGTCGCGGTGAGACCGGCCATGGCGAGCAGCGTCCCCACTGCCTGGAGACGGTAGCTGCCGACGAAGCGGGCGAGGCGAACGAGTGATCGGCGGCGGACCCAGAAGGCCACGCCGCTGCGCTCCATCCTGTCGGATGCGTCACGGCGGGAAGAAGTGCGGGGGGGACGAGCACTCATGCGGCGTCGGCCGATCCGGCTTCTCCGGAGGTGTCCCGATAGGCGTCCGCAAGCTGCCGCTGCAGGCCTATCTCCGCGTCTTCGATCAGGATGCTCTGCCACGGGACCTGTTCGCTCGAGCCGGTGGCCCGGATCCTACCGGCGTCCATCAGCACGACTCGGTCGGCGAGCAGGACCGTCGAGGGGCGGTGAGCGATGATCACGGTCGTACGGCTGCCCCTGATCGACCGGAGAGCTTCGAGGATGCGCCCTTCGGTCTCGGCATCGATGCTCGACGTGGCGTCGTCGAGCACCAAGATGCGCGGGTCGACGAGGAGCGCGCGGGCCAGGGCCAGGCGCTGGCGCTGGCCCCCGCTCAGGGTCATGCCGCGCTCGCCGATGATCGTGTCGTAGCCGGCGGGGAGCGCGCGGATGAAGTCTTCGGCGGCGGCGGCGCAGGCCGCCGCCGCCACGGCTTCATCCCCGACCTCAGGCCGTCCGTAACGGATGTTGTCGCGGACGGAGGCGCTGAAGAGGAAGGGGTCCTGGTCGACGAGCCCGATCTGCCGCCGGAGCGACGTCAGGGTGACGTCGCGAAGGTCGTGTCCGTCGATGCGCACCGTGCCTCGGTCAGGGTCGTGGAAGCGCAAGATCAGATGTGCCAAGGTGGTCTTGCCGCAGCCGGTGCGTCCCACCAAGGCTATCGTCTCGCCCGCATCGATCGTCAGGCTCACGCCGCGCAGCACCTCCTCCCTGCCATGGGAGAAGGCGACGTCGTCGAACTCGATGCGACCTTCGAGGCGGCCGATATCCTGGGCCCCAGGGGCGTCGGCCACGGTGGGAGGAGTGTCCAGGACTTCGAGCACCCGCTCCCCCGCGGCGATGGCCCGCTCGGCCCAGCTGATCAGCATGCCGAGCATGCGCATCGGCCAGACCAGGAGCATGACATACCCGTTGAAGGCGATCAGACTGCCCAGCGTGAGCTGGCCGTTGATCACCATGCGGCCCCCCAGGAACAGTATGATCAGCAGGCTGATGTTGGGGAGGATGCCGAGTATGGGGATGTAGCGGCTGCGGATGGCGGCTGCCTCGAGGTTCTGCTGGTATATGTGGTCGGACGCCAGAGCGAAGGTCTCGAGCTGCTGGTCTTCGACCGCGAAGGCCTTGATCACGCGGATGCCGGTGATGCGCTCCTCGGCCACCGCGGTGAGCTCCGCCACCCGCTGCTGCACCGCCCACAGCGAGGGATGAAGGCGGCGGCTGAAGGCCCTGGCGGTCACCAGGATGAAGGGCATGGGCAGCAGGCAGGCGACGGCCAGGACCGGCTGCAGCCGGAAGAGGATCACCGTCACAAGGACGAGGGTCAGTGAGTTCGTCAGGGTGAAGATCAACCCGTACCCGAGGAACATACGTACCGCCCGGACGTCGGCGATGGCTCGTGACATCAGCTGGCCGATCTGAGACTGCACGTAGAAGTCCAGGCCGAGGCGGGTGAGATGGGTGAACAGCCGATTGCGGACCTCGGTCTCGACCCCTATCGAGAGGCGGCCCGACACCACTCTTCGGCCGAAGGCCGCGGCCGCGCGCAGGAGGGCGACCCCGAGTATGCCAAGGGCCAGAGGGAGAAGCAGCTGGGGGCGGCCCCCCAGAAGAGCTTGGTCGATGGCGGCGCGCACCAACCAGGGTATGACCAGACCCAGGCAGGTGGTGGCGATCGCTAGGGCCAATGACACGAGGAGAGCGCCCCAGTGGCCTCGTAAGAAGACTGATGTCATGCGGCGGAAGGTGGCCATTCACCCGGGATTGTACCTTCGGGGAGCGCG
>JAJZQZ010000187.1 GCA_021802965.1 Actinomycetes bacterium
GACCGTGCAATCGGCGGTGGACGTGCCTCTTTGCGTGGACAGCGCCAACCCCAGCGCCCTGCGCGCGGCGCTGGCGCTCTGTGAGAAGACCCCCCTGGTGAACTCCATAAGCGGGGAGCGGCCCCGACTGGAGGGAGTGCTGCCCATCGTGGCCGAGATGGGCTGTCCCGTGGTGGCTCTGGCCGCCGACGACGGCGGCGTGAGCAAGGACGTGGAGGTCCGCCTGGGCATCGTGGAGCGCATCATCGGCGAGACCCGGGCGGCCGGCGTGGCCGACAGCCTGGTCTATGTCGACCCTTTGGTCCTGCCCTTGGCCGGCTACGCCGAGAGCGGCGCCGTCACCTTGGAGGCCATGCGCCGGGTCAAGTCCGCCTTCCCCGAGGTCAAGCTGTGCGTGGGCCTCTCGAACCTCTCCTACTCGCTGCCCGCGAGGAACCTGATCAACCGGGTCTTCCTGGCCTTCTCGATCGAAGCCGGCCTGGACGCGGCTCTGATGGACCCCAACGACAACGCTCTCATGCAGGAGCTCGTCGCTGCGGAGATGGTCTTGGGCCGCGACCCCTACTGCCGCCGCTACACGACCGCATATCGCCAGAAGAAGTACGGATTCCCGGGGGTGACTCGGACGCCCGGCGGCTGACCCTAGACCGACTGAAGAATCACCTCAGCGGTCAATGCTGCAGGAGGTGCGCGAATCCGCCTAGCGACACGGAGGACGCCACTCTCCGTCGTTTCAACTCGAACACGGCGCCAGGATCCCCATCCCTCCCTCGGCCGGTGCTGACAGCCATGACATATCCAGCTGCCCGGGCGGCCTTGATGACCGCATTGTTGTAGGCGCCGGACGGGTAGCAGAGGATCTGACTGGGGACGTCGAGGGCCGCCTGGATCGCTGCGCGCGAGTCCGCCAGCTCGGACTTCAGGCGACGCGACGAAACAGACCTCAGATCAGGATGAGAGACGGTGTGTGACTCGATCGACATCCCTCGCCGGGACATCTCCGCCAGCTGCGCCCAGGTCATCTGGCCTGGCTTGCCCACCTTTCCGGTGATGACGAAGAACGTGGCGGTCAACCCGCGCCGCTCGAGCTCGGGGAACGCCACAGTGTAGTTATCCAACCCGCCGTCGTCGAAGGTGAGCGCCACTGGCTTTGTGGGTAGACGTCGCCGCCCGGCCATGGCTAGGTAAACGTCGGACAGCGTGACGGTGTGGTGCCCGGTGTCCACCAGGTACTGCATCTGGGCCGAGAAGTCGTCGGTGCGCACGGTCAGAGAATCGGCGTAGGGCCCCGCCGGCGGAGGTTGGGCATCCACGTAGTGGTACATCAATATGGGGACGTGCACATTCACGGCGCCGGTGGGCAGGGTGACCGGAAGTACGTCCCCGCGGAGATCGGCCGAAGGCACCGTGGCCGCGGAGCCGGAAGCGTGGACGAGCGCGCCGGTCGTGGTGGGGGAAACAGGCGGCACCGACTCGGCCGGAGAACCGGGGGTATGCGGAGGCCGCGTGACGCCCAGCAACAGGGCCCCCACCGCCAGCACCACCGCGAGGACCACCACCAGACCTCGCCGGCCTTGCAGCAACGAGTTGCTCATCCCATCCGCCCCTGCCCTTCGTGCTCACGAGGTGGCTGCGCTGGGTCAGCGTGCCGACCAGCGTCTGAAGCACGAAGAGCAGCGCCGTGACGAAGAAGAACGAGCCCGTGGCGCGCTGCGCCGGCGTGATCGTCACCGCGTCCGGTGCCCGAAACTCGAGGAGTTGGTCTTCGCGTCGATGCCAGCCGAGCCATTCGTAACGGCCGAAGATCGCGAGTAACAGGCCGGTGCCGCCGATCAGCAGGATCAACGAGAGCGCGCTCCAAACGAGAGCGTCTGCGGTCGGCGAATTGCCGATCGAGGTCTCGCCCGGCCAGTTGTTCGTATAGGAATAGTCCTTGCCCGGTCGCTGTGCGGCGGCGGCCCACGCCGTCCAGGCAAAGAAGGCGGTTGCACGGAGTTCGAGCCACAGTCGCGCCCCGGTCTTGCCGTCGATCACTAACAGCCTTTGAGTCTACGGTCTGTACAGTCGAGCGTCAACGGCGGCTCCCGTCACCCGAGGCTTTCCGGGCGCGGGGAAGTACAATGACAGTTGAAAAGGGGCCACCCCGAAGGATGGCCCCTGATGCCGCCTCTTTTGACGGGCTTTGACGAGACTTCATCAATTACGGGATGACGACATCCCCCGAACTCCCCGCCATCGCATTCACCCATACCTGATCCTGGTACCCGTAAGTCCAGCCCCAGTCGATGTAGGTAACACCAGGGTATCCGGGGAAATAGTCGGCAAGTACGCTGTGCGCGGTCGTCGGACCTGTTTGTCCTGCTCCGAAGGTCCCCAAGAGAACATCGACCTTGGTTCCACCGAAGTCATACACTCCGATGTTCCCCATAGCTGCACGACCATCGGGATTCACAACGCCGGCATAATCAAAGGTCCCCGTGTAGCCGCCCTCCATCGACCCTGAAGCATCGGCTCCTTGTGTGACGCCGGCCATGGGGCTGAGCGCCCCGGCAAAGGTATGCCATTCGCCCGTATATGAACCAACGACGTAGAAGGAGGTCGGTCCGGTCTGCCAGACCTGAACGTGCCTGTTGTAGTCGTCCAGGGCCCAGTATCCGACGAATCCACTGTCCTCGTCATTGGTCACTTTGTAGGTGACGTTCAGCACCAGCTTGCCCTGCGGGCCTCCGCCCGTGGCCAAAGCTGGAAGCGCCATCGCCAGCACCAACACCAGCACCAGCACTCCCACCAACAACAGCCGCTTCATCATCGCCAACCTCCCAGCCCTTTCTTCTTTGAGGGTTCCCATCCGCCTCGCGACTCCTCCCGAGGGTTTCGAGGGCAAGAGAAAGGACCGCCAAGCGCAGTCGCCGGGAATCCAGGCTCCATCATTCCCCGTCGGGCCGATGGCTTCACAACCTCGAGTCACAGCGAACTCGCTCTTCTGGTGCAGCAGAATTCGGGCGCTCCTCCCCCCTACCGCTCCCACAACGTACGCTCATGGCCACGTCCCGTCAAGCTTCGGGCTTCGCCGACCGATCGTAGCCGAAGTAGGATACAAAGCCGACGAGGGGAGTCGAACCCCTGACCTGCTCATTACGAGTGAGCCGCTCTGCCAACTGAGCTACGTCGGCCCGTTACGGGTGGCTTAGTTTAGTGGCTCGCCGGGGGGTTGGCAAGGCGGCGGCGCGTCTTCCAACAAGCCGTGGCCGCCCTGCTACCAGGCCGCCACCGCAAGGAGCACGCCCAGCACCATCCCCAGGTTCACGTAGGCGATGACGACGAACAACCGGGCCACAGGAGGGACGAAGCCGGGCTCCTTGCCGGCCACGACCGGGAACCTCTCGAACACCTCGGGGCCGTGCGGAGCGCCCCCCAGGGAGGCCGTGAGATCGGTCCACGCCTCGTGACGCTTGGCGTGCCGCCCCTGGCGCCACAGGTGGCTGTCGGTGACGTCGTACACGCAGCCGTTGTACCCGACCGTGACCCGGCCCTGCTCCCGCAGTCGTTGGTGGTCGCTGCCGACCTCGGCCTGCACGCCCAAGCGGCGCAGGCGCGGGCTGAGCACGAAGGTAGCCAGGAAAGCCACCGCGACCAGGAACAGATAGATGGCGATCTTGATCAGCAGGACCGTGCCCCAGCGTCCCTCGGTGAGCGCCCCTAGCCTCGAGACGTCCCCGAGAGTCAGGATGACGCCTGAGGCGCCGGCGAGCGCAATCGAAGGCCAGGCGAGCTTGAAGTAGCCCCGCGGGATACCGCGGCCCGCGACCCGCGGCGTCTGCACGACGTGCACGAAGATGATGGCCCCGAGCCAGGCGACCACCCCCACCAGATGGAGCCAGAGCAGGAGGGTGCGCAGCCACCTCGCAAGGGGCACGAGGGGACCGCTGGATCCGGCCCCCGAGCCGGTGCCCGGCGGTGCGACGCTAGTCAGGGGAGACTCCGGGGCTGTGGTCGACGAAGCCCCGGCCACCGTGCTGGTCGGAGTCGCCGCAGGCAAGACGAAGCCGTTGTCCTTGAAGGCCTGTCCCTCGGCGTTCAGGGGGCCGCCGGGGGTGGAGTGACAGTAGTCGCACGCCTTACCGGTCTGGGACGCGAACTCAGGGGTGGCCCAGGCGGCCGCCGGAAGGATCATGAGAGACGCCGTTACGATCGCAAGCGCAAGCACGAGCCGCAGCCCTGAGCCCCCGCCTGTTGCGCGGCATCTCCGCATCCCTCTCCTCCCTGGGGGGCAAAGCCCCCGACAGACTACGAGCCCGATTCCCCTGCGCCCGCGTCGGGGCGAGGTCCGCGCCGCCGGCCGCGTCCACGGCTGCGACGGGACCTACCCGTGCGCTTGGGCTCGCCGACTGCTTCAGGAGCTGCCTCCGGCCCCTCGATCTCTCCCGCCGGGCCCACCTCTGGCTCGACTTCAGCTTTATCCTGCCCCTCGAAGACCAGGTCAGGCTCGCGAGGCGCGGGAACGGGCGGGCACGAAGCGGCTTCCACGTGGTCGGTCGGCCGGCTCTCTGAGAGATCGGGGCCCGTTCCGGCATCCACGCCCTCGATGCCTGGCGGCGCGGGCACTTCGTCCGACTCCGGCAGATCCAGGACCACCACGGGAACGGTAGGCGCCGTGGACTTGCGGCAGGGGGTTCCCCCGCAGCTGCAGTCGTCGATGGGGACGTCGGCGATGCTGCCGTCCTCCATGCGCAGCGTCAGCGAATCCTTTGGCACCTGGAAGCCGATCACCACGCCCTGTCCCTCGCTCGACTGCACCTGGGTGCCGCGGGAGGGCGCTTCCTTGCGGAAGCAGACGTACTGCTCCTGCTCGTACTTGAGGCAACACATCAACCGGCCGCAGAGGCCGGAGATCTTCATCGGGTTGAGCGGGAGGTTCTGCTCCTTGGCCATGCGGATGGAGACCGGCTCCTGGTCGCCCTGCCACAGGGTGCAGCAAAGGTGGCGACCGCAGGGTCCCAATCCCCCAACGACCCGGGCCTCCTCGCGCGCGCCTATCTGGCGAAGCTCGATGCGGACCTTGAGCTCCTTCGCCAGATCGGCCACCAAGGCGCGGAAGTCCACCCGCTCCTCGGAGTAGAAGCTGAAGCTGATCTTGCCTCCGCCGAACACGATCTCGGCGTCGACGAGCTTCATGTCGAGCCGGTGCTCGTCGATGAGGCGACGGCAGGCCCGCAAGGCCTCGCGACGTAGCTCGACGTTGGCCTCGAGCATGTCGAGGTCAGTGGGCGTCGCCTTGCGGACGACTCGCTTGAGGGGTGCCGGCAACCCACCATTGTCGATCTCATGGGGGGCATCGACGACTTCGCCGATCTCCGTCCCCCGCATCGTCTGGACGACCACCTGGTCGCCCCGAGCTAGCTCTATTGAAGCTGGATCGAAATAGTAGACTCTTCCGCCCTTGTGGAATACGACACCGACTACGTCGGTCACTAGAGGAGAGCCTCCTTGATGGACAAGACCATGTCTTCGAGTGCGCAGCGCGCATCGACATTATAGCGGAACCGCCGCGTCGCCCTTCTGGCGCAGTCGATAGCGGCCACGTAGGCCTCGACCCGCCCCGGGAAGGCCTCGCTTTGCAGCTCGTAAGCGTAGTCGTGGTTGAGGACGGCTTCGTCGGCCCCCATCGCGGCTGCGGCCAGATCCCGGTACCAGCCGGCGAGCGTGCGCATGACCTCCTCGAGCCCGTCGTTGACCGCCCGGCGTCGCTCCCGCTTGACCTTCTGGTCGTGAAGCTTCTCCACGCGGGCCCGCGTCCGCGCGTCGGCAGCCCAGCCCAAGTCGGCCTCCTTGCGCGCGTCCAGCGCCTCCACTCGGGCGTCCGCCTGCCGCTCCACCGAAGCGAAGATCTCGTCGAGCATGTTCTCGGCGTCGAGCGTGCTCGCCCCCGGTATGCTCCTGGCCCACTCGATGAGGCGCAACCGCCATTCGCGTGCCATGGGATCCGAGGCCAGTCGCCGACCGTAGGCCAAGTCGCCTTGCGCCACCCGGGCGAAGGCGGTGGCATCGATCTCCGACAGACCGAACCGCTCCGAAAGATGCCGCCCGAGCAGGGGCGCCGGGGTCCGCCGGAAAGGGACGCGCTGGCATCGCGAGACGATGGTGTCCAGCAGCTCCTCGGGCTGGCTGGACACGAGCACGAAATGGGCGTGCGGAGGCGGCTCCTCCAGGGTGCGCAGGAACGCGTTGGCCGCGGGCACGTTCATCGACTCGGCCTCGAGGATGACGTACACCCGCACCCGAGCCTCGAACGGGCGGAGCGCGACCTCGCGGTTGATCTCGCGGATCTGGTCCACCGTGATGAAGGTCCCCTCAGGCGAGAGCACATCGACGTCCGGGTGGATGCCTTCCCGGACCCGCCGGCAGCAGTCGCACTCCCCGCAGCCTCCGTCAGGACAGGTGAGGGCGGCGGCGAACTCCACTGCTGCTTCCCCCTTACCGACTCCCGACGGACCCGTGAAGAGATAGGCGTGGGCGGCGCCCGCGGAAAGCGCGCGCCGCAGCACGGTGAGGGCAAGGTCTTGCCCGACGATGTCGTCGAAGATGGCCATACGCCAGTGTAGCAAGGCGGCCGGCGTGCCGGCGCTGAGCCCCGCGCCCTTACGGAGCGGGAGCGCTGAAGAGCCCGAACTCCTCCTCGACGACGGCCACGATGGCCGCGTGGACCTCGTCGACCGTGCCCCGTCCATCGACCACCCGGACCCGGTGAGGGTGCTCGTCGGCGAGCGAACGATAGCCTTCGGCTACCCTCTGGAAGAACGAAGCGGCTTCGGACTCCAGCCGGTCGACCTCCCCGTCCGCGCGCTCGGCCCGGGTGTCATCATCGACCAGGAGGGCGATGGTGAGGTCGGGGAACAGGCATTCCGTCGCCCATACGTTCAGCATGAGCACGTCCTCGACCGTGAGCCCGCGCCCGTACCCCTGATATGCGAGAGACGAGTCTATGTAGCGGTCGGAGAGCACGATGCGGCCCTCATCGAGAGCAGGGCGTATGACCTCTTCGACCAGCTGCGCCCGAGCGGCCGCGTAGAGCAGAGCCTCGGCCCGCGGCACCATGAGATCGG
>JAJZQZ010000188.1 GCA_021802965.1 Actinomycetes bacterium
CATACGGTGAACGGGGCCCGCGAAGCGGGCCCTTGAAATGGCGCGGGGCCGCCGGGCGGATCTCCCGCCCGACGGCCCCGCACTCGGTCCGGGGGAGGACCAGGGGAGGCTTTACTGAGGCCGCTCGCCGAGGGTGACCTGCACCGTCTGCTCCTGGCCGTTGCGATCGAAGGCCACCGTCGCCACGTCGCCGGGCTTGTGCCGCCGCAGGATAGCGTAGAGGTCGGTGTCGTTGGTGACTGTCTTGTCATCGATCTTGGTGATGATGTCGCCCTGCTTCAGCCCGGCTTTGGCGGCGGGAGTACCCGGATCGGTGCCGCCCACCAGGACACCCGAGGAGCGAGAGAGGCCGAACTGCTGCTGCAACTCCGGGGTCACCGTCTGGTTTCTGATGCCCAAGAAGGCATGCCGGACCTGACCGGTCTTGATGAGTTCCTGGGCCACGTCCTTGGCATAGTCGGACGGGATGGCGAAGCCGAGGTTCTGCGCCCCCGTCTGGCTCGGCGGGAGGTAGGCCACGTTGATGCCGATGACGCGGCCCTTCGCATCGACCAGGGCGCCGCCGGAGTTACCCGGACTGATCGCCGCGTCGGTCTGTATCAGGTCGACGAGCGCGAACTGCTCGGTAGAACCCGCCGGCACGTCGATCTCCCGGCCCATGCCGCTGATGATCCCCAGAGTGACCGAGTTCTTCAGGCCCAGCGGGCTACCGATGGCGATCGCGTACTGGCCGATCTTGACATCGGCGAAGTTGCCGATGAACTGGGCCGCGGGAAGGCCGCCCTTGTCCACCTTGATGACCGCGAGGTCGGCATACGGGTCCCGGCCGATGATCCTGGCGGGCAGCTGTTCGCCGGTCGCCAGGGTCACCGTGACCTTGTCGACGGGGGTCTGCGTGCCGGTCCCATTGTCCACTGCCACCACGTGATTGTTCGTCAAGATGTAGCCATCGGCGCTGAGGATGACGCCCGAACCCTCTCCGGCGAACTGCTGGCTACCGAAGCCGCTTTGCGCGACGCCCTCGACAGCCACATTGACGATGCTCGGGCCGACCGCCGCCGCCACGGCCTCCGCCGGGCTCGTCAGGTCGCCGTCAGACACCACCGGTTTGTCGCTACCGTTGATCGCCGCCGTCACTCCGGCGGTCGTGTTCGAGGACGACGAAGAGGCCTTCCCGATCTTGATGGTGGGAACCTGGGCGCAGCCGACCGCTCCCAGGGCGACGACGCCCAAGAAGGCGAGCAGCAAGAGCACCAGGAACACCCGGCGGTGCCTTCCCAGCGTGCGGCCTTCCCGCCGCCCGCGACCATGACGCCACGTATCCATCTTTATCTTCCTCCGCCTGCGCGCCTGACGCGGTCAAGACGCAAAAGTACTATCGAGAGGGATTGTAGCCAAAGGGGGTGAGGACTATGCGTGAGGAGTGTGAAGGAAGTATGAGCCGCTTCCGCGCGCCGGCGCGCGGCCCATGAGCCTGAGGAAGAAGGTCAGATCAGGCTGAGTACCACGACGAGCACGCCGAGGAGAAAGGCGTAGACGGCGAAGGGCAGCAGACGGTGCGAGCGCACGTAGCGTAACAGCAGATGGATCGCCGCCAGCCCGGAGACGACAGCGGTTATAGCCCCGATCGCGTAGGCCAGGCCGTCGCCCCCCTGGATGCCGGAGCTGAGGTCGCCGGCGGTGAGGAGCGCCGAGCCGACGATGATGGGCACGCTGAGCAAGAAGCTGAACCGCGCGGCGGCCTCCCGGCCGAGTCCCAAGAACGTCGCGCCCGCGATGGTCGATCCCGAACGGCTGAGACCCGGGGCGATCGCCAGCGCCTGGTAGCAGCCGACGATAAGGGCGTCGACCAAGCCCATGTCCTCCACCGCCCGCCTGCGCTGTCGGCCCGACCCCACCACGATGTCCGAAAGCGTGAGCAGGCAGGCGGTCAGGATGAGGAACACTCCCACCGCCAGGGTGCTGCTGAAGAGCGATTCGAAGAAGTCCTTGAGGAAGAAGCCCGCCAGCCCGGCGGGGATGGTGCCAGCCAAGATCCACAGGGCGAGGCGCCGCCACTCCCGAGCGCTCCGACCGGGGAGCCGCCGAGGCGCCACGAAGGCCAGGATCATCGAGTACCAATCACGCGCGAAGTACCCGGCGACGGACACAAGGGTGGCCACGTGCAGCAGGACGTCGAAGGCCAGGGGCGGCTGCGCCATGCCCAGGAACTGGGGGACCAGCACCAAGTGGCCGGAGCTCGACACCGGGAGGAACTCTGTGAGTCCCTGCGTGACACCGAGTGTCACGGCCTCCAGAATGGTCATCCGCCCCCCATGCGATTGCGATAGCGCCGGTCGCGCGCTACCCTCGAAGGGGCGGCCCTGCAGCGCGCGTGCCGCCTCAGTCCGGAGCGGGCAGAAACCGCCCGCCAGGGCCCGGGGGCAGGATACAGGAGAAAGGAACGGACGTGAAGCTCACCTTCCACGGACACTCCGCCTGGGAGATCGAGACCGGCGGCCTGCGCATCTGGATCGACCCGTTCATTACAGGCAATCCCCACGCCGACGTCACCGCCGACCAGGCGCAGGCCGACTACATCATCGTAAGCCACGCTCATCGTGACCATCTGGGAGACACCGAGGCCATCGCCGGGCGCACGGGAGCCCGCGTCATAGCCATGAACGAGCTGGCGATCCACCTTGCCGAGAAGGGTCTGGCCACCGACGCCCTCCAGATCGGAGGCGCCATGAGCTTCCCATTCGGGCGGGTCAAGCTGGTCCCCGCCCATCATTCGTCGTCGCTCGATGGGACGTATATGGGCTCCGAAGCCGGCATCCTGCTGCGCGACCAGGAAGGAACGGTGCTCTATCACGCCGGCGACACGGGCCTGTTCTCCGACATGCAGTTGATCGGCAGGGCGGGGCTCGACGCAGCGCTGCTCCCCATCGGCGACAAGTACACCATGGGACCGGACGACGCGGTCACCGCCGTCGAACTGCTGCAGCCCCGCGTCGCCCTCCCCATGCACTACAACACCTTCCCGTTCATCGCTCAAGATGCCGCCGCGTGGAAGAGCGACGTGGAGGAGCGCACAGACACGAAGGTGCTCGTGCTGCAGCCGGGTGAGTCGTGCGTGGTGGTGCCCGGCGGTCTCGCCTGAGGCCCAGCACCTAGAAGCGACGGAGTCCCTGCTGCCCGAGGGCGGCATCCACGGCCCGGATGAGGCCGACCGCGGCCACCACCTTGAGGGCATCGGGGATCAGGAAGGGAAAGAAGGCCGCCGACAAGGCTTTACTCAAGGGAAGGCCGGTCGACGCCATCAGCCACGGCAGACCAGGCAGGTAGATCGCGAGAGCAGCCGCCGCCGCCCCCAGGCAGAGGATCACGAGGCTCGACTTCGCGCGGAGACCGCGGCGGCGAGCCAGATCGGTCGCCGAGCCCATGATGAAGGCGGCGAGGACGAATCCGAACAGGAATCCCCCGAGCGGGCCGAACAGCGTGCCCGGCCCACCCTGGAAGCCGGCGAACACCGGTACGCCCACCAGGCCGATCAGCAGGTACACCAGAACGCTCACGGGACCCCACAGGCGTCCCAGCAGGCCACCGGTCACCAACACCGCGAGTGTCTGCAAGGTGAAGGGGACAGGAGCGAAGGGCACCGATATCCACGACGAGACGGCCAGCAGCGCCGCCATCACGCCGCAGAGCGCCACCGCGGCGGCGGGCAACATAGTGGATCGAGAAGACGCGGAAGCCGAGCTGAGCACGCCGCCCCCCGACGGCGTGCCCCGACCCGGTGTTGCGAGCCCATCAGGGCTCTCGAGGTTCGAAAGCTGATCGGTCGCGAGATGAGTTTCAGCGGTCATGATGGCGCCGAGAGTACCCCAGTCGGCCTCGTATTGTCAACCACACTGTAGTTGCCGGTTGACAGGCCCCATGGTGGAGCACCGCTAGTAGGCCAGGGTGACGTCTCCGGCGACCACCATCGTGGTCGCCCCGTTCTTCTCGATCACCACCAGCTCGCCGTCCGGCCCGAAACCGCCGCCCGTCCCGACGAGAGGCGGGCGGCCTCCCTGACCCGAGCTCACCCGCACGGGCTTTCCCCGTAGGACATCGAGCTCCCTGCAGGCGGCCAGGACCTCGTCCCACTGCCCACGCTCGACCTGCAGCCATCGTCGGCCCAGACGACGTACAAGCTCGACGAAGAGCGGGCCCCGGAGGAGCGGACTCGCGAGACATTGCGCGAGGGAGGTCGGCAACGGCCGACCCGCGGGCAGGTCCTGCGCACGCAACGCTTGGTCGGGACGGCTGTTGACATTGAGACCCAGCCCGATCACTACCCAATGGA
This sequence comes from Actinomycetes bacterium, assembly GCA_021802965.1. Classification (GTDB taxonomy): domain Bacteria; phylum Actinomycetota; class Thermoleophilia; order RBG-16-64-13; family RBG-16-64-13; genus JAJZQZ01. The sequence goes on from JAJZQZ010000188.1 coordinate 4,331, forward strand.
GCCGGTCCATGTCCATCGACGCCTCCGACAGGATGCCGCACACCTTGCGCCCGTCGACCAGTACATCGTTGGGCCACTTGATCCCCGCGCGCGTCTCCAGGCCGAGCGCGGCCACGGTCTCCGAGACAGCAAGGGCCGACGCGAACACCAGCCGGGGCGCCTCAGCGGGTGGGATACCGGGCCGGAGGAGCACCGAGAACGTGATGTCCTTGGCCGCCTCGCTGATCCAGGCCCTGCCCAGACGTCCCCGACCATCCACCTGGTGATCGGTGACCGCCACCGCTCCGCCAGGGATACCCTGCTCGGCTTCTTCCTTGAGCCAGGCATTCGTTGAGCCGATCGCCGATGTGTACAGGTAGGGGAGACCCAGATCCAGCCCCGGGCGCGGGCGCGGCGGCGAGCCCAAGAGGACGGGCAGCACGATCTCCGGCAGGAGCAGGTCGCCCCACTCGCCCAACTGGTAGCCGCTTCCCGGCGCGGACTCCAGACCCAGTCCGGCAGATCGGAGGGAAACGACGTACTTGTGTACCGCTGCGCGCGACACTCCCAGAGCGCCCGCCAAGGTTTCGCCGGAGAGGCGCTGTCCCGAAAGCAGACGGGCCACGAAGCAGACACGCCGGCCCAGTCCGGGCTCCAGCAAGCCGGCCTCCACGGCCCCCGCGACGCGCGTGTCGACGAGAGCGAGGTCGACGGCCGGAAACCTGTTTCCGCCGCCGGACCTCTGGTATCTTGTACCATCTTCGATCATCCGGAGACCCCCACTCTCACCTGGTGCGCCTGGCTACGCCATGATTTCAGACATAGTACGAAGCATAACGCGTGGCAGCTGGAAGGCCCGTCTCATCGCGGCTGCGGTGCTGTTGGCGGCCGTCTTCGTGATCGCGATCGTCGTCGACGCCGCCCTGGGGTACGACCGCATCCACCCCGGGGTCGAGATCGCCGGCGTGCCGGTGGGCCGACTCACCAGGGACGAGGCCTCGGCTGTGCTGAACACCCGCGTCAAAGCTGCGGCCGAGAAGCCCATCACATTGATGAGTGCGGCGAAAGAGTGGCCGGTACGACCCACAGCCCTGGGCGTCAAGATCGATGTGGAGGCGACGGTCGACGAGGCGTTCGCAGCCGGCCGTTCCAGCAACATCCTGCGCAACCTGGCCGAGCGCTTCGGCCTGTACGTGTCGAGCCGCCGCATCCCGCTCACGGGTTCGATCGACTCCGTCCTGCTGGACGAGCTCATGACCGAGATCAGCGACACCCTCGATAAGCCACCCGTGAACGCCGGGGTAGCGGTCAAGAACGGCGACGTGCGGGTCATCGAGGGCAAGGACGGCATGGTGGTCGACCAGGACGATCTCCGCGCGCAGCTGAAGGTCCTGCTCATGACCCTCCATGACACCACCGTGAAGATCCCGCTCAAGGTCCAGGCGCCCGCCATCGAGGCCGCCGATACGAGCGGTGTGGTCGAGCAGGTCAAGACCATGATCGCCTCGAAGGTCAGCCTGAAACTCGACGACCATGTCTGGACGGTGTCACCCGACCAGATCACGTCGTCGCTCGAGTTCAAGACCGAAGGCGAGGGGGACACCTCACGCCTGGTGGCTTTCGTGTCCCCGAAGAAGCTCGCGTCGCTCTTCAAGGAGGTCGGCAAAGCCGCCAAACGGGAAGCCAAGAGCGCCACCTGGGAGACAGACGGCTCCACAGCTACGCTCATCTCCAGCAAGACCGGACGGGTACTCGACGCCGAGAAGACGGCGGAGGCGATCACGCAAGCCGCTCTCTCGCCGACCGATAGAGTGGCCAAGGTGGCGGTCAAGGAGAGCCCGCCGAACCGGACCACCGAGCAGGCCAAGGGGATGGGCATCGTCAAGAAGATAGGCGCCTACACCACGGAGTTCGGTGGCTCAGCGAACAGACGGGCCAACGTTCAGCGGGCCGCCAAGCTCATCAACGGCACCCTGCTCGCACCAGGCGCGGAATTCGACTTCGACACAGTGGTAGGACAACGCACTGAGTCGAACGGCTTCAAGACTGCGCCCGTGATCGTCGCGGGGGGCAAGCTGGAGGACTCACTGGGCGGAGGGATCTGTCAGGTGTCGACGACGCTGTTCAACGCCGTATTCTTCGCGGGCCTCGACGTGACGGCCCGCACCAACCACTCCCTCTACATCAGCCACTATCCCAAGGGTCGTGACGCGACCGTCAGCTGGGGAGGCCCCGCGTTCCGCTTCCGCAACGACACACCCAACTGGATCCTCATCAAGTCGGCCTCGTCGAGCAGCAGCCTCACATTCGTGCTCTACGGCACGCCTGTCAACCGCAAGGTCACCTACACCACCGGCGATTGGTACAACATCCAGTCGCCTACCGAGAAGCGCGTGAAGAACCCCGATCTGCCCGTGGGGAAGACCCAGATCACCGACGACGGCCAAACAGGCAAGCAGATCAAGGTGACGCGCAAGGTGGTGCAGGACGGCAAGACGATCCACAGCGACGTCTTCGTCAGCAGCTACCCGATGCACCCGAAGATCATCGAGGAAGGCAGCAAGGTCGTGGACACCACGACCACGACGACCAAGAGCACGACGACCACGACGATCCGGGGCGGCACGACGACGACCACCGCCCACACGGGCGGGTCGACCACGACCACCACCGGCTAGTGTCACGTTCCGTAAATGACTTGTAGTATAATAGCCTCATTGGTGGTCACGCTCACCGAAGGAGGCTGCTCATGGCGCGGGCGCGG
>JAJZQZ010000189.1 GCA_021802965.1 Actinomycetes bacterium
TGATGCCCGTGTAGGCGTCGAAGCCCTCGTCGACCAGAGCCTGGGCCGCGGTGCTGACCCGGTCCTCGTCGTACTCGATGACGCCGTCCTTCATCTCGGTGAGCAGTTCTTGCATGCGCTCGTCAGAACCCATCTTCCCTCCTTGTCCCTGTGCCTCCGACGCCGGCCTCCGCAGGATTGCCCCTGCGGAGGCCTTACCACCCACTCTCTACTGGATCGGATACCGCCCGTACTCCTCAGCCGCCTCCATCATGGCGATGGCGCTCAGCAGCGAGCCGTTCGGTGGGAACTCACAGCCGGTCGATAGAATGAAGCCCCCGCCCGGGGCGAACACCTTGATCTGCTCCTTGCAGGTCTCCTTGATCTGGTCGGGAGTGTGCAGCATCATGTCCGGGCTGGGGGGCACCATGCCGATCAGGCAGGTCTTGTCGCCCCACTTCTGCTTGCACTCTTCCATGGTCTTGCAGTCGTCGGGGAGGTACGCGAAGCTGATCGCCTCCGGCGCCATGGTCTCGATCTGGATGTCGAAGTAGACGTTATTGCCGCAGTTGTGCACTATCACTGCCTTGCCGTGGCTGTGCACCCGTTCCGCTAGCTTGCGGGCATGCGGCCCTTCCATCTTCATCCACAGATCTTTGCTCATGATCGAGCCGGATGCGAACAGAGTGTCGAGCACAACAGCGTGGGCGGAGGTCTCGCACAAGGCGTCGATATACTCGAGCAACACGTCGTTGACAACCGCGCAGGCTTCCTGCACGACCTCCGGGTTCTTCATGCAGTCGAGGAAGAGCTTCTCGGCGCCCCGCAGCATGGAGAGGATCCCGAGCGGGCCGTAGACGAATGTCATGACGCCGGTGTGGCTGGCTAGGGCGTTCGAGACCCCCTCGGTGTAGCGCAACATATGGCCCATGCGCTTGCCCTTCCGGGGATCGAACTTCTCGAGCTTCTTGTAGTCGTCCAGGGTCTTGATCAGGTTGTCTTTGTAGACAGGATGCGGCGTGTTCTCGATGGGATAGACCATCGGGCCGCCGAAATCGGCGCCCTCCACCGAGAGGTCGACCAGAAGCAGCACACCGTCGGGCCGGATGAGCTGGTGCATTTGCACCATGCTCTCGGTCGCCAGCTCGGCGTCTTGTACCCACTCCTGGTACGTGATGCCAAGCACGCGACGGGATGCGCCGCACACCAAGGGTCCGGCCGGGCACCGGTCTGATTCCTTGTGCTGAAAAGCGTTGACGATACGCTCCAACCCCGTCATCTCGCCTGTCGCTACAGCCATGTGTCCCCCTTCGTCTTTGTAGACAATTGTGAAAGCGTCCGCCTCCCACAGGGAGGCATGCCGATTCGGCAGCGCTACCGCCCCGTCAAGAATCGCCTGTCAAGGACCTCCTTCATGTGATCGAACCTGCGAACACGGTGTCGACCAGGGCGGAGACACCCCGGCCAGATAGTAGGCTCACCACGTGGAGAGGCGCGGTGTGCGTGAGCGCCCGCACCATTCCCTCGAGATACTCGACAGCGCCCTCAGGCGCCGCGTCCGCCTTCGTGAGGGCCACCAGATCCGACTGTTCCACCTGTTGCCTCGTGACGTGCACGAGATGCTCTGCGAAGGCCGACTCCGCGTCCGCCGCGTTCAGCAGCAGCACCACCGGGCCCGTATGGAGGCGAACATCCCGACCCGCCGCAGCGATCGCATTGCGTAACTCGAACGGGATCACGATGCCCGACGGCTCCGTGAACACGTAGTCGGCGCCGTGCTCCCGTGCCATCACCTTGAGTGCCTTCGCGAAGCTCCCGGCCTCGTTGCACCCGATTCACCCCCCGCCGATCGTGACGACCGGATGGCGCCGGGTGATGTCCTCGGAGTCGAGGATGACCTCACCTTGATCGTTGACCACCACCCCGCTGCTGACGCCCCGTTCCCGGGCCTCTGCCAGGAACGCCCGTATGAGCGAACTCTTGCCCGAACCCAACAGACCGATCACAGATATCACATTCGTGGCCATCGGGGCTCAGGCCTCGGCTTCTTCGAACTGTTGCCGCAGCTGCTCCAGGTACTCCTCTTCGGTGGCGAAGTCGTAGCGGTCGAAGTAGAGGTGCTCCTTCTCCGTCACCACGCGAAAGCCGCGCTCCTCCGCCAAATGGTGGGCGGCCCCGAGCGTGGCTTCCTTGACTTCGCCCTCGGTGATGCCCTGGACGATCGAGTTGATGGCGACGTAGATGTCCTTGCTCGGCCCGGACAAAACCCCATGGAGAGCAGCCGGGTGGTTGATGCCGATCGTATCCGCCTTGAGGGTACCCTCGGCGCAGACCAGGTGCGACTTGATGTGGCCGATGAACCGAGCTCCCCTTGCGACGCACTCGCGAGCGATGGCGTCCATCATCTCGCGGAGCAGGTCGCCTATCTCCGCCGGATCGACGGGGGCCTCGTGATGCAGCTTGATCGCAACCCCGTATCCGCTCACCCCGTGATCGGTGTAACAGGCGTCGTCGACCGTCACGGTCTCCCCTCCTCGCCGGCAGGCTCTCCCGACGGGTCTCCCGCAACCCACAGGCCGTCGGCGATGCGGTGGGTGAGCACCTCGATACCCTCGCCTGTCACCGCGGAAACCGGTATGAACTCCGCGCCCGGGATGACCTCCTTCGCCGCCGCGGCCGCCCGTTCCACCTCAGCTGCCGGCACCGCGTCGGCCTTCGACACGGCCACGATGTCGGCGTCGGCCAGCTGACTGCTCACCAGCCGCCCCATGAGCTCCATGTCGAGGAGTTCGTCGGGCCTGGTCGCGTCGAAGAGCACGATGACGGGTCCCATCTCGATCGACTTGGAGCCTCGGCCGCTCATCGCCGCGGCCGCCTTCACCTGCCGCGGGATCGCCACGCCCGTCGGCTCCACCAGGACCAGGTCCGGAGCGAAGTCACAGTATAGCTGGCTCAAGGTCGCGGCGAACGTGCTCGCCACCTCGCAGCAGATGCACCCTCCGCCGATGTCCTTGACCCTCATCCCGGACTCCTCCATGACCTTGCCGTCCACCGGGATCTCGCCGATCTCGTTGACGACCAGCGCCACTTTGAGCCCCTTCTGCTCGGCCAGGGAGCGCGAAATCCTCAGGAGCAGGGTCGTCTTGCCACTGCCAAGGAAGCCCGCTATCTGCACGATCCGCATCGCTCTCCTCACACGGTCAGGTTGCGGTATATACGCGGCAGCTTCGTGGGCAGATGGCCCACGTTCTGGATGACCGTGTACCCGTTGACCCCGAAGAGATCTTCGAGGTAGTCCGGGCCCTTCGGATCCACCGTGATGCAGAAGGCGTTGACCCCTGAACGTCGCGCCTCCGCCAATGCCATCTTCGTGTCTTCCATGGCGTAGTGCATGTCGCCGTAGCCCAGGTCGTACGGGCGCCCATCGCTGAGGAGCACAAGGAGGCGCGCTCCCGCCGGACGACCTGCCACACACTCCGCGCCGTGACGGATCGCGGCCCCCAAGCGCGTGTAATCCAAAGGAGCGACGGCTCCGATGCGGGCCGATACGGAGTCGTCGAAGTCGTCTTCGAAGTCCTTGATCATGTATGCATCGACGAGCTTGCGACCCTTGCTCGAGAAGCCCATGATCGCGTACTGGTCGTCGAGTTGACGGATGGCCTCCGACAAGAGGACCAGCCCCTCCTTCTCCACGTCGATGACCCGCCGGTCCCCTTCGACCACCTGGTCCGTGGAATCGCTCATGTCGAGCAGGAACAGGCAGGCGACATCGCGCTGCTTCTTGTCGCGCCGGATGAAGACTTTGTCGCTCATGGGCGCACCCGCCTGTCGGTCGGCAAGCGCCTCGATCAGGGCGTCCAAATCTAGCTCGTCCCCCTCTTCTTGGCGAAAGAACCGCCGGATGCGGTCCGGTCGAAGCCGCTCGAACTGCCGCCGGATCAGCAGCACCTCGCCCCTGTAGCGCTCCACCGTCTCGTCCACGAAGGCCGGGTCGCCACCCGCCAAGAGCCTTCTTCTGACCGTACACCAGCGGGAGCGGTAGTCCGACACCGTAGCGTCCCATTCATCATACGTGAAGGTGTCGAAGCATCCATCCCCATCTTCTTCGTCCTCCTCGTCGTCGAGGATCAGCAGCTCGGCCTCCTGCTGCCGGTCGCGAACGGTGATCTCGAGGCCGGTGATGACCTCGGAGGGGTGCAGGCTCGCGGGCACGTCGACCGGGGTACCGGGAACGAGGGCCCCTTCGCCGCCGGCCCTTTGCTGTAACGCCGCCACCTTCAGCCCGAGGAAGAGGTGGTCGTGGAACGGGGGGTACGGGACCTCGGGTGGATCCTCTCCCTCCCGGCCCGTGTTTCGCTCTCCCTGTTCCAGCGCCGCCACGCCACCCGGCACACGAGTCTCGAGCAGGCGCCGAAGGCCTCCGGCGGCTTCGATGGCCCGGCTCGGCTCTGCACCTTCCGCGCGGACGGGCGCCATGACCTCGTCGATGGCATGCGCCAACTCTTGGTCGTCCAGGACGGCCACCCCGAAGGGACCGGCGGCCACCTGGGCACGGATGGCGGCGGCGGAAACGGGGGCTCCGGGTGTGGTCTCGCCGGGGCCCCTTCCGCCCGCGCCCCCACCTCCATGGGCCGCGAAGCGCGAGGCCACATGGCCGTACGTCTCCTTCATGACGATCTCTGCGTCTCGGCGGAGCCCCGGAAGGGTCCGGAAGAGGGCGGCGTCGATGCGCGAATCCTCAGCCACGCCGAGAAGGAAGCGGTCGAGTTCGTCGAGGGAGCCGAGCGGGCCGCCGGGGATCCCCTCCGCGACCAGCCCTTCCACGCGAGGCCGCAGCGCCTGCTGCATGCCCAGGTCGTCGAAAGTGCCGAAGCGGTCGTGGGCCGCCGCGTGCAAGGCCACCAGCTTGTACAGGGAGAACGGCGCCGCCCCCACGCAGCCGAGGGCGGGTCGGACGTAGAGGGCCTCGCCGTCGCTGAAGGCGGGAACGTCAGGCGGTACCGTGCCTGGGTTCAGCAGGTCGAACATCGAACGCAGGGACGCCGGCCGCCCCAGAAACGCCTCGAGCAGCAGGGCGACCCGGGGCCGGAAGGCGCTGAACGAGGTCTCGCGGCACAGGGTCTCTACGGCTTCTTGGCTCCGCTTCGAACCGTACGACATGTACAGCACCAGATCGTCCTCGCGGCGGGTGATCGACAAGCCCAAATCGACCCACTCGACCAGCTGAGCGACCCGCATGCTCGCGAGCAGGGCAGGCAGAGCGGAGAACAGGCCCTTTACGGCGTGACGCGAGCGTTCCGCCACCCGCGAGCCCAGCTCTTGGAGCACCGGCAGGTCGTCCTTGTGCAGCCAGTGCGCCGCCTTGCCGACGGATTCGAGGAAACCGCGTGACGCCCACCATTCTCCACTCGCTAGGTTCACACCCCCCTCGTGCCACGCCCGCAAGAAATCCATGTCTCGGCGGGCCAGGATGGCGGGCGCGTAATCCATGAAGGTGGCGCCCAGATCGACATCCCGGGCCAGCTCTCGGGCCCGACCGTCGATCTCGACGAAATCACCCGCCTCGATCCAAGGCCCCAGTGAACGCCACATCACGAGATACGCGGTCGTAAGTCGGGACGACCGCGCCGTCAGAGTGCGGAGCGAGCCGTGCACCGTCTCCCGCAGCGCGGGACGCTCGGGCACGAGCATCAGGCCGTCGGCCAGGAGGGCGAGGATCGTCCGCTTGTCCCGCGGTCGCCGTGACGAAAGCAGCCCCGCGATCTCGGCCCAGACCTCCAGCTCGATCCGGTCCAAGGCCGATAGGCGATCGGCCAGCCCGGGAGAGATGGCAAGAGCCTCGCCCAGCAGGCGGTCCGGCTGCCGCCGAGCGTCCGCGGCGTAAGACCGACCGCCGGCCGACGATGTCGGTCCCGAAGCACTCACGCCTTATCCGCCACGGCTATCGTCGCCGACGATCTCATGTCTCGAAGACAGCCTCGATCAGCTCCTGCAGCGCTTCGAGCATGTCAGTGTCGTCGGTAAGAGGCCGGGTCATGGCGACCTCCGCCGCCCTTCGCGGGGACACACCGGCGTCGATGAGTCGAGCCGCGTACACGAGCAGCCGGGTGGAGACTCCTTCCTCCAACCCGTGGTCACGCAGGTTGCGGATCATCGCGCCCAGCTCGACCAGGCGGGTCGCCAAACTGAGGTCGACGGCCGTCTCGGTCGCCACGATCTCCGCCTCGATGGGCTTCTCCGGGTACGCGAAATCGAGGGCCAGGAAGCGTTGCCTGGTCGACTGCTTCAGGTCCTTGAGGATGCTCTGGTAGCCAGGATTGAAGCTGACCACGAGCATGAAGTCGTCGTGAGCCTCGACGATATGACCCTTCTTCTCGATGGGGAGCACGCGCCGGTCGTCCCCCAACGGATGGATGACGACGGTCGTATCCTTGCGCGCCTCGACCAGCTCGTCGAGGTAGCAGATCGCCCCATGCTTGACGGCCACGGTGAGGGGGCCGTCGACCCAACGTGTCTCGTTGCCGACGAACAGGTAGCGGCCGACCAGATCGCTGGCAGTCAGGTCCTCGTGGCACGCCACTGTCACCAGCGGCAGGTTCAGGCGATACGCCATGTGCTGCAGGAAGCGGGTCTTGCCGCTCCCTGTAGGGCCCTTCAGCATGACCGGCATCTTGAGTCGGTGGGCCTGCTCGAACAAGGCGATCTCGTCGCTCGTCGCGCGGTAGTAGGGCTCTTCGCGGATGCGGTAGCCCTCGATCGAGAGCTCTTCTCCACGATGCGCCCGGTCGCCTCGGTGCGCTGCTTGTACGGCGTCGGCAGCCGACTCCATCTACCGCTCCCTCCTTCTGGATCAGGGTAGGGACGACGGCGCGGACTCGGGGGGAGAGTCCGCGCCGTCGCCTGCGTTCGCGGCGTTGTCTTGGGAAGGCGCCGGCGCGGAGACCCGGCCGGGGTGGGGGGAACCCCGCCGGGTCAGGTGAAACGGCCCCTACATCTTCCGCAGCGCCCCCACCATCTTGATGGCTTCGGACACGGCGTTGG
>JAJZQZ010000190.1 GCA_021802965.1 Actinomycetes bacterium
ACACCATGTGGCTGCCCATCCAGACGCCCAACAAGTCGCGCCTCACCTACGCCAAGGCCCTCGACGTGCCCGCGCAGTCGATCCGGGTCATCAAGCCCTTCATGGGCGGGGGCTTCGGCGCCAAGATGGAGGCCGTGCTGCACCTCGTCGCGGCGGTGCTCGCGCGCAAGTCCGGTCTGCCGGTGCGTATCGTCAACACCCGGCACGAGGACATGATCGCCGGCAATCCACGCGTGCCCATGTTCATCCACCTGAAGATGGGCTTCATGCGCAACGGCAGGTTCGCCGCTAAAGAGGTGGACATCGTGGCCGCCAACGGGGCTCGGACCGTCTTCTCGCCCCCGATCATGTCCACCGCGTGCTATCGCGTAGACACGCTCTACACCTTCGAGAATGTGCGGGCGCTGGGCCGGACGGTCGACACCAACACGGTCCCCACCGGGGCGTACCGCGGCTTCGGGAACGCGCAGATGACCTTCGCCCTCGAGAGCATGATCGACGAGGCCTCGATCCGTCTGGGCATCGATCCTTTCGACATCCGCAGGCGCAACGCTCCTCCTTCGGCCGATTGGGTGTCGGTCCACGGGTGGGAGGTCGGCACCTCCGGGTTCATCGAGTGTCTCGACGAGACGGCCAAGGCGTCGGGGCTGCTCGCGCGTCGCTCCCGAGGGGCGCAAGCAGGCGCCCGCGTGCGCGGGATAGGCCTCGCGGCCTGCAATCACGTATCGGGCAACAAGGCCTTCTTCCCGCCCTTCGACGGCTCCTCCTCTATCTTCCGCATCGGTGAGGACGGCAAGGTGACGGTCTTCCACGGCGAGTGCGACATGGGCCAGGGTCAGACAACCATCTTCGCGCAGATCGGGGCCGAGGCTCTGGGGGCCAAGCTGTCGGACGTCACGATCGCCCTCCAGGACACCCAGGTGTCGCCGTTCGGCTTGGGGTCGTTCGCGACGCGGGCCACCACCGTGGGCGGCATGGGCATCAAGAAGGGTGCGGAGGCGGCCAAGGAGATGGTGCTGGCTGCCGCCGCGGAGCACCTGGACGCCTCCATCGACGACCTCGATACGCGGCAATCTGAGGTCTACGTCAAGGCCGATCCCACCAAGCGGGTCTCCTTCGCCACTCTCGGCCGCGAGTTCATGTTCTCCCACGGGGGCATGCCCATGATGGCTCAGGGCAGCTGGGTGCCGGACACCGTTCCCCCCGACCCGACGACCAAGTACGGAAATATCGCCCCGGCGTACGTGTTCGGCAGCCACGTGGCCGAGGTGGAGGTCGACACCGAGACGGGTGAGGTCGTCGTCGTGGGCTACTGGGCCGCGCACGACGTGGGTCGCATGATCAATCCCATGCTGCTCGAGGGTCAGGTGCAGGGAGGTGTGGGGCAAGGCATCGGCTGGGCCCTCACCGAGGATGTCGTGATGAAGAACGGGCGCATCATGAATCCCACCCTACTCGACTATCGCATCCCCGGGACCAAGGATCTGCCCCGGGTGGCCACGCACTTCGCCGAGCCGGTCGACCCCAACGGGCCGTTCGGCGCCAAAGGTATCGGTGAGCCGGCGCTGAACCCGGTGGCCGCCGCCGTCGCCAACGCTGTCTACGACGCCATCGGCATCCGGTTCACGGAGCTCCCGATATCCGCCGAGAAGGTGCTGGCCGCTCTGCAGGAGCGCGAAGGAGCGCGGCGAGATGGCTGACCTCTCCATCGACTTCTGCGGGGTGCGGTTCAAGAACCCCGTGATCGCCGCTTCGAGCGAGCTGACCCTCAATGCCGACAATATGAAGCGTTGCGTCGACGCGGGTGTCGGGGGCCTCGTCGCCAAGACTCTCACCGACTCCGAGGCGATGCGCAACCAGACGCGCAAGAACTCCAAGTGGCGGTTCCTGGACGAGAAGCACCGCGTCTCTCCCGGCAAGCTCCCCCGGGAGTTCTCGTTCTACGGCCGGAGCGGCCTCGCCGAGGAGGAGCCTGCCGAGTGGGCAGGGGAGCTCAGGGAAGCGGTGGCCTATGCCGCCGAGCACGACTCGGTGGTCATCGGATCCGCGGCCTCGTCCTCGGGGCCCAAGGGGTGGGCCGAGCTGGCCAAGGTGGTCGAGGACGCCGGCGTCCCGTTGATCGAGCTGAACTTCGGGTGCCCCCACCCCTCACAGATGGTGGGCGAGAAGACGGGGATGGTCGTGGGGCAGGATCCGGAAGCGGCCTGCGAGGCCGTGGCGGCCGTCGCGGCCGCGGTGAGCATCCCCATCATCACGAAGCTCACCCCCCAGGTCATCGACATGGTGGAGATCGCGAAAGCGGTGCGCGAGGCGGGCGCTTCGGCGGTGACCCTGACCAACCGATTCATAGGCTTCACCGTGGACGTCGAGAACGAACGGCCCAATCTCTACGGGTGGGCGGGCGTCGGTGGGCCGTGGGTCAAGCCGCTCAGCCTGCGCTGGATCTCGAAATCGTACGTGGCCATGCCTGATTTCCCCATCACCGGCACCAATGGGTGCTACGACGGCACCGATGTGCTCGAGTTCATGATGTCAGGCGCCCGCATCGTACAGATGTGCTCGGCAGCCATGCTGAAGGGCTACCCGTACTTCACCGAGGTCATCAAGCAAGTCGACGCCTTCGTGGAGCGCAAGGGCTACCGGTCGATGGAGCAGATCGTGGGCGTGGCGGCGCGCAAGGCGCTCACCTACGACCAGATCCTCTCGCTGCCGCCGGAACGCGCCGAGATCGACTACGACCTATGCGTCGACTGCGGCATCTGCTCTGACCGCTGCTACTACCACTCCATCGACGAGATCGACGGGCGGTACGTCATCGGCGACTCCTGCCGTGGGTGCGGGCTCTGCTCGACGGTCTGCCCCGAGGCGGCGATCAGCGTCGTGGGGGGAGGGTGAGGCCATGGCGTCGTTGACCTTCATCTCGTCGCCGGAGCTGGCCCCTCCCGGGGGCTCGTACAGCGTGGCGGTCGCGACCGGCGACCTGGTGTTCTGTGCCGGAGGCATCGCCGTCGACCGGAGCGGTGCGGTGGTCGGGGACACGGTCGCCGAGCAGACCGCCAAGGTCATCGACAACCTGGAGATAGCGCTCAAGGAGGCGGGGAGCTCCCTCGACCGCGTGGTCAAGACCCTCTGCTTCCTGGTCGACATCGACGACTTCCCCGAGTTCAACCGGGCGTACGCCGAGAAGTTCGGCGCCCACCGGCCGGCGCGCTCCACCGTGGCGGTGGCCGGTCTGGTCAAGGGCGCCCTGGTCGAGATCGAATGCGTGGCTGTCAGATAGGTGGGGCGAACGACGCGAGCAGGCTGTTGAAATATGACTTCTCGCGGCGGAGGTGCGCTGGGAATGCGCCAGACAAGGACGCAGGGGGCCTGAATAGCAGCGCCATTTGCGCGACCGAGGACGGCGTATCGCGCCTCCCAGGGCGCTTTGGTCGCCGGGACTTTGTGTTTCAACAGCCTGCTGGGGGGGCGCGGCGCCGCGGTTGGCGCCGTGGATAGGGAGAGGAGTCACGGTATGAGTCTCCGTCTTGAAGGTTCGGTGGGACTGGTCACGGGAGCGGGCCAGGGCATAGGCCGCGGTGTGGCTCGGGTCCTTGCCCGCGAGGGGTGCGACGTGTGGGTCAACGACCTCGACGCGGCGCGGGCCCAGTTGGTAGTGGACGAGATCGCCGGGGCCGGCGGCAAGGCCCACGCCGCCCCCGGCAGCGTGCTGGAGCAAGGGTGGCTCGACCGCCTCGTGGCGGAGATCGTGTCGACCAGCGGGCACCTGGACATCCTGGTGAACAACGCGGTCGCCCCCAGCGTCAACGTGCCGTTCGCTCAGAGCCGCCCCGAGGATTGGGAGCAGGACCTGGGCGTGGGTCTGCGTGGCTACCTCCTCGTCACGCGCGCGGTGATCAACCACATGCTGGAGCGCGATCACGGCCGCATCATCAGCATCTCGTCGTCGGCGGGCAAGGTGGGAAGCCCGAACCTGGCCGCGTACTCGGCCGCCAAGGGCGCCATCATCGCCTTCACCAAAGCCCTTGCTCGGGAGTTGGCCGGCACCGGCGTACGGGTGAACACGGTCGCGCCGGGTGCGGCCAACACCCCCATGCAGGACCGCCTGACCGAGGAGTTCAAGGCGCACATGCGCTCGACCATCCCACTGGGACGCTACGCCGAGCCCGAGGAGTTGGGGGAGATGGTCGCCTTCTTGGCCTCCGACGCCGCCGACTACATCACCGGGCAGACCTTCAGCGTGGACGGCGGGAGGACGATGCAGTGACCGCCGGATCCCAAGGCGACACAGGACCCGGGGCGGCCGCCCCGATCCGCGGGGAGACGGAGGCGCCCGCGTTCCTGCTCGGGTTCCGTCGCGCGCTCTACCGCGGCGCCGGCTTCTCCCGAGAGGAGGTGCGCCGACCCCTGATCGGGGTCGCCAACAGCTGGGGCGAGATCAGCCCGGCGACCAAGCACCTGGGCGTCCTGACCGCGCGGGTCAAGGCAGGCATCACGGCCGTGGGGGGCACTCCGGTGGAGTTCGTCCTCTCCGGTCTCTGCGACGGCACCTGCGCCGCCGGCCCCGGCGTCAATCGCTACAACCTGCCCTGGCGCGATATCGCCGTCTCGTACCTGGAGGCGGTGGCGACGGCCAACCTCTTCGACGGCATGGTCTTCGTGGGCGTCTGCGACGAGGTCGTGCCCGCCCACCTGCTCGCGGCCCTGAGGCTGGACCTGCCTGCCCTGCTCGTTCTGGGGGGCAGCATGGTGCCAGGGCCGTCGCCCGGGACCTGGGCCGGTGATATGACCGCGGCGTACGCCGCGCTGCAGGCGGGCGCCGTCACCGAGGAGCAGTACCTCGCTCTGGAGGACACCTGCTGCACCGGCGCGGGTGCCTGTGGCGTCATGGGTACGGCGAACACCATGCAGGTGTTCGCCGAGGCCGCCGGGCTGGCGCTGCCAGGCAGCGCCGTGGCGCCGGGCGGGGGTACCGAGCTGGAGTTCATCGCGTATGCCGCCGGTGGCAGAGCGGTGGAGCTGGTGCGCGAGGACCTGCGGCCGTCGGCGATCCTGACCCAGGGCGCCCTGGAGAACGGCGTGCGGGCGGTGCTGGCGGTGGGAGGCTCCACGTGCGCGGTCCTCCACGCCCAGGCCTTGGCCGCCGAAGCCGGCCTCGCGCTCGAACTCGACGACTTCGACCGGCTGAGCCGGAGCACCCCTTTGGTGGCCGACGTTCTGCCCAGCGGCCGGAGCTCGGTTTACGACTACCACCGGGCCGGAGGCGTGCAGGGGACTTTGCGTTCCCTGGCTCCGCTGCTCGACCTGGAGGCGCGCACGGTGAGCGGCCTCACTGTGGGGCAGCAGGCTTCCTCGGCGCGCATGGACCCTGAAGTCATCCACTCGCTGGACCAGCCGGTCCAGGCCGAAGGCGGCATGGCCGTGCTGCGGGGGACCCTGGCGCCTGGGGGAGCGGTCTTCAAACAGGTGGGCAGCACCGTGCGGCGCTTCCGCGGGCCGGCCCGGGTGTTCGACTCGGAGGAACGGGCAGGGGATGCCATCCTGCGGGGTGGCGTGGCTGCCGGAGACGTGATCGTTGTGCGCGGGAGCGGGCCCATCGGCGCACCCGGCATGCCCTGCCTGTACGGGTCGGTCTGGCTCCTCAAGTCGATGGGCCTCGACGACCGGGTGGCCCTGATCACCGACGGGCGACTGTCCGGCACTATCCGGGGTCTCGCCATCGCCCATGTAAGCCCCGAGTCGGGCCTCGGCGGACCCCTTGCGGCGGTGCGCGACGGGGACGAGATCGCCATCGACGTCGACGCCCGCACCGTCGACCTGCTCGTGCCGGCGGGCGAACTGTCCGAACGGGTCGCGGCGCTTCCGTCGCTTTCGGCGGCGCCCAAGGGTGCCCTCTCCCACTACCGGGCGCTGGTAGGGCCAACAGAGAAGGGTGCCGTGCTCGGCACCCGTACCGACAACTGATCGTGCCAATCGAGGAGGATCCAGTCAGATGCCTGACCTGAGCGTCGACTTCGCGGGGATGCGGTTCAAGAACCCCATCATCGTGGCGTCGGCTACCCCATCCAAGGACGCCAAGTACATGCTGAAGTGTTGCGAATCGGGGGCGGGCGGCATCATCGCCAAGACCGTCACCTACGAGGAGAAGCTTCAGCACTACGTCTCGCCACGGTTCACCGTCCTGCACAAGAAGGGCTGGCCCTGGGTCTACTCCAACTATTCCTGCGAGTTCCTCGCCACGTACACCCCTGAGCAGTGGGTCGTGGAGCTCGAACGGGCCCGGGAGTACTGCGACGAGCACGACGTGCGCCTGATCGCCAGCATCTCGGGCGACAGCCTGGAGACCTGGGGCAAGCTCGCCCGGATGATGGAGGCCACGGGGGCCGACGCCCTCGAGTGCAACTTCGGCTGCCCTCACCCGCGCGATCTGGGCTACAAGAGCGGCCAGGAGCTGGGGGCGGACCCAGAAGCGGCGGCTGCCGTCACGAAGATCGTGGTCGACGCGGTCAAGATCCCCGTAGGGATCAAGCTGACGGCCGAGGCGGTCGACCCGGTGCTGGTGGCCGGCAAGGTGCGCGCCGCGGGAGCGGCCTACGTCACCGCGATCAACCGGTTCCCGGCCCTGGACGTCGATCTCGACACCGGAAGGCCGCTGCTGCATTCGAGCTACGCGGGAGTCGGCGGCCCGTGGATGCGGCCGATCGCTCTCAAATGGATCTCGAAAATCGCCCGGGCGGTCGACGTGCCGATCTCTGCCACCAACGGCGTGAGCAGCTGGCGCGACGTCGTGAAGATGATGATGGTGGGCGCCGGCACGGTGCAGACTTGCACCCAGATCATGTACGGCACCAAGGGCTTCGGCCACGTGGCCGACTTCCTGAAGGGCCTCGACAAGTACCTGTCCGATCACGGTCACACTTCGACGGCCGACCTCATCGGCCTGACGCTCCCCCAGATCCTCACCTGGGACAAGGTCGACCGCGAGAGCAAGCACCTCTCGTCGGTCGACAAGGA
>JAJZQZ010000191.1 GCA_021802965.1 Actinomycetes bacterium
AGGGTCTTCTCCTCCTCCGGGGTGAGTTCGATCTTCCGCGCCCGCGCCATGAGCAGCCTCCTTCGGTGAGCGTGACCACCAATGAGGCTATTATACTACAAGTCATTTACGGAACGTGACACTAGGCAACCGCACGCACGTTGCAGTCTCGCTAAACACCTATGCGATAATGGCACTTACCGCAGCGTCAAGCCTCCGTCTACAAACAACGTGCTCCCCGTGACGAAATCGTTGTCCATGAGGTAGAGAATCGCTTTCGCCGCGTGTTCGGCAGTCCCAACTCTTCCAATCGGCAGTCCGGCAGCCGCTGTAGCAAAGAGAACACGCCGTTCCGGCTCAGGAATCAACCCGTAGAGCGGAGTGTCGAGCACACCCGGTGACACTGCGTTCACTCGTACCGTGGGCCCGAACTCAACCGCTAGACCGCGGGCCAATCCCTCTATGGCGCTGTTGATCGCGGCTCGCGCCGCGGCTCCGGCCGGCGGTCTCTGGCTCCAGGCGCCCGCCACCAGAACCATGGACCCTTCTGGGCGAACGTGCGGCATCGCATGCTTAGCTGCGCGGTACTGTCCCCAGAATTTGCTGTTGAACCCAACCTGGGCGGTTTCCGTTTCGACTTCGAGGAAGGAGCCAGCGACTCCCTGGTTCCCAGGCGTGGTGAGGTGATCGAAGGGCCCCAGAGCCTCAAAGAATGATCGCACCTCGTCCTCGAGGGTGACGTCGAGGCTGCCGACCTCTACTGCTCCCCCCAGACGGACTCGAGCCTCCTCCAGCCGCGCAGTCGACCTCCCCGCGATGACCACAAGCGCACCGACCTCGAGTGCCAAGCGTGCAGTGGCGAAACCGATCCCTGAACTCCCCCCGATAATGACAATTCGGCTGCCAGCAAGGCTCATCTTTTCCCGCTCTCTGTCAAGGGGTGTTCGCACTCACCCGCGTAGACATAGAACCCACGTCCCGTCTTCCGACCGAGATGGCCCGCCCGAACCATTTGCTTCAGGAGGATGCAAGGTCGGTAGCGATCGTCCGCGTACTCCTCCTGAAGAGTGTTCATCACGCGCAAGACGAAGTCCACGCCGATGTGGTCGGCCAGCTCCAAGGGACCGAAGGGGTGATTCAACCCCAACCGGATCGCCAAGTCGATGTCCTCGCGGGAAGCCAGCCCTTCAAGCAGAGCGAAAGCGGCCTCGTTGATCATGGGAATGAGCACGCTGTTCACGAGGTAGCTCGCCCGATGTGGCGTCACCACCGCGTCGCAGCCTAGCTTGGCCACCAGCCCCAGTGCTACAGCCACCGTCTCGTCACTCGTATCGGGCCCCGTTCCCACCTCGAAGAAGTCGCGCTCGAAGATCGACAGCGGCCTGTGAAGACCAATAACGCGATCGCTCCGGGCGCTGGCCACACCCAGCGCCTCCGGGTAGGCAAACGCAGATGTTGAGACCAGCACCGCCGCGGGCGCACAGACGCGGCCGAGCTTTCCAAAGACCCCGAGCAACTCCGTCTGGTCGGCGTCGCTCGCCACAATAATCACCGCGGCTTCGCCCAGCCGAGAGTCCTCTTCGCCCCGGTTCCCAAGGCCGAGCACGCGACATCCGCGGCTCCCGAGCGCCCCGCGAAGGGAATCGGCATCGGCCCCCTCTCCCAAGATTCCGATGGGACCGAGATGGCCCGTCTTTGCCGGCCAGGTCGCCGACAAGCACAGCGGTATCTGCTCGCCGTCAACGTAGCGATAGAAGCCTCGCCCGCTCTTGCGCCCCACATGCCCGGCCCGCACCATACGCTTGACAATGGGTACTGGCCGAAACCGAGGGTCTCCCCACTCTCGAAACGCGGTCATCGAGGACGCCAAGTGCGGCTCGAGGCCGATCATGTCCAGCAGCTCGAGCGGTCCCATGCGCAATCCTCCTCCGAGACGCAGCGCCTTGTCGATGTCCTGGGCAGCGATGCCGTCGGACAGCAGCAGCTGAGACTGGAGATAGAGAGGACGAGCGATCCGATTGACGATGAAATTAGGGAAGTCGGCGACCAAGACCGGGGTCTTGCCGATCCTCTCGACTACGCCCAGGGCGGCGTCCACCGTCTCCTGCGAGGTCTCAGTCCCCCGAATCACTTCGACGAGCTTCATGACCGGGGGAGGGTTGAAGAAGTGCAGGCCGACGAATAAATCCGGTCTTCCGGACGCCAGGCCCATCTCGCCGATGCTCAAGGATGACGTATTCGAGGCGAGTATTGTGTGGTCGGCGCAACAGCCGGCCAGCTGCGAGAAGAGCTGCCTCTTGACCGTCATGTCCTCGACGATCGCCTCCAGCACCAGGTCGCTGCCTGCAACGGCGTCGGCAAGGTCGACGTGCGCGCTCAAGCGCCCGACAACCTGCTCGGCCTCTTCCGACGAAAGACGGCCCTTGGCCACCTCCCGCGAGAGAGATCCGGTAATGGCGACGAGAGCCCGATCGAGCTGTGGCGGCGCGGCGTCGAACAGGGCGACGCGATAGCCAGCCCTGGCAAAAACCTGCGCGATCCCGGAGCCCATCGCGCCGGAACCGATGACCGTGATCCGTTCTATCTGCATGGCGCGCCTTTCTAGGCTCCCGAGAAACGCGGAGGCCTCTTCTCATCGAAAGCGGCGATACCCTCGCGGACGTCCTCACCCGCAAAACACAACGCGATGAACGCCGATTCAAGTGTGGTGCCTTCGTGGAACGAGCCTTCGAAGCTCGCGTCGATGGCCTTGCGTGCCAAGTGAACCGCCACCGGCGCCCGTGAAGCGATCTCGTCGGCCAGAGCCAAGGACTCGTCAAGAAGGCTCTCGTGGCGGACGAGACGATCGACCAGCCCTATCCGATAGGCCTCCTCCGCATCGACCGTACGGCCGGTGACTATGAGATCGAGGGCTCTCCCCCGGCCGACCAGCCGGGGAAGGCGCTGGGTTCCCCCGATGCCCGGCATAAGACCGAGCTTGACCTCCGGCAGGCCCATCTTGGCTTTGCTTGAGGCAACCCGCAGCCCACAGCACAAGGCGAACTCGCAACCGCCACCGAAAGCATAGCCGTTGATGGCGGCGATAGACACCTGAGGCAGATCTTCTACCCGCTGGAGTAGAGCCTGCCGTCGTCGCGAATTCTGGAATGCCATGAGCGGCGTGCGCGTCCTGAACTCATTGATATCCGCGCCGGCGGCAAAGGACTTGTCTCCAGCGCCGGTGAAGACGATCACCCGGAGATCCCGGTCGCGACTCAGCTCGTTCACGACCGCTTCCAGGTCGGCGATAAGAGCGTCGTTCCACGCGTTGTGGACCTCGGGACGGTTGAAACGAGCTATGGCCACGTGCTCGGACGTGCGCTCCAGGAGCACGGTCTTCTCTTGCGCCACGTGCACACCCCTTCCAGGCGTATCCGAGCCCATTAGGATTCGCGCTTGATGATCACCGCAGTAGAAACCCCGCCACCTCCGCAGATCGAAGCTACGCCGATCTCCTTGTCGTGCACGCGCAGCTGGCTATCCAAAGTGCCGATAAGGCGAGCTCCGGTCCTGCCGGGGGGGTGACCAATGGCGACTGCGCCGCCCCACACGTTCACTTTAGAACGATCCCAGCTCAACTGCCTCTCGTTGGCCAGGCACTGGGAGGCGAAAGCTTCGTTCACCTCGATGAGATCCATGTCCGACAAGACCAATCCCGCGCGCTCGAGGACCATCCGGATCGCGACGCCAGGACCTTCGCCCATCCGCGCAGGCTCAACGGCGGTGGAGACCCAACAGACAATGCTGAACAGAGGAGTCACGCCCAGCCCCACAGCGATCTCTCGAGTGGTGAGGACCATCGCGGCGCCGCCGTCACCCATCTTGGATGCGTTGCCAGCGGTCACGGTCCCGTTCTCTTTGAAAACCGGCCGCAAACGAGCCAGCTTCTCGAGCGTCGAGTCTGTGCGGATGTTCTCGTCGGTCGAGACGACGTAGCTCGATTCCTTCGCCGAACGAGGTTCGACCTCGACCGGCACGATCTCACGCGCGAAGTGGCCGCCCTTTTGCGCCGCGACGGCCTTCCGGTTGGATTCCAGCGCCCACACGTCTTGCTCTTCGCGACCGATGCTATGAATGTCGGCGAGGTTCTCGGCCGTGAGACCCATGCTCATGTCGCACAGGGGATCGATGGTGTCGTTCCAGCCGTCCATGAGTACGCGATCGCCCAACTTGGTACCTTCCCACCTGATGTCCTTCAGCAGGTAAGGAATCGTGCTCATGGACTCGTGGCCCCCGATGACGAGGGTCTTGTTGTCTCCCGCAAGGATTGACTGGGCTCCCGAGATCAGAGCTTTCATGCTGGAAGGGCACGCGTTCGTGAGCGTGCATACGTTGGCGTCTTTCCTCACGCCGCCCCTCACGGCCGCAGTACGACCCGGGTTAGGGCCGTTCCCCGCCTGCCGAGCGTGCCCGAAGTAGACCTCGTCGACGTCGTCGCCAGTGATACCGGCCCGCTCGAGCGCGCCCTTGATGGCCGCCGCGCCTAGATCATATGCGGGCGTGAAACGGAAGCCGCCGCCGAAAGCGCCTATGGCTGTACGCGCATAGCTGATCACAACCAGATCTGAAGGTGATTCACCCATAGTGTCCTCCTTGGGATTTGAAAGGGCTCGCCACGTCGCCCCAGAGATCGCGCGCGATGATGCCCCGCATGACATTCAGGCCGCCTTCGGCCCCCACTTCGTACGACATGATTCCGCGGAGCATCATCTCGAGCGGAGTCTCCTTCGTGTAGCCGAATGCCCCGTGATAGATCATGCCGTGCCGAGCGACGTCGTGACCCAGGGTC
Source organism: Actinomycetes bacterium (assembly GCA_021802965.1). Lineage (GTDB taxonomy): Bacteria > Actinomycetota > Thermoleophilia > RBG-16-64-13 > RBG-16-64-13 > JAJZQZ01. Next base: position 4,808 of record JAJZQZ010000191.1, read on the forward strand.
GGAGCCAAGCACTTGCACGTGGCTATTGTTTTATTGATGTCCGTGTACGAGATAGAACCTGGATTCTGGCTCTCGTGGGCTATCATCCAGGCCGCCCGCTGTACGTTCAGTTTGAGGAGGTCGAACTGCATCCAGTCGTTGACCATCTCAAAGGAAATCGCTTCGTTCTTGATAAGAGGCCGACCGAACGTATGCCGCTGTTTGCAGTACTCGGCGCTGATCTCCAGCCCACGCTCGATAGCGCCCGTGCAGGCCGAAACCACCAGCAGACGTCCAAGGTTGAAGCTCTGCATCAGGTGATAGAAGCCCCGTCCTTCCTCGCCCAGAAGGCAATACTCCGGCACCTCGACGTCTCTATATACCACGCCCCCGGTCGAGAGCCCCATCCGGCCCATGTCCTCGTAGACCGAGTAGCTCATGCCGGGCGAGTTGGCCGGCACGAATAGGTATGTTTGCCCTCGATACCCCTTGTCGGGGTCGGTCGAGACCAGAGTGCAGTGACCGCTCGGCCAGCCGAGTCTCTCGCACTCCTTCACGCCGGAGATGTAGGCCTTCTCACCGTTGACCACATAACCGCCGCTCGACTTCGTCGCTCGGGTCTTGATGTTGGCCAGGTCGGAGCCGCCGCCTGGTTCGGTCAGACTCGCCCCCACGAAGATCTCTCCGCGGGCCACCCTGGGCAGTACTTCTTCCTTGAGCTGCCGGGTGCCAAATCGATTGACGATATAGGCCCAACCGGCGGTGAGCAGCGTGTAGACGGAGGTGGACATGGAGAGATCGCCCCGGGCAATCTCCTGAATCGCGATCATGCCGTAGATGGGCTCCTCGCCCGGTATCGCATTACCGCCGTACTCCTCGGGGATCGACATCCCGAACACCCCAAGATCCACGAGCCCGCTGATGACTTCCTTGGGAATACCGACTTCTCCATTGTCGATCTCTCGTGCCCTAGGCTCGAGGTTCTTTACGACCCACTCTCGCATGGATTGCCGGAACAGTTCTTGCTCAGTGCTGTAGGAAAAATCCATTCCTGTTCTCCTCGATTGACCGTACTCACCTGGCAGTCACTGTTGAAGTCTTGGTCCATTCAGACGCTGCCGCCTAGTGCCAGCAGCATCCGTTCAGTAGCCACGTATGAACCTTCCGGAACGCCCATACCCGGACGGCTAGATCTCCCTCCCGGCGTATGCGCCCCGGTGCACGGCCTTCATGATGTTCGCGGGCTCGACACAGTCGCCGATCTCGTGGATCTCCGGCGCCGCGTCCACAGCCCGCAACTCGGCGGCGAGCTCCGAGTTTGCGACTCGCTCGAGGGCCAAGATCACGCTGTCGACCGGCACCACTTCGGCCACCTCGAGCGGGGTGAGCTCGAGCGCCGACGCGCCTTTGACGAACCCGGCGTCGACCCCCGCCCCCACCTTGGCCCGCGCGGCCGGCGAGATCGCCACTCCGTGCGCGGTCACGGCGGTCAGAGTCGCATTCACCAACACGCGGACCCCCGCGGCTGCCATCTGCTCCAGCAGCACCTTGCGCCGTGCGGCATACATGTACTTCGGGTTGGCGATGTCCCCGGACTCCTCGATGAGCACGACGCTCTTGCCGTCCTTCTGTAGGCCGAGGGCAAGCTCCGAACCGTGCTGGCCGCCGATAACCGCCACCCGCTCACCCAGCGCCGGCTTCCCACCCAAGTACGCGTCGATGGTGTGCACGTGGGGCAAATCGAGGCCGGGTATCTCCGGCACCGACGGACGAGAGCCCGTTGCGACCACAACCGCGTCGGGGGCAAAGGCGGCCACCGACTCGGCGCTCGCCTTCTTGCCAAACTCCAGATCGATCTCGAGCGACTTCATCTGCCCCACGTACCAGGTGGGTAACGCACCGAGCTCGCGAGGAAGATTCGGGATGGCCGAGGCCACGTGGCGCACGGCGCCACCCAGGCTTTCTCGAGCCTCCCAGACCGTCACCTGGTGCCCCCGCATCTTGGCAACCCTAGCCGCCTCGAGACCCGCCACGCCCGCACCGATCACCAGCACCTTCTTGGCGTGATCGGCCGGTGTCAGCCGTAGCTCGTGCGTGCGCCCGAACTCGTAGTTCACGGCGCACTTCAGACTCCGCTGGTTGCCCTCGTAGTCCGAGCACGTGTCGCAGG
>JAJZQZ010000192.1 GCA_021802965.1 Actinomycetes bacterium
CGGGGGCCCGGGCGTCAGCGCGGACCCGTCGGGCACGGAGGCCGAGGCTCTTAAAGCGCTCGGACCCGAGCCGGCCAGCTACACCCCGCCTGCTCCCGAGAGCAGGCCACCGGTGGGGAGCGACCCCTTCGAGCTGCGGTGCCAGGTATGCGTCGTGGGCGGCGGCGCCGCAGGCGCCGCCGCCGCCACGATCGCCGGGCGGATGGGCGTCGAGACCGTCCTCTTGGAGGAGTCCTTCGTCCTAGGGGGCAACGTCACGCGCGGACTGGTCAACCTCGACAAAGTCACCTGGGGCGGGCAGCAGAACATGGTCGGGGGATACTTCCGCGAGCTCCTTCTGGAGATGGAGAAGGCGGGACAAGCTGTCTATCCCACCGAGCGGACACACTGGGCCGTGCCCTTCGAAGTGGACGCCATGCGACACCTCGCTCTGGTCCTCGCCCGCCGATCCGGGGCCGACGTGCGGTTCGGCGCCCAAGCCGTGTGGGTGGAGCGCGACCAGCGGCAGATCAAGGCCGTGTGGGCTCAGGAGCAGGGACGACTCGTGCGAGTGCTGGCCGACGTCTATATCGATTGCACGGGCGACGGCAACTTGGGCTATCTGGCCGGGAACGGCTACTGGCTCGGCGACCGCGAGCGGGGCGAGATACAAGGACAGACCCTGATCTTCTACGCCGGACCGGTAGACTGGGAGCGACTGGTCGAGTACGCCGGCAAGGAAGGATCGCTCACGAACAACTATCAGGTCATCGGGCTCCGGAGCTTCATGAGCAAGATCATCGCTGAGAAACGCGTGGAGGGCACGCCGCAGCGCGGATTGCTGATCAACCGGAACATGGAGCCGGCCTTCGTCTCCATCTCGGCGAGTGAGATCTACTCCAACCACCTGGAGCCCGGGACCCTCCCGCGCATACTCACCATGCTGCAGACCCAGGACTACCAGATCCATTCTGCCCTCAAGGCGGAGGTGCCCGGCTTCGGGCAATCGCACATCGTCCGCCTCGCGGAGCGCCCGTACCTACGCGAAGGCCGCCGGCTGATCGGGTACAAGCAGTTGGACGTCGGTCAGGTGCTGCGGGGCGAGAAGCCCGCCGATTCGATCGCGCGCGGGTGGTACCCGATCGACCTTCACGTGGCCCGCTCAGGGGGACCAGTCCACCTCGGCTCCCTGCGGGCCGGTGACTGGTACGGGATACCCTATGCCTGCCTCGTGGCGCGAGACATCGACAACCTGCTCATGTCGGGCCGTTGCATCTCGGTGACCCACGAAGCCCTCGGGTCGACCCGGATCTCCCCCGTGTCGATGAGCCTGGGGCAGGCAGCCGGCATCGCGGCAGCGCTATCGGCCTCGCAGAAGAAGGCCCCGGCGAGGATCCAAGCGGGCGAGGTGCAGCGCGAGATCATCCACCAGGGCGGGTTCCTGTGAAACGTGGCCTCACTTTTGCCGCTCTCACCTTCGCCGCCTACGTCGTGCTCTCAGGGCTTGTCGCCGTACCGGCCTCGGCATCTTCGCCGGCCCCCACGGTCCGGCACGGCCCCCGTGACGCCAAGCGCATCGCCCTCACCTTCGACGACACGTTCGCCCCGGCGAACTCCTTGCCGGCACTGCGGGCCCTGCGCAGCCTGAACAGCCCGGCGACCATCTTCGTGACGGGTATGTACGCGAACGTCTACTTCGACATCGATCGGGAGATCGCCGACGGCGTGCGGGCGGGACTGTTCGAGGTGGGCGACCACTCCAGCACACACCCGTTCCTGACCAAGATCCCGTGGAGCCTTATGCTCGACGAGATCGGCGCGGGGTCGGCTGCGTTCACCCAGCTGACCGGAGCCCCCACGGTGCCGCTGCTGCGTCCTCCCTACGGAGCCACCGACAGCACCGTAGCCGAGGCCGCCGGAGCCAAGGGCATGCAGTACATCGTCCTGTGGGATGTCGGCGCCGACGACTGGACCGGCCTGCCGGCGGAGACCATCCGCGACGACGTCCTCAAGAATGCCCAGAACGGCTCCATCGTGCTGCTCCACCTGGCTGCGGCGCACACCTACGAAGCCATACCGGCGATCGTGAACGGGCTCCGGGCGCGGGGCTTCGAGCTGGTGACCGTCTCCGAGTTGCTGAAGGACGGGCGGCGCTTCCTCGACGTCACGTCGGGCACGCCCGGCAGCAGCGCGATCCTCCGTTTGGCCAACGCGGGCTACATGAGCGGCTACGACGACAGCTACTTCGGACCCGCCGACCCGGTCACGCGGGCCCAGTTCGCCAAAGTATCGGTCCTCGTGACCGGACTGCACACGCCCGAAGTCGAAGGCGCCGCCGAGCCGGCCTTCCTCGATGTACCGCCCACTTTCGACATAGGCGGCAATGTGGCGCCCTACCCCTTCGACTACGTGCAAGAAGCGTCGGCGGCCGGTCTCGTGTCCGGCCACACCACGGCGGGCGGCTCGGTGTTCCTTCCCCACGACAACATCACCCGTACCCAGCTCGCCCAGATCCTGGCCCGCATGGCCCGCAGCATCAAGGGCTACCCCGAATCGACCGGACAGAGCCGGGCGCTCCCCGCAGACGTGCCGGAGCACGCGGCGGCTGACGTGCGCATGGTGATGGAGCTGGGACTCATGACCGGATACTCGAGCGAGAGGTTCGACTCCTGGGCGCCCGCGCAGCGCTCGCACGTGGCCCGGGTGATGAGCCGCTACCTGGACCTGCCGCAGTACCAGGAGCCTCCGGCCACGACGACGACCACCTCGCCGCCGCCGACATCGACCACGACCACGACGGCCATCCCGCAGCCGACGACGACCACGACCACAGGTCCCCCGCCGAGCACCACCACCACTCGCCGCATGCACCCGCCGACGACCTCGACCAGCTGATGCCCACTCTACTCGTCAGCTTCGGCACTCGACCCGAAGCCATAAAGATGGCCCCGGTAGTGCTCGAGCTCCACCGTCGCGGCCTTTTCCGGGTGGTGACCTGCCTGACCGGACAGCACCGGGAGATGCTCGACCAAGTCATCACGGCGTTCGCGCTGCCCGTCGACCACGACCTGAACGTGATGCGCGAAGCCCAGTCGCTCACCCACATCACCACGGCGGTGCTCCAGGGCTTCGAGCGGCTGCTCGAGGCGGAGTCCCCGGACATGGTGCTGGTCCACGGCGACACCACGACCACGTTCGCCACCGCCCTCGCGGCCTTCTACCGCCAGATCCCGGTCGCCCACGTCGAAGCCGGACTACGGACCGATACGCTCTACAACCCGTACCCCGAGGAAGCCAATCGCCGCCTAACCGATCGGCTCGCGGAGATCCTCTGGGCGCCGACCGGCGCCGCTCGGGATGCACTCCTAGCCGAGGGCGTCGCGCCTGAGAACATCCTCGTGACAGGCAACACGGTCATCGACGCTCTGTTGGCGACAGCCGGCGGGTCGGCCCCCGCGTTCGATTCACGTGTCGACGAGGCCCTCAGCCGCCCAGGACCCAAAGTGCTGGTCACGGTGCACAGGCGGGAGAGCTGGGGCGTGCCGATGCAGTCGATCGCTCGGGCCATCAAGCACGCGTGTGCCGACCTCCCACAGGCGACGTTCGTCTTCCCCATCCACCTGAACCCGGTCGTGCGCGAGACCTTCCGGGGGATCCTCGGAGAAGTCCCGGGGGTGGTGTTCACCGAACCCCTGCCCTACCAGCCCTTCGTGCACCTGATGAAGGCGGTGGATCTGATCATCACGGACTCCGGCGGGATCCAGGAAGAAGGGCCCACGCTCGGCAAGCCCGTACTGGTCATGCGGGACACGACCGAGCGACCCGAGGGGATCTCCGCGGGGACCGCCCGGTTGGTGGGCACCGACTCCGAGACCATCCGTCGGGCGATCGTCGAACTTCTCACCGACGAAACGGTTTACCGATCCATGGCGACGGCCATAAACCCCTACGGAGACGGGCACGCCTCGAAACGTATCGCCGATCACCTGGAGCACCACTTCGGGTTACGGGACCTGCCTGCCGAAGCCTTCGTCCCGGAAATGCCCGAGTTGCGCTGATACCGCCCACAGCGTAAGGTATTCGCTGAGAGCGGCCGGAGATATGCTTAGGCTGCCCAGCAACAGGTGACGAAGCGGGGAGCGGGCGTAGAGGCGCTACGGACACGACTGACGATCGCACTCGAGGCGCGCGCAACAGCCCGGGGAGCGCGGACCGTGCTTCTGCTCGTCATGGGCATGGGCATCCTGTTGGCTGCCGGCTGCAGCTCCACGAAGACGACTACGAGCGCTCCTCCGGCCACGATCGGTACCTCCTCGAGCCTTGGCGCTCCTTCGACCTCCACGCCCACCTCCGAGATCACAGCGGGCGGCCCTTCGTCGACCAACCTTCCGGGCGAGGCCGCGACCGAAGGCCAGCGCCTCTCGCCGGCCACGGGCGCCTTTGCCATCTGCAAGGACTGCCACGCCTTCCTCGATCCGCCGAACAGGCCTCGGCCGGCTCTCAACGCGACGTTCCGGCATGAGAAGCACCTGGCCCGCGGCGCCACGTGCGAATCCTGCCACGTGCCTCCCGTCCATCAGGAATCGGGGATCCGGCGCCCGGGGATGGCCGACTGCTACCACTGCCACAGTTCGAATCCGGGCTCCTCGGCCCCCGCTAACTGCGATCTCTGCCACCCGCCGGAGTTCAAGACTCTCCCCTCGTCGCACACTCAGCAGTTCTACCAAGGGGACCACGCCCAAGTGGTCGCCGTGCAAGGAACCAAGGAGTGCTTCGCTTGCCACCCAGGCGACGAGACCACCTTCTGCTTGGGCTGCCACAAGCTGCCCATGCCCCACCCCGAAGGGTGGGTGCGCGCTTCCGACGGGTCGGCCGGAGAGCACGTCACCCAGGCGTACTCCGATCCGCAGGTCTGCGTGCAGTGCCACCAGAACAAGGTCGCTCCGCCTGCCGGGTGCTACGGAGGGGAGTGCCATGGCACGTAGGACGCGCCGGCCGGTCCTCTTCGTCGTCGTGCTCGCCCTGGTCCTGCTCACCGGCCTGGCGTGGAGCAGCAGGCCGGCTTCGGCCCTCCCCGCTTACATCCACGGAGCGGCGCAGTCGTGCGAGGCCTGTCACCACTCTGTACCGCCGTCCTTCCAGCCCTGCAGCACGTGCCACGAGAGCGCGTCCGTGCCCAACCAGAAGTGCATCAAGTGCCACCCGGGCAAGACCACGGCGGGTGCCACCTGCTGGAGCTGCCACACCCCGGGCCAACAGATGCCCCCTCCCACCACAGCGGCATGCGTGGGCTGCCACGGGGAGGAGCCGCACCTGGGGGCCAACACCGGCCCGTGCACCGGCTGCCACTCGACGTCTCCCACACCGCACCATGATGCCGTCGGCCAGCAGGCGCCCACCTGTACCACGTGCCACCAGCACGCCGACAAGAAGTCGCACAACGGCTTCGACTGCACCGCCTGCCACAGCGCCACCACCCACCCGAGCCTCCCTCAGGTACCCGCCGCCTGCAACGCCTGTCACCCGGCAGGCACCTTCAACGGCAAGGGCGACTGCACCGCATGTCACGCAGGAACGACTCCCTACGACGGCCAGACCGACAACGACATCCATGACAACACCATCCCCGACGCGCCGATCAGCGCCCAGAGTTGCACCAGCTGCCACCCTGGCAAGCAGAAGCATGCGGGGCAGATAGCCTGCCGCAGCTGCCACACCGACGCCACCGCGTTCCACCACGGCACCGCCGCTTCTCCGGGATTCAAAGAATGCGTCTCCTGTCACGGCCAGAAGCCTCAGCACGGCTCGGGTCTACCCTGCACCGCGTGCCACGCGGGCGCTCAGCACCAAGCGGAACCTCCACGGCCCGCCTCCACTGTCTGCAACATCTGCCACGCGGCGGCCACCTTCGGGTCGGACGGCTGCTATCGCTGCCACAAGCCCCCGATCTATCACGGCCCCCACGCCGTGGGCGGCTGCAGCTCGTGTCACGGCACAAGCCGGGCGTCCCACGCCGGGCGGGTCGCCTGCACCACGTGCCACAGGAACATCTTTTCCGGCCACCACACAGGCCGCGTGACCGCCCGTACGTGCACCAGCAGCGGCTGCCACGTACAGCAGAAGCATGTGGGCCGGGTATGGTGCACCTCCTGTCACGGTTCGCGGGCCATGCACGACCGTACGCCCCTGAACCTGCCGGCCAATAAGTGGATGGTGTGCGATCGCTGCCACACCTTCGCCGATCAGGCGCTGGCCGCGGGCGTAGCGGCCTGCAACACCTGCCACGACGCCACCTATCATTCGGCCACCTACCGGGTGCAGCCGTGCAGCCAGTGCCACGCCGACAAGAAGCCGCACGCGGGCACCGTGGCCTGCAAGTCGTGCCACTACAGCCCCGGGCCGGGGCACCACAAGGTCGGCGCCGTGGTCACCAGGAAGTGCTCGGAGTGCCACGCGGGAGCGGCCATCCACGCCTCGGGCACCACCGAAGGCGCGAGCTTCACATGCGGCACCTGCCACGAAGGCTCGGTACACGGAGTGGTGGAGATGCCGAAACCCGAGCGTTGCCAGGAGTGCCACCAGAAGGCGTCAAAGCACGCCGACGGGCTGCCCTGCCTACAGTGTCACTGGCCGGCGGTGCATGCGGCCGTGCCCAAAGGAGGTACCTTCGGGTCGCGGGCTCCCATGCCCATCGAGACCCCGACCACCACCACACCCGGCTCCGAGGCCGATTCGTTCGCCCCAACGGGGAGCGACCTCTTCCTCGTGGCGGCGGCGGCCGGCCTGCTTCTGCTTGCAGGGTGGGCGGTCCGGCGACGGGCCTAGTGTCACGTTCCGTAAATGACTTGTAGTATAATAGCCTCATTGGTGGTCACGCTCACCGAAGGAGGCTGCTCATGGCGCGGGCGCGGAAGATCGAACTCACCCCGGAGGA
>JAJZQZ010000193.1 GCA_021802965.1 Actinomycetes bacterium
AAGCACTTCTACTTTCGCGTCGGCACCGATCTGTATTGGTTGGCGATCGACGCTCAACGCGCGGATGCAGGCCTGAGCGAGCTCCTCGCCGCTGCCCGCCGAGCCATAGACACCAACAGCCGGTTTCAAAATGAAACCTCGGCCACCGCGGACGCACTGGGCGGCGCGGCTGCTTCGTCCTCCGTCGCGTCCGTAGCGCTGCTACGCCCGCTCCCTGCGTCCTTGCCCCGCATCCACCCATCGCGCCCTGGCGGCGAGGCGTCATTCTGAAACCGACCCTTAGGAGGCAACCGGATGAGTCAGCTCGGCTACGCCGCCCTTATCTTGGCGGTAGCCCTATCGGGATACGGCATCCTGGCCGCCGTATTCGGCGCCCGGAGCGGTCGCCGCGAGTTCGTCCGCAGCGGCGAGAACGCCGTGTACGGCCTGTGCCTGGTATCGGTCGCGGCTTCCGTCGTCCTTCTGTACCTGCTGTTGACCCGCTCCTTCCAGTTCGATTACGTGTACTCGTACACGTCGCGGGAGCTCAGCTGGTTCTACACGATGTCCGCCTTCTGGGCGGGTAACGCGGGATCCATGCTGCTGTGGGTGCTGTTCCTGGGCATCTTCGGCTCGATCGTCGTCTACCAGAACCGGCACAAGAACCGCGAGCTGATGCCGTACGTCGTCGCGGTCATCTTGACGGTGGCCTTGTTCTTCTCGATCCTGCTGGCCTTCACCAAAGGCTCCAATCCCTTCGCTCTCCTACCCGACGGCGCGGTCCCTGCCAACGGCAAGGGCCTGAACCCGATGCTCAAGAACCCGGGGATGATCCTTCACCCGCTGGGGACATATCTCGGCTACGTCGGCTTCACCATCCCCTTCGCCTTCGCCATCGCGGCGCTCGTCACCCGGCGCCTGGGCGACTTCTGGATCCGCTCCACGAGGCGTTGGACCCTGCTCGCCTGGCTGTTTCTGACCATGGGCAACATCGTCGGCGCCTGGTGGGCGTACGTGACCCTGGGCTGGGGGGGCTACTGGGCCTGGGACCCGGTTGAGAACGCCTCGTTCTTGCCGTGGTTGACGGGCACCGCCTTCCTGCACTCGGTCATGATCCAAGAGAAGAAGGACATGCTGAAGGTGTGGAACATGGTGCTCGTCATCCTCACCTTCACCCTGACCATCTTCGGAACCTTCTTGACCCGGTCAGGCGTGCTGACGTCGGTGCACAGCTTCGGGTTGAGCTCCCTGGGCCCCTTCTTCGTGGCCTTCATCGGGCTCACGTTGGTCGTGTCGTTCAACCTGCTTCTGAGCCGCCTCGACCTTCTGAGGTCGCGCAACGAGCTCGACAGCTTCGTCAGCCGGGAAGCGAGCTTCCTTCTCAACAACCTGATCCTCGTGGGGATGGCGTTCACGGTGCTCTGGGGAGTGCTCTTTCCCATCATCAGCGAAGCGGTGACGGGGAATAAAGCCACCGTCGGTCCGCCCTTCTTCAATCAGGTCATGGTGCCGATCACCCTGGTCTTCCTGTTCGTGACCGGGATCTGCCCCCTGATCGCCTGGCGCAGAGCGACCTTCGCCAACGTGCGCAAGAACTTCGTTTACCCCGCGGCATTCGCGCTGGCCGTGGGCATCGGCCTGTTCGTGGCCGGGGTCCGTCTCAACCATCCAGCGGCCTTGATCGCCTTCACACTCGAAGCCTTCGTGCTCGCGACCATCGTGCTCGAGTTCGCCCGGGGCACCTGGGTCCGGCGGCAGATGTCCGGTGAGAACCTGGCGCGTGCGTTCTGGAGCTTCTTCTGGCACAACAAGCGCCGCTCAGGTGGCTACTTGGTGCACGCGGGGGTGGTCCTGCTGCTCTTCGGGGTCACCGGCCATTACGCCTACAAGCAGGAGCTGCAGCAGACGCTGGTGAAGGGCGAGAGCATGACGGTCGGGCGCTACTCGCTAAGCTTCGACAGCTTCCAGTCCTACGACACGAACGAGAAGCAGGTAGGCACCGCCACTTTCACCGTGAAGCAGGACGGGAAGTTCCTGGGGACGCTTCGCCCCGTCCGCGAGTACTACTTCGCCGACGACCAGAAGTGGACCCGTATCGACAAGTTGGGTGGGCTGAAGCGCGACGTGTACCTGGCGCTGCTCGACTATGACCAGAACACCGACAAGATCGTGGCGAAGTTGAACATCAACCCGGTGGTGAACTGGCTCTGGATCGGCAGCCTCTTGATGATCGCCGGGGGCATCGTGTGCGTCGTGCCCGACAAGCGGGAACAGCGGCGTCTGGCCGCACGGTACGAGAGGGAGGCGCGACTCCATGAGGCATGAGATCTCGCCCCGTCGAGAAGGTCGCCGGTCCGCGCGCCGTATCCCTCTCCATCTGGGTGGCGTGGTCGCGCTCGCGTTGTTCTTGGCGGTCGCGGGACTTCCCGCCTCCATGCCGGCATACGCGTACACGACCTCGGACGTCTCCAGCAAGATCATCTGTCAGTGCGGCTGCGGCGCGGTGCTGGAGGACTGCCCCCACCAGGACTGTGGCTGGGGTGTGCCGGCCAAGGACCTGATCAGCAAGCAGCTCGCCAGCGGCAAGACCCCCGATGAGCTGCTGCAGTACTACGTCTCTCAGTATGGTCAGAAGATCCTGGCCGCTCCCACGAAGGAGGGTTTCAACATCACCGCCTGGGTGATGCCTTTCGCCCTGCTCATCGCCGGCGGGCTCGGCATCTACTACCTCGTGCGGCTTTGGGTGCAGGAAGGCAAGGACCGGGAGCGCCGCGCCCACGACACGGCTTCCGTCCTGACCGCCGGGCCGCCGGACGACCTGGTGCGCCGTTTCAACGACGAGCTCAGCCGGTTCGACTGAGCCGACAAGATACCGGAGAGTGCGCTGTGGACATGTTGCTCAGAGTCCTGTTGGCCATGGTGGCGGTGTTCATCGTCGGGTACCCGCTCGTGAGGGGAGAACGCGACCTCGACGATGACGAGAGCGCCGAGGAGGCCGCCGACCTCTACCACCGCAAGGAGTCCGCGTACGCGGCTCTCAAGGAGCTGGAGTTCGACTACCGCACCGGCAAGCTCTCGGAGGACGACTACAGGGAGCTCGAGGCGAAGTATCGGACCGAAGGTCTGGAGGTGCTCGAGGCCATCGAGGCGTACGAATCCGGCGAGCCGCTACCCGAAAGCTTCAGGCTGGATGCGGAGACGCACGACGGCGCCTGCGAGGACGACCTGGACGCCGAGGAAGAAGATCTGGAGCCGGCCATGCCTCCCGGCTACTGCGCCGAATGTGGGGAGCAGAATCCGCGCAAGTCGGCTTTCTGCCGTGAGTGCGGCTCCTCTCTCGTGCCGGTCGTACCGAGTGGGGCGGCGGTATGAATCAGGAGCTCGTGGAGAAACACGCTGGCGTGAAGCAGGAGGTCGCGCAGGACGACCTCGAGCTGAAGCGTCGCCGGTTCGAGGAGGCCGGCAAGTTCCCGTGGACGAAGGTCATCGTCGCGGGCGTCGTCGCCTTCGTGGTGCTGTTCGGAGGGATGGCCGGCTACCAACGCTTCCAGAAGGCCAAGGAAGTGGGTGGAGTGGTCGTCATGCAGGACCCTAAGTACCCGGCGGAAGTGGTCGACATGCGGCGGTACGACGAGGAGAACACCGTCGGGGTCCAGACCGCCGAAGGCATCGCCTTCCCCCTGGCCACTCTCAAGAAGGACTTCATCATGGGGGTCACCTACCGGCGCGCCAATCCGATGCCCCAGGGATACCAGCAGGCGGCAGGAGGCAACATCCTGCCTCTGCTGGCCTACATCGCTCCGAGCGGGCGCCTGGTCGTGGCTACTTCCTTCTGCGAGCCCTGCCGCTCGGTCACCTTCCACTTCGAAGGCAATCAGCTGGTCTGCGACACGTGCTTCACCCGTTGGGACCTGAACACCCTGCTGGGCGTGGGCGGCGGCTGCTTCTCCTACCCCCCCGAGGAGGTCAAGGCCGAGGTGCGGGGCGACAAGGTCTTCGTGCCGGCTGCCGACCTCGAGTCCTGGGTCCCCCGAGGCTACGATGACGGGATCGCCGGCCCGGCCATGTCGACGACGACGACCTTGGCCAAATGAGTCACACCGCGCGCAGCGTTCCCCGATAAGCGCCTGACGCAGGCGACCCACGATGAGGCTCACCACCATCGCCCTGCGCAACCTGCGCCGGCACATCGCGCGGAGCACGCTGCTGCTCATCGTCATCACCATGACGGTGGGTGTGGTGGTGACGCTGTACTTGGTCACGCGCACCGCCGAGCGCGACTTGGCCGACAAGGTCGACGAGTACGGCGCCAACATCGTGGTCGTCCCGCGCACGGAACGGCTCCCTCTGACTTATGGGGGGGTCCAGGTGGGCGCTGTCAGCCAGGAGGCCGCTCCGCTGCACATGGCAGATATCACCAAGATCCGCTCCATCAAGAACAAGCAGAACGTCAACAAGGTGGCGCCTAAGCTCGTCGAGCCTGTGACCATCGCGGGCGTGCGCACGCTGGTGGTCGGAGTGCAGTGGGATCAGGAGCTGGCCATCAAGCGCTGGTGGAAGCGCACCGGGACACCGCCCGCCGGTGATCACGACGTACTCGCGGGCAGCCGGGCCATGAAACGCTTGGGCTTGGCGCTCGGCAGCGAGCTTCAGCTCAAAGGGGAGCGCTTCCGGGTCGTGAGCAGCTTCGAGCCCACCGGGACGCAGGAGGACGATCTCGTGTTCGTCGACCTGGCGACGGTGCAACGGCTGTGGAGCCGCGGCGACGAGCTCAGCTTCATCGAGGTGTCGGCCTGGTGCAGCAGTTGCCCCATCGAGCAGATCAACGCGCAGATCTCGACGGAGATGCCCTACGCGCGTGTGTCGGCGGTTCTGAAGGCCACCGAGTCCCGGAAGATCCTCATCGGGCAGTTCCAGCTCTTCGGCCTGGTCCTCTCCGGCCTGATGATCCTGGTGGGATGTCTCATCGTGCTGACGACCACTCTGGCTGGAGTAAGAGAAAGGCGGGGAGAGATCGGCATCTTCCGGTCGGTGGGGTATAGGCGCAAGCATATCTTCAAGATCATCCTGCTCGAGAACCTCACCTTGGCGCTCCTGGCTTCCGGTCTGGGCATCGGGTTGGCCACCGTCGCCTCGGGGCCGCTGGCCAAGGCCCTCGCCCAGGTGCGCCGGTCTCTTCCCCCCAGCCCGTGGGGTCTAGGCCTGGCTCTTGCCGTCTCCCTCGTGATCGTGTGCGTGGCCACCGCCTACCCGGCGGCAAAGGCGGCGCGGCTGAGTCCCACCCTGGCGATGCGGAGGGTCTGAGCACGTGGACCTGCGGCACATGGCCTATCGGAACCTCCAGCGTCGCAAGGGCAAGGCTCTGCTCATAGCGATAGGGCTCAGCGTCGCGGTGGCGGCCTTCGTGCTCGTGCTCTCGCTGATCCTGTCGCTGCGCGCGACCATGAACGACCGGCTCAGCAAGTATGGTTCCAACCTTCTGGTGATGCCGGCCAGCTCCGAGCTCAACCTGAGCTACGGGGGTATGAGCATCGAGGGGACAGACAGCGGGCAGGTGGCCGTGCTGTCCGAGCAGGACCTGCAGGCGCTGAAGAAGCTCCCATCCGCCTCACGCATCAGCGCTGCCCTGCCGGTGCTGCTCCAGCCCGTCGATATCGAAGGGAGCCCGTTCCTCGGTCTCGGGACCGACGTCGCGCAGAGCCTCGTGGTCAAACCTTGGTGGAAGGTAGAGGGCGCCCCACCCACGCGTCCGGACGACGTGCTGCTTGGCCTGAATGTGCGCGAGTCCCTCAAGACCCGGCCCGGCGACACGATCTCGGTGGGAGGACGGTCCTTCCGCGTGGCCGGGACCCTCTGGGAGACGGGAGGGGAAGAGGACAACGCCGTCATCTTCGACCGCGCGACCCTCGCCGACGTGGCGGAGCGACCCGGTGACATCACCTTGATCGAAGTCACCGCCGACGACGGCAAGATGGTCGACCAGCTGGTCGCGGAGATCGAGAAGTCGCTGCCGGACGCCTCGGTGACGTCCATCCGCAAGAGCATCGAGTTCACGAACCAGGCCAACGACGCCTTGGCCGGCTTCGGCTTGGTCATCACCGTGCTGATCGTGGCAGTGGCGGCCGTCACGGTGGCCGTGACCATGCTCACCGTGGTCAAAGAGCGCCAGAAGGAGATCGGCGTGTTTCGGGCCGTGGGCTACAAGCAGCGCCACATCGCACAGCTCGTGCTGCTCGAGGCCGCGATGTTGAGCTCGGCGGCTGCGCTCGCCGGCGTGGGATTGGGAGCGCTGGCCGGTGTTGTCGCCCCCCGGGCGGTGCCGGCGCTGACCCTGCATTTCTCCTTCAGCCCGATCGTCGCGGTGGCGGGTGTCGCCCTGTCGTTCGCCATCGGGATGGTGGCGGCGCTCTACCCGGCGCGGCACGCGGCGAACATGGACCCGGTGAACGCGCTCAAGTACATCTGAGCGCCCCGGGTCCGGCGGCAGGAGGCCGTGGGCTCAGGCCTTCTCCAAGGTGAACGAGACGGTCGTCCCGGCACCCGGCTCGCTCTCGGCCCACACTCGTCCGCCCATCAGCTCCACCAATGCCTTGACGACGGACAGCCCGATGCCCGTGCCCGTTGCCCGTGTGCGCGACTTGTCGACTCGGTAGAACCGCTCGAAGATGCGGGGCAGATCCTTCCCGGGTATCCCGCTCCCATTATCGGTGACCTGGAAAAGCACCCCCTCAGCGTCGGGCACGAGGCGGACCGAGACCGCTCCTCCGCTGGGCGTGTGAGCCCGAGCGTTCGACAAGAGGTTGACGAGGATCTGGGCGAGCTTGTCCTGGTCGGCCCATACCTGGGTACCGTCGGCGAGCTTCTCCACGGACAGGGCGATCCCGTCTCGATCGAAG
>JAJZQZ010000194.1 GCA_021802965.1 Actinomycetes bacterium
GACGGGCGAGACGGAGGAGCTCTTCCATCTGAATCCCGTCCGGCTGAAGCTGCCCGACAAGGCTCAGATCCTGCCGACGGTGCGCTGTGGCCGCTGCCACGAGGGGGCCATGCTCTCGCGGACGATCGCGAAGGGGGACGTTGTGTACTGCATGCCCTGCGCTCGCGATCTCGGTCTCGCGTAGGTCGGCCTTTGAGGTACAATGGTGATGTCGGTGGAGCAGCCCTCTTCGAGGGGGATGAGATGACTCCGGACGGTCGGAACGCCCATCCCAACTACAGCTCCGGGGAGGACTACATCCTCGAGTTCCGGAGCTTCCGTTACGGGTTCAACAGCCTCGACTTCAGGCAGCGGGTCGAGTTGGCCTCCATCGAGCTCGACCTGGTGCCTGCCGGCGCCCTGGACGACGACGAACGGGGGGATCTCGTCCATCTGGTGGCCTCCGGCTCCCTCGACTGCCCGGTCAGTCCTCTGGGCGAGTACCTGGTCGACCGGGGTGAAGAGGTGCTCCGGCACAACGGGGAGTGCCTCATCTATTGGCTGCGGGAGCTCGTCTTCCGGGGCGCGTGGCTCGATCAGCGTCTGCTCGAGGAACAGCTGGAGGTGGTTTTCGACGAGACCCGTGGTGCCTTCGTCTACTACCCCAAGGGCCACCGTTCGCGAGAGATAGGCCCCCCTCCGCATCCCTCCTGGCGCGACGTGGCGTACGCCAAGTGACGGCGGCCGACGAGGGGCGCCGCATGCGGCCCCTTCCCGAGCTACGCCTGCGCTTCAAGAAAGCCTTCATGCACTACTACCTCGAGGTCTGCTCCGCCTCGGTCGCCACACCGACCGAGGCCTACGAGACCTGCGCCGGCTTCCTGGAGGCGTGGTCCCGCGAGCCAGGCGGGTCCCGGACGCATCGGGAGCTCGACGAGGAGCTTGCCCGATTGGAAGGCGAGATCGAGCAGGACCTGCGCAGCCGGTACCGCGAGAAGGCTCCCGGATGTCTCGAGCGGGAATCCCTTCACCTGCGGTTCGACGAGTGTGTGCGGGCCGCGCTGGGGGCCGGCCGGCGCTAGGAGGCGGTCAGTCCGCGGACTCGGTGCGGGCGGTGAGCTCCAGCTCCCATACGCGCATGGCGTGCTCGTTCAGGGGCCGCCACTCCCCACGGCGAGCGAGGCTGCCGAGGATGGCGGCGGCAGCCGAATCTTGGGGCACGTGGATGGTCATGCGCACCCCCGCTTCGACACCGCAGGCGGTACGGCGCAGATGGTCCAGGATCGACTGCGCGCAGGCCGAGTCGGTGCCGTAGAGCGTGGCTTCCAACTCGGCGTCCGGATGCTGCGCCAGAAGCCCCAGGCTCCAGCCCCCCATGCCCGAGCGGGCCAGGAACGCGTGACTGTCTTGGGCGAGGGTGGAGATGGCCGCCGCGTCGAGGCTTCGCCACGTCCAGTCCTGAGCATAAAGCGTCTTCCCACTGGCGTGCAGTAGGGAGAGGGCCCTCAGTCGCTCGCCGTGCCCCAGCACGGTCGCCGCGGGGCCCAGGGGCGTCTTCGAGCGCCCTATCTCGCAGGCCGCCGCGTCCATCGTGCGCTCGAAGCTCAACCACGTGCCGCGGGGGCGCATGTGGTGCTCTTGGCTCACGCGGTGGACGGCGTCGTCGGTGACGTCGCTCGCATGCCGCAGGATCAGGAGGCGCTCGGCTCTGGCGGTCTGGATGATGTCGTCGAACAAGAGGGCTGCCACCGGCCGGCGCTTGTGTTCAGGGTGGATCCGCAGCCCGCTGAGCCAACCCTGCGTACTGTCGATACGCTGGTAAAGCTGGGCTCCGATCACCTGTCCGTCGCTGGCGATAGCGATGCGCAGCACGCCGTCGTCGCGGGCGCTCCAGGCATCGACGGGGTCGGGAAGATGGTCCGCCGGGGGCCAGGCGTGCTGGGCGAGCGCCTGCACGGCAGCGAGATCCTCGGCGCGGGCGTCACGGAGTCTGATGTGGGCTCCGGATTCTTTCAGAGACGGCACTGATCACCGGCTTGTGGTCGGCCCGGAGAGGGGGCGGTGATAACACCGATGCAAGGTACCACATACGCGCGGCTCCGGCGGTTCATGAACGGCGAGCAGAGCACGTAGACACGTGCCCAGTGCGGCAGGCGTGTCGGCCCGTCATCCGGCCTGCGGTAGAAAGGGTTGGCCGTATCGCTCGAACCAGATCACTTCAGAGGGCTCTTTGCGGCCGCGCGGCGAAGGCTCGTATCCTTCGGGGGCGTAGCCCAGAGGGAAGAGACCGACACACTCCATAGCCTCGGGCAGGTCGAGGAGCGCACAGACCGCCGGTCCATCGAGCATCGATATCCAGACGGTGGCGATCCCGAGGGCTGTCGCCTGCAGGTACATGTTCTCGCCCGCGATCCCGCAGTCGACCAGCCAGAACGGCTTGTCCTGGTGCACGGCGCCTTCGTCGGGCACGCCCACGAGCACAAGGCAGGCCGAGGCCATGCGTATCGTGTTGTGGGCCCAATTCACCTCGGGCAGGCAGTCACCTAGGCGATTCAGGAGGTCCTTGTCGCGCACCACCACGAAGCGCCAGGGCTGGTCGTTCTTCCATGATGGGGCTTGGCGCCCGGCCTCGACAATCGTCGCGATGTCGGCGTCGCTGACCTCGCGACCAAGCTCGAACTTGCGGATGCTGCGACGTTTGATGACAGCTTCACGAACGTCCATTTATAGGTCTCCTCCCTCACTGTCCGGTGCAGTCTCGAGCATAACGGAAGGGCGCCGCAACCGCCAGGCGACCACTCGACGCCGCGGCAGTGGCTACACGAGGAGCCGCAGCGCCGCGGGCTCGACCCACACGTGGAACGGTGTGGTGCCCGGGTGCTCCCCGTCGATCTCGAGCGGAGCGTCGGGCACGGACTCCACCCGCACCTCGCGGGCCTGCGTCGTGTGCACCTTCGGGTGCCGCAGGTGGGTGCCGCGATACAGGCGGGGAAGATTCAGCGCCAGGTCGGCCTTGGAGATGTCGCCGATCACCACCACATCGAGGACGCCGTCATCGGGCACTGCGTCGGGCGCCATGAGCATGCCGCCCCCGAAGCGAGGCCCGTTGCATACCGCGAGCGACGTCGCCGGTCCCTGGAACCACACCGCCCCGTCGACGAGCACGTCGAGGACCGGCTTCTGCATCGTCGCGAAGACGGCAAGTGTCGCTCCCAGGAACGAGGCGAAGCCCCCCAGGGCCTTGCTGCTGCGGTTGACCCGTTCGGCGACGTACCCCCCGATGCCCGCGTCGGCGATGTTGAGGAAGAAGCGGCTCGTGTGGCGGCCGTCGAGGCCAACATATCGCGAGGCCGCCACGTCGATGGTGCGTACACGGCCACCCAGGAGGCGGGCCACCGCCTCGTCCGCCCCCGCCTCTAAACCCAGGCTCTTGGCAAGGTCGCCCCCCGTGCCCTGCGGCAGTGCCGCCAACAGGGGACGCGCGAGGGTGGGGAGGCGCATCAGCCCGTTCGCGACCTCGTTCGCCGTCCCGTCTCCGCCCACGTAGAGGACCACCGCGTAACCCTCTTCGCCGGCTGCCGCAGCCAGGGCTTCGGCATGGCCGGGCCCCTCGGTCATCCGTTCCGTGAACGCGATACCCGAAGCTGCGAGCGTCTTGCGCGCTCGCACCCAGGACCGAGCGGTCGCGCCGTTGTCCGAGGCCGGATTGACGATGACCATCGTCCGCTCCAGGTACTCGGACTCAGTAGGCGGAACGTGGGGCCCCGACGCGTGCATGGCGACCAGTAAACCAGATGCTCTCGTGTGGGGATAGTGCCGCCCGCCCGCCGGTGGGGCGATGGCTCCGCGGCGTGGCCGGGTGGGCCGAGCGGTGGGTCGGGTGGACGCTCCCTCGCAGGGTCTGCTACCATGCCCACTTCCACACACACGTGGCCCCTGTCGCCACCGGCGCCGCCGGCGCGAGAAAACCCCTCTTCTCTGACTCGGCCTTGGCGTGCGCCCTCACCTCATCCGTTCTCCACAGGAGGAGACTATCCATGAGCAGGCACACACTCCGGTCATTCATCCCGCGCATTCTGGTCGTCGTCGCAGCGGCATCGGCGGTCTGGGCGGCCCTGGCCTCGCCGGCCTTCGCCGCGAACACCGCCGAGTTCATCGACCGTGACATCCTCCGACCCCATAACAGCGTGATCACCGGCGACATGCTCGTCGACAACTGGCGCTGGTACGGCATAGACGTGCTCGCCCAGCTGGTCATCGTCGGGGCGGAGACCTCTCTGGGCGACCCCCGTCTGGGGGGCGCCCTTGTCCAGGCGAACAACTTCGGCTGCATGCGCTTCCACGGGGCCGACACCCGTTGGGGCGAGCTTTCTTCCGGCAAGGTCTGGGTCCAGGGCAAGGACTGGTACGCCTTCCCGTCCCCGGAGGCCGGGATGATGGCATTGGGACGCTACCTCAAAGTCGGCCAGAACGGGTTCTATCGCGTGGTGCTCGACGGCCCCGCCTACGATTGGGACTCGTTCGCCGCCGTCTACTACGGCCGCGACGTGCCCGGCTTCGAGCGGTACGTGAGCAACCTGCGCGCACTGGAGCGGCGTTTCCGGCAGCAGGCCGACGACGCGGGCTTCGCTTGGTAGTGGACCGCTCCCGGGAGTGCGCGAGAGCTTCGGCGAGCATCGCTTCCGGCTGGATGGCGACAGCGTCGACGGGTGGAGTATCCTCCTGGTATGGAGCTCGTCTTGTACTCCGCCCCCGACTGCTGTCTCTGCCGCGAGGCGGTGGAGAGCCTGGCAGCGCTGCGACGAGAGCTGGACTTCGAACTGCGCGTGGTCGACATCTCCGGCGACCCGGCATTGGAGGCCCGCTACCGGGAGCGCATCCCCGTGGGGGAGGTGACGGGCCGGGTGGTGTTCAAGTACCGCGCCGACCTGGAGCGTGTGCACCGGGCCCTTGTCGAAGCCGGGGAGGCTGAACGAGCGCAGGAAGGCATTCCCCGCTTTCTTGTCGACGACATGCTCGGGCGCCTGGCCCGCTGGCTGCGCGCCCTGGGCTACGACGCCACCTACGCCCGAGGATGGCCGGACGCGGACCTGGTGCGGTGTGCGGAAAAGGAGCGTCGGACGGTCCTCACGAGGGACACCCTGCTGCTCCAGCGCCGAGCGATAAGCCGGGGCGCCGTGCCGGCGCTCCTCATCATCCACGACCAGCTCGTCGATCAACTCCGTCAGGTGCGGACCCATCTGGGGCTCACAGCCGGACGTCCCCCACGGTGCATGGTGTGCGGTGGAGTGCTCCGCCCCTTGTCCGAGGAGGAGGCGAAAGCCCACGTTCCACCGTACGTGGCCGAGACCCAACCGGCCTTTCGGCGGTGCGGGGGTTGCGGCCGGATCGTCTGGCCCGGCACCCACTGGGAGAACATGCGGGCGGTGCTTCGGGAGGCGGGCTTCGAACCTGCAGCCTGGTGAGAATGACCCCCCTCGGATATGGGGTATGGGGGTATAATCCCCGTACTAGCGACCTCCCTGTATCAAGGGGCGCGAACAAGGAGCATCCCATGAGTTCTGTCTTTGGAGGACGCGGCAACCTCGTCGTCATCGCTATCGCAGGCGCCCTCTTTTTCGCCGCCCTCGGCTTCTTCGTCGCCAGCGGCATAGACCGTCCGTCGGTATCCAAGGCGGAGGCATTGTGGACGAACGGGAGCGGCTTGAGCCCGGAACAGAAGGCCATCCCCAGTTTCGCGCCCATCGCCGAGAGGATGCGGCCCACGGTCGTGCACATCGTAGTGGTCGGCAAGGCCGGTTCCACCAGCTCGACCGATGGCCTACCCCAAAGCCCCGGTACGACTCCCGACACCACTCCCGACACGACACCGGGCTCGCCTGGCGGCACCACCACTACCCTCCCCGACAACGGTCAGCTCCCTCAGGGCCATCCATCCCTGCCCCCCGACTACCAACTCACCTCCGAAGGCTCGGGGGTCATCATCACCGCCGACGGGTACATCCTGACCAACCGTCACGTGATAGACCAAGCCGAGAAGGTGACCGTGGACCTGTCGGGAGGCGGCTCGTTCCCCGCGAAGGTGATCGGCAGCGATGCGCGAGACGACCTCGCGCTCATCAAGATCGAGCCCAAGTCCCCCCTTCCGGTGGCGCCGCTGGGAGACTCCGACGCCGTCCGTCCCGGTGAATGGGTGATGGCGCTGGGAAATCCCTACGGCTTCGAGTACTCGGTCACCGTCGGGGTCGTGAGCGGCAAGGGCCGCTCGTTGCCGTCGTCCACCTTCGGGGACTTCATTCAGACCGACGCCGCCATCTATCCGGGCAACAGCGGAGGCCCGCTGTTCGACCTGGCCGGGGAAGTCGTGGGCATCAACTCTCAGGTCATCCCCGACACCAACCTGGGGTTCGCCGTGCCCATCAACAGCGCCAAGGAGATCCTGCCGCAGCTGTTGCAGAAGGGCAAAGTCATCCGTGGCTACTTGGGCGTCAGCATCGGGAGCGTCTCCGACATGCCCGAGAAGCCTGCCGGCGCCGACGCCGGTGCGGTGATCATGGAGGTCTACGACGGCACGCCTGCCAAGGCCGCTGGTCTCGAGGTGGGAGACGTCGTCGTGGTCTACGACGGCAAGGCTGTGAGGACCTCGTCCGAATTGACGGCTCTGGTGACGGCAACCAGCCCGGGGGCGCGCGTGACCATGCAGATCGTGCGCGACGGCAAGCAGCAGGATGTCCAGGTGGTCGTCGGCACCATGCCGGCTTCGTGGGAATAGCTGGGATGCAGGTCGACCGTAGCCTGAGGCTTTGTGTGGTGCTGGGCGAGGACGCCGGTGACCCTGACGATCGTGAGTCCA
>JAJZQZ010000195.1 GCA_021802965.1 Actinomycetes bacterium
TCGAACTCGATGCACTGACCGATGCGGTTGGGGCCCGACCCCAGGATGATCACGCTCTCTCGCTCCGGATCGGGCCGGGCCTCGTTCTCTTCCTCGTAGGTAGAGTAAAAGTAGGGGGTGTAGGCCTCGAACTCGGCGGCGCAGGTATCCACCGCCTTGTAGGTGGGCACGATGCCGTCCGCAAGGCGCCGCGCGCGGACCTGGAGCTCGGTGCACCCTAGCAGCCGGGCGATGCGCCCGTCGCTGAAACCCAGACGCTTGGCCTGGCGCAATTCCTCGCGGGGCAGGGCGGCCAGAGCGGCGGCCCCCGCGGGGGCCGCGAAAGACCGGAGTCGATTCTCCGCTTCGACGATCTCCCGGAACTCCTGGAGGAACCACTCGTCGATCATGGTGGCACGGAATACGGCCTCCAGGCTCACCCCGCGGCGAAAGGCTTCCAGGATCAGGTCGTAGCGCTCGGCCGAGGGGATGGCGATCATGGCCAGCAGGGCCTCGTTGTCGGCGGGGATGTCGGGATGCACGTCGAGCTCCCGGGAGCGCATGGACTTCTGGAACGCTTCCTTGAAGGTGCGGCCGATGGCCATGTTCTCCCCCACGCTCTTCATGTGGGTGGTCAGGCGGGCATCCGCCAGGGGGAACTTCTCGAAGGCCCAGCGCGGGGTCTTCACCACCACGTAGTCGATGGTGGGCTCGAAGCAGGCCGGGGTCTTCTTGGTTATGTCGTTGGCGATCTCGTCGAGGGTGTAGCCGACCGCGAGCTTGGCTGCGATCTTTGCGATGGGGAACCCCGTGGCTTTCGAAGCGAGAGCCGAGCTCCGGCTCACCCGGGGGTTCATCTCGATGACCATCAGCTGATCGGTCTCGGGGGAATAGGCGAACTGTATGTTCGAGCCACCGGTCTCGACGCCGATCGCCCGTATGATGTCCAGGGAGGCGTCGCGTAGTCGCTGGTACTGGATGTCGGTGAGGGTCTGCTGAGGCGCCACCGTGATGGAGTCACCGGTGTGGATGCCCATGGGGTCGATGTTCTCGATCGAGCAGACGATGACGACGTTGTCCTTCTTGTCGCGCATCACCTCGAGCTCGAACTCCTTCCACCCGATGACCGACTCCTCCAGCAGCACCTGAGTGGTGGGTGAGGCGTCGAGGCCCGCCTGCACCGCCCGATCGAAACCCTCTTCGCTCTCAGCCACGCCACCCCCGTGGCCGCCCAAGGTGAAGCTGGGGCGCACGATGAGCGGAAGGCGCAGGCCGCCTGAGAGAGCGGCTCGCGCTTCCCGCACGCTCGTCACCACGGCCGACTCGGGCACCCGAAGGCCGATGGAGGCCATCGTGGCCCGAA
Organism: Actinomycetes bacterium; assembly: GCA_021802965.1. Lineage (GTDB taxonomy): Bacteria > Actinomycetota > Thermoleophilia > RBG-16-64-13 > RBG-16-64-13 > JAJZQZ01. The sequence goes on from JAJZQZ010000195.1 coordinate 1,343, forward strand.
ACTCGTCCCGGGCCTCGGCCCGGTGGATGGCGGCGTAGTCGGCACCGAGGAGCTCCACCCCGAAGCGCTCGAGCACCCCCATCTCGTGCAGGGCCACCGCTAGATTGAGGGCGGTCTGACCGCCGAGAGTGGGAAGCAGCGCATCGGGGCGCTCGCGCTCGATGATGCGGGCGACCACCTCGGGGACCAGCGGCTCGATGTACGTGCGGTGCGAGAAGGCGGGGTCGGTCATGATGGTGGCCGGGTTGGAGTTGACCAGGACGACCCGGTAACCCTCCTCCAGCAGCACCTTGCACGCCTGGGTGCCCGAGTAGTCGAACTCGCACGCCTGCCCGATGACTATCGGGCCGGAACCGAGCAGCATGATGGTGCGGATGTCTGTGCGCCGGGGCATCTAGCGGCTCACCGAGGCGTGGCGCGGACAAGGCATGTGGTCTCCATTTCCGTTCGGCCTCACGGGGCGCGATTAACGGGTCCCCGGAATGATACCTGAGGGCCGACCGCCAGGGAATCCGGGCAGAGAGCCGCGCGGCATCCCTGCCTCCGGTGGAAGCCGTCTCATCGCAGGCTATCATCACACGCTTGGCTTGAGGGCCTCGCGGGCAGAGTAAACCGTCAGGCATGCACGGAGAGGAGACATCGATGAACGAGATAATCCCCGGGGTCTACCACTGGGTCAGCCAGCACGAAGGGATAGGCCAGGGCGTCAGCTCCTACTACCTGACCCACGGAGGCGACGCCGTGGTCATCGACCCCCGGGAACCGGACGAGGGGCTGAAGTGGTTCGACGACATGCCCGTCCCCTCAGCCGTGATCCTCACCAACCGGCATCACTACAGGCACAGCGACCGGCTTTCCGATGCCTGGGCCTGCGGCGTGCTTTGCCAGCAGGAGGCTTTGCAGGAGTTCTCGCCCGAACAGAACGTGCAGGGGTTCGAGTTCGGCGAGCGGCTGCCGTTGGATATCGAAGCGGTCGAGATCGGGGCGCTGAACGCAGAGGAGACGGCGCTCTACATACCGTGGGCTCATGCCGTGGCATTCGCCGACGCCCTGGTCCGCGGCGGGGAACAGGGCCCGCTCAGCTTCCTGCCCGACTTCCTCATGGGCGACGACCCGGCGGCGGTGAAGAGCGGCCTGGTGGCCGGGTTCAGAAGACTCCTGGAGCGGGACTTCGACAACATCCTCTTCGCGCACGGCATTCCCATAGTGGGGGGAGGTAAGGCGGCCCTGCAGAGGTTCGTCGACGAGGTCGCGGCCGCTCTTTGAGCTGCAAAGTACTTGACACACATGGGCTCGACCGCTAGCTTGAGGCTATGTGCAGTTTGACACCCATCCGTCCCTCCCAGCCCGTACAGCCGTCGGCCGAAGTTGCCGAGGTGGTCGCCTTGCACGACCAGGCTTTCGACAACCTGCGTTTCATTCGCACCGCCATGGCCTCCGCCGGATCGTTCACGGCCGTCCCGGGGTGGGGCGGAGTGGGCATGGGCACCGTGGGAGTCATCGGCGCGGTGCTCGGGTCCTTGCAGTCGACGGTGGCGGCGTGGCTTCTCGTGTGGGCCCTTACGGCGGTGGCCGGAGCCACCGTCGGCGCCTTGGCCATGGTCCGCAAGGCCAGGAGAGCTGGCGTTCCCCTGTCTACCGGTGCGGGACGGAAGTTCGCCCTGGCCCTCTCCCCCGCCCTCCTCGTCACTCTGCCGCTTTCCGCCGCCATGGTCCGGGGCGGCATGCCGTTCCTTCTGCCCGGGTTGTGGCTGCTGCTCTATGGGACGGCTGTGGTGGCCGGCGGAGTCTACTCCGTCCGCCCCGTTCCGCTGATGGGCGCCTGCTTTATCGGCCTCGGGGTGCTTGCACTGTTCGCCCCCCCGGCATATGGCGACGCCTTGCTTGCCGTCGGCTTCGGCGGGCTGCACGTCCTCTTCGGCCTGGTGATCGCAAGGGGGCACGGTGGCTAGAGCGTCGCGGGTGGATCGGGCGGCACAGCCCCAGGCAGGTCCGGAGCCCGAGGCGCCCGCAGCGGTCGACGACCTTCATCGGGTGCCGCGCGGATCGGCTGCGGGCGAGACACGGGCCCTCGACCGCCTCATCCACGAACGGGTGCGCCTCGGCATCGTGAGCGCCCTCGCGGTCAACGACAAGCTCTCGTTCATCGAGCTCCGCAAGCTGCTCGACACCACCGACGGCAACCTCAGCGTGCACGCACGGCGCCTCGAGGACGGCGGGTACATCCGCTGCACCAAGTCCTTCGAGGGCCGGCAACCGAAGACGGAGTACCAGCTGACGAAAGCCGGACGGCAGGCCCTGGAGTCGTACGTGACCCACATGGAAGCGGTGATCGCTTCCGTCAAGCGCGGGTAGAAACGACGACACGCGGACCGATGTATGGACCGCAGGCGTCGCTCACAGGCCGAAAAGGGTATCTCCCCTCGTATGAAGATACTGCTCGTCGAAGACGAAGACCGGATAGCCTCCTTCGTGGTCAAGGGGCTCAGCGCCGAGGGCTACGAGCTCGAGCGCGCCGCCACGGGAGCCGACGCGCTCGAGCTCGCCCAAGCGACCTCGCACGATCTGATCATCCTCGACCTGCTGCTTCCCGATGGCAACGGCCGCGAGGTCCTGCGGGCGCTGCGCGCCCAAGACATCGTCGCCCCGGTGCTGATACTGAGCGCGGTCGACGAGGTCGAAGACAAGGTCGAGCTCCTGGACATAGGGGCCAACGACTACCTCACCAAGCCCTTCGCCTTCCGCGAGCTCGCGGCTCGGGTGCGTGTGCTCGCCCGCAGCCGCAGTCCGGCCGAGTCTGAGGCCCTTACGGCGGCGGACCTGACCCTGGACCCGCGGTCCCGAGAGGTGACGCGGGCGGGTCGCACCGTCCGGCTCTCCCCTCGCGAATTCGAGGTGCTCGAGTACCTCATGCGCCATGCAGGTCAGGCACTCAGCAGGCAAAGCCTGCTCGACGCCGTCTGGGAGATCAACTTCTACACCGACAGCAACGTGGTCGACGTGTACATCAGGTATCTGCGTCGCAAACTCGACGAGAGCGGGGCTCCCTCGCACATCGAGACCGTTCGCGGGGTCGGGTATCGCCTCCGACGGTGACCAGCCGTCGCGACCTGCCCGGATGAGAATCCTCACATCATGCGGTGAGAGAGCTCTCATCTTTGTTGGTCGACCCGCCCGCCGTGGGTACAGTTCTTCGTACTGGACTCCATGGATCGTTGTTCCTGAGGAGCCGAACGCCACCGGCGACCTCATCCTTCCCTCGCCTGGCAGCCGTCCCATCCCGGATGTCAGGTCGCGAAAGGGCTCCCCCCGGGAGCCCTTTCTCATCCCCTTACGCGGCCGATCGGCGTCAGACCGCGGCGCGTGTCGCGCGTGGAGTCAGGCGTTCAGCAAGATGAGGTCACCACGGGCTACGTGGTGGGCACCGCACAGAGGGTCGCACTTGCCGAAGAGCACGAAGGTCGTCTTCCCCTCGAGGGAGCCTTCGTCCTCGAGGAACTCGTAGTTGGCCCCGCCTTTCGAGACGACCAGGTCGGCCTGGTCGATCAGGGCACGCACCTGAGGCGACACGCGGGCCAGCGAGGTGGCCGGCAGGGGCGTGTCGATGCCATTCTCCACGACGTCGGCCACCTCATGCAGGCCCACCTCGCGCGCTTCGACCAGGGTGGCGTCGTTCAGGGTCGGGAGCGACCTCACGACCACGGTGACCTGGGGGTCGCAGAACGTTCGGATAACCTCGAGCAATAGGCGATCGAACACGATCTCCCCGCAGTTGTCGGTCAAGTAGACGATGCGCCGGGCCTCCGTCACCCGTCGCCGGAACTCCTGCACTCGTTCCGGGTCGCCAGGCAGGGCAGCGACCGTCTCGATGAAGTCGTCGCCGGGGCCCCGGGTCACGTCGACCATGGCATCGAGGATGTTGCCGGCAGCCGCGAACTTGACGGCCAAAGCAAAGGGGTCGTCCGCCGTGGCGACCCGCTGTCGAACCGGCCCGCTGAGCTGTGCGGCCAGCTCGTTCTGATGCCGCTTGACGTCGCGGAGCGGGTCGGGATCCCCCGCCCGCGCGATCAGCAGCCGCCACGCATCCTCGGCGACCTCGGGCGCTCGCACCGGCCACCGCGGATCGACCAGTGCCGGCAGGCGCCGCACATCTGCCATGAACTCCTGGACAGACCGCTCCTCGTCCATGACGAGACGGGCCACTCCCAGGATCATCGTCTCGACGCAGGGGGCGCAAACGGGCCACATATCCACAGAACATCCTCCAGTAGATCGATGGACACCCAGGTTACCAGCTCGCCACTACCCAGGGCCCTCGCCAGGCGCTAAGCTGACCTGCCCATGAAGCCCATCGAACAGGACAGCAGCGCATCTCCGCCCACCGCCCCAGGTCCCTGTGTCGGCGGTCGCCCACCTGGCATCGACTACCGCCAACTTGTCGTGGTGTGCGTGGCGAGCTTCATCGTGTGGTCGGGGTTCGGCGCCATACTGCCCTACCTGCCCATCTTCCTGCAGGAGCAGGCGCATGCGTCGGTGGCCCTCATCGGGGTGATCGCCGCAGCCTATTACGTGGGGACGTTCGCCGCCTCGTCGCCGATGGGCGCCTTGGCCGATCGCATCGGCCGCAAACCTGTCCTGGTCGCCGGAGTGTCCCTCTATGCACTGGCCACGGGACTGTTCCTCACCACCACAGAGCCCGGCTGGTTCATCGTCTTCCGGTTTCTCGAAGGAGTGGGGGCGGGCGCGGTCATGCCCGCCGGCCAAGCATTCGTGGCCGACATCACCGGCGAAAGCTCGCGTAGCCGGGCGTATGGGTGGCTCACCTCGGCCCAGTTCGGCGGACTGGTGGCGGGTCCCGCCTTGGCCATGCCTCTGTACGCACTTGGCGGAGGGCATGGCAATCGCGGCTTCTACTACATATTCGTCGTGACCAGCATACTGGCGGCCCTCGCCGCCCTGGCCTTGTTCGTGACGTTGCGGGAGCCCCACCACGTGTTCACGATGCGCACGGATGGAGTGCGGCGCCCGCCGTATCGCACGCTGGTCACGCGGCCGCTGGGCGCCTTTCTGGTCGTGGCCGCGACCGCCAACTTCGCGATGGGAGCCTGGCAGGTCATCTGGAGCCTCTGGCTGCGCCGACTCGGCGCGTCGATGGACTTCGTCGGCCTTACGTTCATCGTGTTCAGCGTGCCGATGCTGCTGTCGTTCTTAGGCGGCCGGCTGGCAGATCGCGGCAATCGCTACCGGATCATGTACATCGGGTTCGGCGTGGTGGCCATGTGCTGGATGGTCTACGGATCGACCCACGATCTTGCGGTGCTCCTCGTGTTCTGCGCCGTCGAGGGATTCGCCTACGCCCTAGCGCTGCCCGCTAAGCAGGCCTTTCTCGTGATGACAAGCCCGGCGCGATGGCTCGGCTCGGTGCAGGGCCTGGAGTCGTCCGCCATGAACGTGGCCGCGTTCGTGGGTACTGTCAC
>JAJZQZ010000196.1 GCA_021802965.1 Actinomycetes bacterium
CTCGCGGACGACGGACAGTCGGCTGGGTTGCGTGTCGTCATCCCCCCCTTCTCCTTCTGCACGGACAACGCCGCCATGATCGCGGCGGCGGCCCTGGCCGGCCCGGTGCTGGCCTATCCGGAGTATCTCGACCTCGAAGCGGCAGCCTCCCTGCCGCTGGGCGTCGACATCCCAGGTCAGTCTGCCTGATCCGCAGTCGGCGAGACGCGATTGGCACTCTCCCCCCGGGTTTGACAAAATCCGCCAGTGCGGTATCATCGTGGTGCGCCTGGCACTCTTCTGTGGGGAGTGCCAGATTTACGAAGGTCCCACGCGTGCCGGCGGACGGTCCACCGGGCGCACAAGCAAAAGAATGTGACAGGAGGGTAGTGTATGAAACTCGTTCCGCTCGAGGACAGGGTCATCGTCAAGGTCCTGGAAGAGGAAGAGAAGACGGCAAGCGGCATCGTGTTGCCCGACACGGCCAAAGAGAAGCCGCAGAAGGCCAAGGTCATCGCCGTGGGCCCCGGACGGTATGACGACGGTCAGCTGATCCCGGTCGGCGTCGCAGAAGGCGACACGGTCATCTTCTCCAAGTACGGCGGCACCGAAGTCAAGGTCGAGGGCGAAGAAGTCCTCATCCTGCGGGCCTCGGACATCCTGGCCAAGGTCGAGTAACTAGAGCACCTAGAGCACGTAGACGCGCACAGGCGCGAAGGAGGCGACACAACTTATGGCTAAAGAGATCAAGTACGGCGAGGAAGCCCGCAGGGCCCTCGAGCGCGGCGTGAACCAGCTGGCCGACGCGGTCAAGATCACCCTCGGCCCCAAGGGGCGGTATGTGGTGCTCGACAAGAAGTTCGGCAGCCCCACGATCACCAACGACGGCGTGACCATCGCCCGTGAGATCGAGTTGGACGACGTCTTCGAGAACCAGGGCGCCCAGTTGGTGCGCGAAGTGGCTACGAAGACCAACGACATCGCCGGTGACGGCACCACCACCGCGACGCTCCTGGCGCAGGCCATCGTCCGCGAAGGCCTGAAGAACGTAGCCGCGGGCGCTAACCCGATGGCCATCAAGCGGGGCATCGAGAAGGCCGTCGAAGCGGCCGTCGAGGCGATCAAGGACCAGTCCAAGGAGATCAACGGCAAGTCCGACATCGCTCGGGTGGCCACCATCTCCGCGGATGATTCCGAGATCGGCGACGTCATCGCCGACGCGATCGAGAAGGTGGGCAAGGACGGCGTGGTCAACGTCGAGGAGTCCAACACCTTCGGTATGGACCTGGAGTTCACGGAGGGCATGCAGTTCGACAAGGGCTACCTCTCGCCCTACTTCGTGACCGACCCTGAGCGCATGGAAGCGACGCTGGAAGATCCGTTCATCCTCATCGCGAACCAGAAGATCGGCTCGGTCCAGGACCTGCTCCCGGTCCTCGAGAAGACCATCCAGTCGGGCAAGTCGCTGCTGATCATCGCCGAGGACGTCGAGGGCGAGGCCCTCGCGACCCTGGTCGTGAACAAGCTGCGCGGCACCTTCACCGGCATCGCCGTCAAGGCTCCGGGCTTCGGCGACCGCCGCAAGCGCATGCTCGAAGACATCGCCATCCTCACGGGCGGCGAGGTCATCACTGAAGAGATGGGTCTCAAGCTCGAGAACACGCAGACCACCCAGCTCGGCCGCGCCCGCAAGATCGTGGTGACGAAAGACAACACCACCATCGTCGACGGCGCCGGCAACGTGGATCAGATCAAGGGCCGGATCAACCAGATCAAGGCCGAGATCGAGAACACCGACTCCGACTTCGACCGCGAGAAGCTGCAGGAGCGCCTGGCCAAGCTGGCCGGCGGCGTGGCCGTGGTCAAGGTCGGCGCGGCCACTGAGACCGAGATCAAAGAGAAGAAGCACCGTGTCGAAGACGCCCTGTCCGCGACCCGCGCGGCCCTCGAAGAGGGCATCATCCCCGGCGGCGGCGTGGCCCTCGTGCTTGCTATCCCGGCCGTGCTGGCCGTGGAGGCCGAAGGCGACGAGAAGACCGGTGTCAACATCATCGCCCGGGCCCTCGAGGAGCCGCTCCGCCAGCTGGCCAACAATGCCGGCATGGAAGGCTCGGTCGTGGTCAACGAGGTCAAGGTGCGCGGTAAGGGCATCGGCCTCAACGTCGCCACCGGCGACTACGAGGACATGGTGGCGGCCGGCATCATCGACCCCGCCATGGTCACCCGTTCCGCCTTGCAGAACGCGGCGTCCATCGCCAAGAACGTGCTCACCACCGAGGTCATCGTGGCCGACAAGCCTGAAGAGGGCGGCGGTATGCCGGGCGGCGGCATGGGCGGCATGGGCGGCATGGGCGGCATGATGTAAGACAGAGCCCCCACGGCTCTTTGTCGCGAGGTCTCTGATCTCGAGGCGTGTGTGCGGCGGGCGGCCTCAGGGCCGCCCGCCGCCGTTGTTTGGCGGTAATATCGTTCAACATCAAAAACATACTGTTTGACACATTTGCGCTCCAGGTATACCATGGCTGCGGTTGCTGAATGAGTGCGGTCGCCGACGCGCGCCGGGAGGCTGCGCGACTCGGCGCCGGCTCGAAGTCGGTTTCTGACGAGGCAAGGGAGGATCGTCGCTTGAAGGTCAATAGGATCGACCACATCTGCATCGCGGTGAAAGACCTGGATTCGGCCGGTAACACGTGGGGGCTCTTACTGGGCAAGTCTGAGCCCGACGAGGTCTACGTCGACGAGCTCGAGAAAGTCCGCGTCTTCCGCTACATGGTCGGCGAGGTGGGGCTGGAGGTCATGGAGTCGACGGGACCGGGCAGCGACGTCGAGCGCTGGATCGAGAGGCATGGAGAGGGCCTCATGATCCTGGGGCTGAACGTCGACGACACCCCGGCTGCGATGGCGGAGCTTCAGTCGGCGGGCTATCCCCTCATCGGCGGACCGCGTCAGTGCGACCATGGCGAGTTCGGCTTCGTCCATCCCAAGGGCGCGAACGGGGTGCTCCTGGAGTTGATGGCCGACCACGTGTCGGATACCGGGCGGAGATAGCCAAGTTGAGCGAAGAGGACCGCGCCCTCAGTGTCGCGACCTACATAAAGCTCATGAGAGCGGCTGATTCGGTCACGCACCGCGTCAACCGCATCCTCGCGAGCTACGGCCTGACGATCAGCCAGTTCGGGGTGCTCGAGGCGATCAACTCGCTGGGGCCTCTCAGCCAGAAGGATCTTTCGAAGAAGATCCTGAGGAGTCACGGGAACATCTCGATCGTCATTGACAACTTGGAGAAGCGCGACCTCGTGCGGCGGGTCCGGGGCCTGACCAACGACCGGCGGATCGTCATCGTGCAGATGACTCCCGCGGGTGAAGAGCTGATCACCCGGATCATGCCCGTGATGTTCGAGCGCGTCGTCAGCGAGATGGCGGTCCTGTCCCCCGAAGAGCAGCGGGAGCTCGGGCGCTTGAGCCGCAGGGTAGGGCTGGTGGAGGATGAGAACAAAGGAATCGATGACGCAGGACTCAGCAGCGGCGAATCGGGGGATGACTAGGACCAGGGCAGGGCGGTGATACACTTAGGAGCGCTACCAGCGTCGCCTTTTTGCCGCTACCTCAGCCCGAAGCTGAGAAAGGAGTGCTGCGTGAACGAGCAGGCCGAGAAAGCATTGAAGGAGATGCTCGATATCTCCACCGATGTCCATAGGGCTATCTTGTTCAGCCCGAGCGAGGTGCTCGCCTCGAACTTCCCTGAGAGCCTGAACGCCGGCATGATAGCGAAGGCGGGGGAGATGGCGGCCTTGGGTGCAACACGGGCGGCCGACATGGGGTCTTCGCCGTTGACGCAACTCGTGGTCGAGTCCGGGACCGGCTCCGTGTTCCTGGTGCGTGAAGCCCGCGAGGACGGCCTGGCTGTCCTCGCCACAGGCAAGAAGGACAGCCGGATAGGCCTGGTCTTCTACGACATGAAGACCTGCATCCGGGACGCCCAAGAGGAGGTCGAACCCGAGGTCGAGGTGGCGCCCACTCCCGGTGCGCCGGCCGACGTGACGGCCACGGAGGAGGGGGAGGTCGGCTGATGAAGAAGATCTTCAAACTGTTCGGCTTCCTGACCGTGCTTGGGTCCCTCGCCGCCGGCGTGTACTACTGGTTCTTCATGCGCCAGAAGAAGCCGCAGGTCGAGCTGTACTTCGACGACGGCTCCATGCTCGCCTTGGCGGCCGACGCCCCCGACGCGGGCCCGTTCCTCAAGGTGGCCGACGACATCCTGGCCACCAGCCCGGTGGTGCTCTGACGCCTGCCGGGTGTTCCGCCCCGACCGAGCGGATAGCACGCCGTGGATGACGCCCCGAAGGGCCTGACGCCCGATCTGGCGGGGGTCGTGCTGGCGCGCGCCCTCCGCCGCGGTGGGGATTTCGCCGAGGTCTTCGCCGAAGACCGCAGCTCCCTCACCCTTCGCCTCGAGGACGGCAAGGTCGAGGAGGCGTCGTCGGGCGTCGATCGGGGCGCGTCCATACGCATAGTCAAGGGGGCCACCACCTCGTTCGGCTACACCGATTCGCTCGATGAGGTCTCACTTCTCGCGCTGGCCGACCGGTTGAGTGGGGGGCTGTCAGGGGCTCCCGCTGATCCAGTCGCCTTCTTGCCTACTTCATCGCCCGGACGTCGACCCTCCCTTCGGACCTCGATGGAGGTGGAGACTGCGCGTAAGGCGGACTTGATACGCACGGCCGATCGAGCCGCGCGCGAACGGTCTTCGGAGGTGCGCCAGGTCATCGCGGGCTACTCCGAGGGTCTGCAACGCGTGTGGGTCGCAAACTCGCTCGGCACATTCGCGGAAGACGAGCGGAGGCGGCTCGTGGTCGCGGTCACCGTGGTCGCTCAGCGCGAGTCGGTGATTCAGACGGGGCGGGAGACGTTGGCCTACTGCGACGTCTTCGATGCCGTGGCCGAGGACGACGTGTTGGCCACGGCGCGGGAAGCCACGGACAAGGCCGTCGTCATGCTTGGGGCCCAGCCTTCGCCCAGCGGGCGCATGCCGGTGATCCTGGCCAACGGTTTCGGGGGCGTTCTCTTTCACGAGGCCTGCGGGCACGGGCTCGAAGCTGATTTCATCCTCAAGAAGACGAGCATCTGGGCTGACAAGCAGGGGCAGCGAGTGGCGGAACGCTTGGTCACCGCCTACGATGACGGAGCGACCCCGGAGCTGTGGGGCAGCAACCTCATCGATGATGAAGGGACACCCACCCAGCGCACGGCCGTGATCGAGGAGGGCGTCCTGACGGGGTACCTGGTCGATCTTCTCAGAGGGCGCAAGCTGGGATTCGAGGCCACCGGCAACGGTCGCCGCCAGAGTTTCCGCCACATCCCGTACCCGCGCATGACCAACACCTATTTCGCGGCGGGTGGTGTCACACCTCAAGACCTGATCGCCGACACACCCAAGGCCTTCTACGCCAAGAGCCTATCGGGGGGTCAGGTCGACCCGGCGACGGGAGACTTCGTGTTCGGGGTGGCCGAGGGATACCTCATAGAGAACGGCCGTGTGGGACCGGCGGTGAAAGGAGCGACCCTCATCGGGAACGGCGCCGAGGTGCTGCGCTCGATCGACGCCATCGCCGACGACCTCGAGATCAAAGCGGGCATGTGTGGCAAGGAAGGCCAGCTGGTCCCGGTCGGAACGGGGCAGCCGACGGTCCGGCTGCGCGAGCTGACCGTGGGCGGGACGCAGGTCTCGTGAGGCGGCCCGCATGCAGGCAGGAGGGTCGACGATGAGCGCGGAGCTGCTCGACGTCGCCCGCGCCGCTCTCGCGGCGGGGCGGGGCCTCCCGGGCCAGATCGAGGTCTACGTGGAGCACTCGCAGACCACGTCGATCAAGGTGTACGACCGCGAGGTGGAGTCCATCGTGACCGGCGAACCTCGCGGAGTGGGCGTCCGCTACGTGCACGAAGGGCGCACAGGCTACGCCTATACGGGCGGTGTCAGCCAGGCGGCACTGGCGTGGGTGGTGGCCCAGGCCGCGGACAACTCGCGAGCGGCCGAGGTCGACGAGTTCGCAGCCCTTGCTGGGGCTCCCGCCGGATATCCGGCTGTCGAGGGCCTCTGGAGGCCCGCCCTCCTCACCACATCGGTCGAGGACAAGGTGCGGCTGGCCCTGGAGGCCGAGGCGAGGGCGTTGGCGGTCGGGGGCATCGCGACCGTGGAGGAGAGCGCGTACGTGGATTCGGCCTCCCGGGTGGCGATCGTCTCCAGCACGGGGGTCGAAGCCTATGAGGAGCAGACCTTCTGCTACGTGTATCTTCAGGCCCACGCGCAGCGGGGCTCGGAGACCCAGACGGGCATGGGTTTCATGACGGCCCGCGAACCCGCGGAGGTCCAGGCTGAGACGGCCGGTAGAGAGGCGGCGGAGAATGCCATGCGCCTGCTTGGTGCGGCTCCCTGTCCCACCGGCCGCTACACGGTGGTCCTCGATCGGGAGGTCGCATCCTCGGTGGTGGCGTTCGTCGCTCAAGCCCTGACCGCCGAGGCGGTCCAGAAGGGGCGTTCCCTCTTCGCCGGGCGCATGGGACAGCAGGTCGGGTCCTCGTTGCTGACCGTCGTCGATGACGGCCTCCATCCGGAGGGGATGGCCACGTCGCCCTTCGACGGCGAGGGCGTGCCGCAGCAGTCGACGCCGCTGATCGAGCGCGGCGTCCTGCGCGGGTTTCTGCACGACACGTACACGGCTGCGAAAGAAGGTGGAGCCGCGCGTTCGACGGGTAACGCGGCCCGGGGTTCGTATCGGAGCTCGCCTGGAGTCTCGACGTCGAACCTGATCGTCACCCCGGGCG
>JAJZQZ010000197.1 GCA_021802965.1 Actinomycetes bacterium
GCAGATGGACCTGGTGGCCGAGGCGACCAACCTTGTCATGCAGCAGGATCTGGAGGCGATGGCGGACCTCTCGCCCGACGAGCTGTCGTCCGCCTTGCAGGACCTGGCAGAGGTCGAGCTGACCCAGGAACGCCCGCCTGAGGCCCGTAGCGAAGCCGAGGCCATACGCCAGCGCCTCGACCGGGTGAGGGCCGCGATCCGGGCCTATCAGGCGGGGTTGGGCGATCTTCCTCGACCTCCGCAATCGCCCCCTGGACCCTAAAGCGATGGCGTAGCGCGCCGGGCGGGTGCGTCCGGGCTGCACCATCTTGTGCCCTATCGCATTTTATGAGAAAGTGTTCACAAGTCGCCGAGACGAGGGGGGCCGGGTGCTTGGCACCTTGCCCTCCTTGCGTGCGGAGCCCGCCGGTTAGTCAAGGAGGCACTGCGTGTCCGAGAAGTTGACCCTGGGAGTCGCCGCGCGGCTCTCGACGTACCTGCGGATCCTGACTCAGTCGCGGAAACAGGGACTACAAAGCATCTCCTCTCAGGAGATCAGCGAGTACGCCAACGTAAACCCCACTCAGGTACGACGCGACCTGTCCACGTTCGGCAAGTTCGGCAAGCGGGGGGTGGGCTACAACGTAGATTCGCTGCTCAACCAGATCCAGGGCATCCTCCACACCGGAGGGGTGCACTCGCTGGCTCTGGTCGGGGCGGGAAACCTTGGCACGGCCATCGTCACTTCGTCCATCTTCAAAGACCACGGCTTCGGCATCGCGGCCGTGTTCGACCGGGACCCCGCGCGGATAGGCGAGAAGGTCGGTGATCTGATCATCGAGGATGCTGCGAACATCGCCCTGCGCTGCAAGGAGTTGGGCGTCGTCTTGGGCGTCTTGGCCGTTCCACCGGAGTCCGCACAGTGGGCCGCCGACCAGTTGGTGGCCGGTGGGACGAAGATCATCTTCAACTACACCGAGACGCTCCTCTCGGTGCCGGAAGACGTGACCATCCACACCATCAATCCGGCCGAAGAGATGCTGTACGCCTTGTACTTCTACCTCACGTAGGGCGCGAGCACCAGCAGGACTTGCTCGTCGGCGGAGTCCGGCGGGGCCGGCGAGTCCGTGGACGGAGAGACGTCTCCTTGGGGAGTGCCTGTGACCAAAGCGTAGGAGGCGATGTCGGCCTCGGTTATCCGGGCCACGGCGTCCAGGTTCGAGGAGGGCGGTGCATCCGAAAGTGTCACGTCGACCCCGGTCGCGCGGACAAGGTCGAGCTCGGTCTGGACATCCCCGCGAGCCACTCGAGCGGCGAACGTAGCGCCGCCAAGCGCCAATGAGGCGGGCAGGGGTCGGAGCCCGAGTGCGCCTTCGACCAGATTGCCGGCGACTACGAGGTCATTCGAGTCTGCGCCGTAGATGGCCCACAGGACAGCCACCGAGGCTTCTCGGTTCGGGCCGGCCATCGTCGCTGCGGTGGTGAGGGTCTGATCGGGGGCAGCGATGGTAGCCGTGTCGGCCTGTCCGGGGCCCACGCTGAGGGCGCTCACGGTGGTATCCGGGGAGGAGCCGGCTGTGGTCTCAGCCGCGGCGGCCGTCGTTGCGGCACCCCCGCTCTCGCCGGCGGCGGACTTCTCGGGGGTGAGGGTGCTCGATCCATCTTCGACCGAAGCCGGTTGGGACGCGGAGAAGGGAGCGGCGTTCTCTGTGGTCCGGCTCGACCGGAGGAGATCGGTGGCGCCGGCCAGCGACACGGCTACCAACACGAGGGCGATCGTCGCCGGAAGCCAGGGGCGCCGGATCATCCCGCCCAGCAATCGACGGAGCGGGCCCGTGGAGGGTGCGGCCGTGGGTCGGGCCGAACCGGCACGAGGAGCGATCTGTTCGAGCACCGAGGCCTCCAAGTACGCCGGCGGCGAGATGTGCTCGAGGTTGTTCAGGAGTCGGCTGACGCGTCGCTGTGAATCGAGCTGCGCTTTGCACCTCGGACAACCTTGCACGTGGGTCTCGATCGCCCGCGCGCGGGCCTCTGGGGCCGACCCGTCCAGGTAGTCGATGGCCAGAGCCTCCCACTCCTCGATGTGTCCGAGGGGGAGGTCCGATCGCGCGTCGGGATGTTCGGTCGTCCCAGGATCCAAAAGAAGGGCTTCCTCGCTAGTCGGTGTCAGTCGTGTGACGCTGGGGGCTGGGGTCGGGTTCCGCTGCCGAGGTCGTCTCCTGCCGGTGTGGTTCGTCGTATCCATGCTCGGTCAAATATGAAGCCAGCTGAGCGCGCGCCCGAAAGATGCGGGACTTGATCGTTCCTTCTTGCACTCCCAGGATCTCGGCGGCTTCACCGTAGTCGAAGCCGAGGACGTCGCACAGGACGACGGCGGCGCGGAACCCTTCTCCCAAGGACAACAGGGCCTCCCTGAGCGTGGGTGAGAATCCGTCGGTGTGCGGGTCGACACTCCACTGGATGCCTCCCGCGAGCCGACCTGATCCACCGGGCGCGGACAATCGCGTGAGGACCTCTTCATCCATGGGGTCAAGGCGACGGCGGCGCAGATGGTCGTAGACCGCGTTCACCACGATTCGGTGGAACCAGGTGCTGAATCTCGCCTCTCCCTTGAACCCCTTGAGCGCCCCGAACGCCTTGATGAACGCCTCTTGGGAGACGTCCGCGGCGTCCCAGGGGTCGCCGAGCATGCGGAGAGCGAGGTTGTAGCCGCGGGAGGAGTACCGGCGGTAGAGCTCCGTCAGCGCCGCGCGATCGCCATCCCTCGCTTGAGCGACAAGGGCGGCATCAGGGTCGCTTGACTGTGGGCCTGCAGGCATCGAGCCTCCGCGCGCGTTCGTTCCACCGTACCAAGGCCCCGCTGCCCGGAGTCCAAGGGACTATCTGCTAGACTGTGGCGCCAGCCATTCTAGCAACGGGCTCTTGACCGTGCTCCCGGCGTTGTCGCCACAGGAGGACTGCGTGGGGATCCACCAAGAGGTCGGCGCCATCTTCGCCGCCGGCCGAGACCTGACTATCGGCGTGGAGGAGGAGTTCCAGGTCCTCGACGCCACCGGCTTGGGCCTTGTCGCGCGATTCGGTGACTTGCAGGCGGTTGCCGATGCCCGCTTCGGCTCGCCCTTCCTCGTCGGCGAGCTCATCCAGTCCGAAGCCGAGATAAGCAGCAGACCTTGTGACACCTTCGCCGGGGTCCGCGAGGACATGACCGCACGCCGGCGGGTGTTGATGCAGTCGGCGAAGCAGTTGGGGCTGGCGCTCTGCGCTACGGGTGTCCATCCTTTCAGCTTGTGGGAGGAGCAGGACTTCATCGACACCGTGCATTATCGCCGCGTGGTCGAGATGCTTCGCTACGTGGCCTGGACCAACAATACGTTCGGGCTGCACGTGCACATCGGAGTCAGGGACGCCGACAGGGCCGTCGCCATCTGCGACGCCATCCGTTCCCACCTTCCCACCCTCCTGGCCCTCTCGGCCAGCTCGCCGTTCTTCAGAGGCCGCGAGACAGGGCTCCATTCGACCCGCGCCCAGGTGTTCATCCGGAGCTTTCCCCGGTGCGGCATACCCGATGCGTACGGCAGCTGGGCGGCATATGCCGAGTACGCGCAGTTCCTCTTCGACACCGACTGCGTGACGGAGCCGACGCAGATCTGGTGGACGGTGCGTCCGCACCACAAGTACGGGACGGTCGAGGTCCGAGCGGCCGACGCTCAACCCCGTTTCTCGGAATCGATGGCGATCTCCGGGTTGACGCTCGCCTTGGTGGCCCGCCTTCTCGAGCGGTTGGACGCCGAGGGGTCGTTGCCGGTGCATGAAGGCCGGTTCATCGAGGAGAATCGTTGGCGGGCTCTGCGCGACGGTCTCGACGGCACGCTGATCGACCTCGACCGCGGCCGTGAGGTCCCCGCGGTGGAGTGCGTGCAGAGGCTGGTGGACGACGTCCGCCATCAAGGGGAGCGGCTCGGCCTGCACGATGAGCTCGCCGAGGTGGCGCGTATGCTGGAGCACGGCAACAGTGCACAGCGGCAACTGGCGCTCTATCGCGACGGAGCATCTCTCCTGGAGATCCACACGCTCATGGTCGAGGAGACCATGCGGATCTGAGCAGGGACGTTCTCCTTCAGGCGCTCGGGCCCTGCGGAGGCGGCGGCTGCGAGGGCCACCCGTGCGGCGGCGGTGATTGCGGAGGCCAGTGCTGAGGCTGAGCCGGAGGAGGCGGCCAGGCCTGTGGCGGCCACGCGCCGGGGCCGCCCGCCAGCGCGGGGACTCGAGGCGCCGTGACCTGCCGATACGCGAGCGTCCAATAGGCGCTGAAGTAGGTCGTCGACACCGAGTGGACCAAGGCGAGCGCGGCGAGGGCGATGACACCGAGCAGTGCCACACCGGCCATGACGGCCGGTCCTACGTCGCCCCAGGAGCGGGCGAGCAGCACCGCAGCGGGTATCCCGGCTGCCGCTAGGATGGCGAACATCGCGATGCCCACGACGACCGACAACACGATGGCTATCAGCCACACGAGCAGGCTGCTCCCGACATTGCGACGCAGCAGCGTGAACCCGGCTCGGAGGGACGCCATCACCCCTGTATCCTCCAGGACCAGGGAGCGGGCGGCCCACTGCAGGCCGATGGCCACCGCGATGGACACGGGGATCAGGATCGCCACCAGCAGGAGGGCCAGGAGCACCCATACGGCTATGACACCGCCTCCGGGGCCGTCGCCGCCGGACGACGACACCGCCACCGGCACGATCAAAGCCGCTACGAGCGCGACGATGACGGCCGCGACGATCAGCCCGACCAGCAACCACATGCCCAGCATCCGCCAGAAGCACGTGGCCCCTCGCCGCCAGGCCGAGCCGAGGCCGGCGCCGGGGACGCTCGCGGCCGCCTCGTCGACGCCCGTGACAAGGGCGGCGGCCGTGATCACCGACAGCACCAGGAGCACCAACGCGATGACGATGATCCCGACGAGCACGGCGGCCAGAAAGGCCCAGTGACCGGTTACCCAGGACTCGACCTCGGCCGGACTGCGGTCGGAGGTCCACGTAGGGGGCGTGAAGCGCGATGATCCGGGGGAGCCGCCGAAGGAGCCTCCACATCCGCCGGTCTCTGCGGCGAAGAGTCCAAGGATCCACAGGTACTTGTGGCGCCAGGTGAGGCGCCACGCATCTGAGATGAGGCGACCGTAGTCCATGTTCCTCCGTGGCGTTGACCGCCCTGCGACGACTTGGATACTATCACGGGGTTGTGCGGGGTCCGGGGCCCCGTGCCGTCGCTGAGCAGGCAGAGTGGAGGGTGACATGGACGACCAGGGCGAGGGGCGCATCGACGAGGCCGAACGCCAGCGTGTGGAAGCGGAGTTCCTGGCGAGGGTCCAGGAGGAGATGCGGCTGGTCACCGTCGACGACTATCTGACCCACCTTCTGCCGGTGCTGTCCAGCATGGCGTTTCAGCGGCTGGGCCTCACTCCCGAAAGTGCGGCGGAGCGTGACCTGGCGCAATCACGCCTGGCCATCGATGCGTTCGGTGCACTCGCCGAGATCCTCGCTCCGCTGCACCCCGAGCAAGAGGCCCATCTATACCGGAGCACCCTGCATCAGATGCGCATCGCCTACCTGGCGGCCGGCGAGGGGAAGACGGCCGAGGGCCCCGAGGGCGAGACGGAGAAGACGGGCGAGACGATGACGCCGGGCGAGCCTGAGTCGTCGGGCGAGCCTGAAACCGACGTGGAGACCGATGCGGGGTCCGAGACCCCGGAGGAGGCGTGACGTGGCGCAGGCCGAGATAGGGGTCTTCGGAGGCTCCGGGTTCTATTCGCTCCTCGACGATGTCGAGGAGGTCGTGGTGGAGACGCCCTTCGGACCTCCCAGCGACAGCTACGTGATCGGCGAGCTGGGGGGCAAGCGGGTGGCCTTCCTGCCCCGCCACGGCCGCAAGCATCATCTGCCGCCGCACAAGATCAACTACCGGGCCAACGTGTGGGGCATGAAGGAGCTGGGCGTCACCAAGATCTTCGGTCCCTGCGCGTCAGGCAGCCTGAAGCGGGAGGTGGGGCTCGGGCATTTCGTGGTGTGCGACCAGTTCGTCGACCGCACCACGGGACGCATCGATACCTTCTACGACGGGCCCATCACCACGCACGTGTCCTCGGCCGACCCCTACTGCCCGATACTGCGCAAGGTGCTCGTGGACAAGGGGCGGGAGCTCGGCATCACCATGCACGAACAGGGGACGGTCGTGGTCATCCAAGGTCCGCGGTTCTCGACCAGGGCCGAGAGCAGGTGGTTCAGCTCGAACGGGTGGGAGGTCATCAACATGACGGCGTACCCCGAGGGCTATCTCGCTCGTGAGCTCGAGCTCTGCTACGCCAACATCTCGCTGATCACCGACTACGATGTCGGCGTCGCCGACGACCCCGATCTACCCCCGGTGAGCCATCACGACGTCGTCAAGGTCTTCGATGCGAACAACGCTCGTCTGCGCGAGCTGTTGTTCGCGGCCATCCCTACCTTGGACCACCCGCGGGATTGCCCCTGCGCCACCGCCTTGACTGGGGCCCGGGGCTAGCTGGGAGGGAGGGTCTAGGCGGGGTAATCGACCACCAGGACATCGTCCTCGCGGCGGATCTCGGCGTCCTGAACGTGGGGCAGAAACGAGCAACG
>JAJZQZ010000198.1 GCA_021802965.1 Actinomycetes bacterium
CGATCTGGTCACGATCACGCCGAACTCCCGCCTTCGGTCAACGCCTCCATGGTAGCAGCGAATCCGGGATAGGAGACCGCCATGCAATCCGTGTCGTCGACCGACACCCCCTGAGTGGAAACGTATCCCGCCACCGCCCCCACCATGGCGAGACGGTGATCGCCCATCGACGCGACCGACCCACCGTCCCAGCCCTCGGGCCGCCCCTCGATATCCAGACCGTCGGGATGTTCGGCCACGTGGACGCCCAGGGAGCCGAGAAAGGCCGAGAGGGCGGACAGCCTGTCGCTCTCCTTCACCCGCAGCTCCGATGCGCCGCGCAGGCGGGAGACGCCGTCGGCTCGGGCGGCGGCGAGCGCCCAGATGGGCAGCTCGTCGATCAACAGCGGCACCTCGTCCGGACCGACGTCGACCGCCCTCAGCTCGCTCGACCGCGCCCGTATGGAGCCCACAAGCTCCTCCGCATCCGTAGCCCCGTATTCGACGCTCAGGTCCGCGCCCATCCGGGCGAGCACCTGAAGGAGGCCCGTGCGCGTGGGATTGAGCCCGACGCCCTGCACGGCGATCCGCGAGCCCGGCACGAGCAAGGCGGCCACCAGGAGGAAGGCGGCGGAACTCAGGTCCCCGGGGACCGTGACCGACCGCAGGCGGAGACCGCCTCTCATCGGAGCCACACGGATGCGGCCGGGACCGTCCACGGCGCCCTCGCGCTCGACGAGGGCCCCTCCCCGGCGCAAGAGGCGCTCGGTGTGGTCGCGACTCGGGCCGGGCTCTTCGATCACCGTCTCCCCCGCCGCCCTCAGACCTGCCAGCAGGAGGCAGGACTTCACCTGAGCGGAGGCGACGGGCATGCGGTGCGTCACGCCGGACAGAGGTCCTCCACGCACCGAGATGGGGGGAAGCCGCCCGTGATCCCGCGCCCAGATCTGCGCGCCCATGGCCTGGAGGGGCTCCAGGATCCGGGCCATGGGACGTCGCCGGATGCTGGCGTCGCCCGTCAGCACGGTGAAGAACGCCAGCGAGGCGAGGATCCCGGGCAGGAGGCGCATCAGAGTGCCGGCGTTCTTTACGTCGATCACGTCCTCGGGCTCCCGCAGACCCTCCCAACCGTGGCCTTCGACCGACAGGCGGCCGTCTCCCCGGTCGTCGACCGTCACGCCGAGCGCCCGCACAGCCTCCACGGTGGCCAGAGTGTCCGCCGAACGAAGGAAGCCGGACACCTCGACGGTCTCCTCCGAGAGGCACCCGAGGAGGACCGCCCGATGCGAGATCGACTTGTCACCCGGCGCCTCGACCACGCCTCGCAACCCGTTCCGAGCCCGGGGGAAGAAGGCGCTAGCCACCGGCTCCGCCTGAGTAGAAGGCGGCGTAACCCAGCTCCTCCGCCAACATGCCCACCGTCACGGCGGTCTCCTCGCCCGAGACGTACAGGATGAGGTCTCCGCCCACGTCCCGGTTGAAGTGGTGCAGCGTGAGGTCCTCGATGTTGATGTTGGCGTTGCCCAACCCGGTCATGACCTGCGAGAGCACTCCCGGCTTGTCCGGGATGCGCACGGTGACCCGGTAGAGGGTCTCGGGGGTGATGTCCTCGTACTGAAGGAGCTCCTGGCGGAACCCGGCCGTCTGTTCGATCCGCTCGAGGACGGTGGACTCATCGTCTGACTCGAGCAGCTCGCAGAACGACGTCAGCTCTCCGGCCAGGCCGCGCAGGGACGCCACGAGGGCTTCCCGGTTCTCGAAGAAGATGTCGCGCCACATGGGCGGATTGGCCCCCGCGACCCGCGTGAGGTCCTTGAAGCTCGGGCCCACCGAATACAGAGCCCTGCGGCCCGAGGCCTCGAACCCGCCGACTGTGCTCATGAGGACGTTGGCCAGCACGTGGGGCACGTGGCTCACCAGGGCCATGATGCGGTCGTGGGCCTCGATGTCCACCGCGACGGGCTTGGCCCCGATCTGGGCCACGAAGGCATGCAGCACCTCGTACAGCTCCGGGGGGACCTCGTCGGTGGGGCACAGGAAGTAGGTCGCGCCGTGGAACAGGTCCTCGCGCGCGAAGCGCACGCCGCTGGTCTCGGCCCCGCAGATGGGGTGTCCCCCTATGAAGCAGCGCCGGTCTTCCAACGTGAGCGCGGAGATGATGCCCGCTTTCGTGCTGCCGATGTCGGTGACCAGCCGAGGCGGGGGGTCGGCGGCGAGAGCCGCCTTGACCAGAGCAGGCACGCTCCGAACGGGAGCGCAGACCACGGCCAGATCGGCCCCCGCCGCCGCCTCCTCTGGGGTGCCGCAGGCTCGGGTTATGACCCCGGCCGTGACCGCCTGCTCGGTCGCTCGGGGGTCGATATCGTAGCCGCGTACGTCGTGGACCCGGGCTCTCCTCCGGGCTGCGAGCGCCAGGCTGCCGCCCATCAGGCCGACTCCAAGCACCGCCACACGCCGGATGGGCGCTGTTTCACTCGTCCCTACCATGACGCGCCTACCCGAGGGTCTTGCCGACCCAGGTCACCATCTCGTGGATCCGGGTCGCGATGCGTGCGAAGTCTCGGGGATTCAGCGATTGCCCACCGTCGCAGAGCGCGGTCTCGGGCATGGGATGCGCCTCGATCAGCAGACCGTCGGCGCCGGCGGCCACGGCGGCCAGCGACAGAGGCTCGATCAGGTCGATCCGGCCGGTGGCGTGACTGGGGTCGACGATCACCGGAAGGTGGCAGCGCTGCTTGATGATGGGGATGGCGGCGATGTCCAGGGTGTTGCGGGTGGCGGTCTCGAACGTGCGGATGCCCCGCTCGCACAGGATGACGTCGGCGTTGCCCTCCTTGACGATGTACTCCGCCGCCATCAGCAGCTCGTCGACCGTGGCGGAGAGTCCCCGCTTCAGAAGCACGGGCCTCGCCACCTCCCCCACCGCGGATAGCAGATGGAAGTTCTGCATGTTGCGGGCGCCGATCTGGATCACGTCGGCGTACTCCACCACGTCGTCGAGCTGGCGCGGATCCATCAGCTCGGTGACCACGGGAAGGCCGGTCTCGGCTCGAGCCTCGGCCAAGATCTTGAGCGCCTCGACGCCCATCCCCTGGAAGGCGTACGGCGAGGTGCGGGGCTTGAAGGCCCCACCCCGGAGCATGGTCGCACCCGCCTCCTTCACGAACCGGGCGGACTCCAGCAGCTGCTCACGGCTCTCGACGGAGCAGGGACCGGCTATCAGGCCGAAATGACCGCCGCCGATCTTGCCTCCTCCGATCGAGATCACCGTGTCGGTCGAGCGGAACTCCCGGCTGACGAGCTTGTAAGGGCGCAAGATGGGCAAGACCTTGTCGACGCCGGGGAATGCCTCCAGCGGCATGCCGGCGATGACCTCCCGGTCGCCGATCACGCCGATGACGGTCACGACGTCCCCGGTGGATATGTGGCCCCGCGCGCCGGCTTCGCGCAAACGCGTGAGCACGTGCTCCACTTCGGCGTCGGCCGCGCCCTCCTTCATCACGATCATCATCTCGAGACTACCGTCCATTGCGGTCATGGTGTCGCTCCCTTCCCAGATATCTGAGTGAGATGCTGCAGGAAGAGATCGTTCTCCTCCCGCGCGCCGATGGTCACCCGGAGCCACCCCGGGCAACCCATCGCGTAACCAGACCGCGTCATCACCCCTCGTTCCAGAAGGGCCTGCGGTACCTCCTTCCCGGGCACGGGCAGGCCCTCGACGTCGAGAAGGATGAAGTTGGCCTCGCTCGGCACGTAGCGGATGCCCAGAGCGTCGAGGGCTGCGGCCACGCGGGCGCGCTCCTCCGCGACGTGCCTGCGGCGCGCCTGCAGACGTTCAGGATGCCGGAGGGATTCGACCGCGGCGACCTGGGCCAAGGTCGTCACGTTGAAGGGCTGCCGCACCTTGTCCAGAGCCGCGATGAGCCCGGGCTGCGCGCAGCCGTAGCCCACGCGGAGCCCGGCAAGGCCGTATATCTTCGAGAAGGTGCGCAGGACCATCAGGTTCTCGTGCTCGTGCAGCCACGGCAGGGTGTCCTGCGCCGCCCCGTCGCTCACGAACTCTATGTAGGCCTCGTCGAGCACGACCACCGTATCGGCGGGGACCGCCTCGATGAAGGCCTTGAGCGCGCCCGGTGTCACGATCGTGCCGGTGGGATTGTTCGGATTGCAGACGATCACCATGCGCGTCGCCGGCCCGATGGAGGCCAGCATCACGTCCAGATCGACGACCTGGTCGCACAGAGGGACGGCCGACATCCGCGCCTCGCGCAGGGCTCCGATGCTGTGATAGACCACGAAGGACGGCTCGGGATAGACGAAGTGGTCGCCGGGCGCCAGGAGCGCCTGCCCCAGAAGCATGAGCAGCTCGCAGGATCCGTTGCCGAAGACGAAGTGGGACTCAGGGATGCCGGTCTTCTTGCTCAGGGCCGCGCGCAGGCGGTCAGAGGCGGCATCCGGGTAGCGGTTCAATCCTCCCAGGGCGCGGATCAACGCCTCCGACACTTCCGGGAACGGTCCCTCGGCATACTCGTTCGAGGCCAGCTTGATCAAATGATCGAGCCCGTAGTGGGCCATGATGTCTTCGAGCGGAGGGGCCGCCTTGTAGGCCGCGAGGTTCTCCAGCGCCGGGTTGAGTCTCACAGCAGCCCACCGGCCTGCTTCAAGGCGGTGACCTCCGCCGGCGTGAGCGCTCGAGCCTGTCCCAAGGCGAGCCCGGCGTCGCTCAAGCCGTCGACCCGGGTGCGGTGCAGGCGCACGACGCCGTGCCCGACCGCTTCGAGCATCCGTCGCACCTGTCTATTCCTGCCCTCATGGATCACGAGCACGAGCTCCGTCACCTGCTCCGTCTGCGAGACGATGCGCACCTGCGCCGGACCGGTCGGCCCGTCGTCCAGGACCACCCCGCGGCGAAGGCTCCGAACGGCCGCCTCCGGCACGCGGCCGCGCACAGCCGCCCGATACTCCTTCTCGACCCCGTACCGCGGGTGCAACAGGCGGTAGGCCAGGTCCCCGTCGTTGGTCAGTATGAGGACTCCGGTCGTGTCCCGGTCGAGCCTGCCCACGGGATAGACCCGCACGCCGGCAGGGACGCAGTCTACCACTGTTCGCCGGCCCTGGGGGTCGGCGGCCGTGCTCACGACGCCGGGGCCCTTGTTGAGCAGCCAATACTCCTTCGCCTGCCGACCCACCGGCCGGCCGTCGACCGCCACCACCTGGTGGTCGGGATCGGCGCTCATGCCGATGTGGGCCACGACTCCATCCACGGTGACCCGCCCGGCCAAGATCAACTCCTCGCAATGGCGGCGAGAACCGAGTCCGGCTGCCGCCAGCACCCTTTGCAGGCGCTCGATCACTCCGGCGTGACGAGGAGCCCGAGGCGGCGGCGCAGCTCCTCACGTTCGCCTTCCTGGAGGGCGAATCCTTCGAGGTCGGGCAGGTCGCCCAGCCCGTCGAGGCCGAAGGCCAGTTGGAACCGGGATGTCGTACCGTACAGCACGGCCGACCCCGCGCCTTCGCGCCTTCCCACCTCGGCTATCAGCTCCCGGTCGACCAAGGTCTGCACCGGCGAATCGGAGTTCACCCCCCGGACGTCGGCGATCTCCGGCCGCGACACCGGCTGCAGGTACGCCACTATGGCCAGGGTCTCCAGGGCGGCGGGAGACAGGCGCGGCTCTTCGACCACGTCGAACAGGGCCGAAAGGGCCCGCTCGCACAGGCGGTTGGTGCGAAACACCCAGCCCTCGGAGACCCGAGCCAGTTCGAACCCGCGCTCGCCATCCACGGGAAAGGCGGCCTGCAGTCGGTCGAGGGCCTCGTGCACCTCGTCGGCTGAGACCTTTCCCTCGTGCGACACCACGCGCACGAGCGTAGCCAGGTCGAGAGGCCGGCCGGCGGCGAAGAGGACGGCTTCCAGATCCCGCGAAAGCGCCTGGAGAGAAGAAAGCCGGTCAGGCAATCTTGCGGGCCTCCCGAGCCGAGACGACGATGTCGGCGAAGGGGCGCCGCTGAGAGGCCGTGATGTCGCCCCGGGAGAGGAGCTCCAGCAGGGCGAAGATGGTGACCGCCTGGATCATGGGGTCCTCCCGCCCGAACACCTCGTCGAAGGAGAACCTGCCCTCCTTCCGCAGGCGGCTCCGAATGGCGGCGATCTGCCGGGACACGTCGACACGCGCCACGGCGACGTGACTCATGTCGGGCTCGGCCCGCGACGAGAGGAGGCGCTCGAGAGCCGCCGACAGGAGGCCGGGGGCGAAAGCGCCGGCCAGGTCCTCCTCTGCCGCCAAGACCCTCTCCCTGCCCCGCGACGAAGACCGTATCAGGCGGCCGCGTTGGCTCTTGAGCCGTTCATCCAGGTCCGCCGCCGCCGCCTTGAACTGGCGATAGCGGATCAGCCGAGCCAGGAGCTGGTCGCGTGCCTCCTCGGGGGACAGCTCCTCGATCCCCACGGGTATGCCGGGCACGAGGATGCGCGATTTGATCTCGAGCAAGGAGCTGATCAACACGAGGAACTCGGAGAGGCCGTCCCAGTCGACCTCGTCGCCACCGGCGAGCGCCTCGACGTAGGCCAGGATCACCTCCACCAAGGGCACCTCGCAGACGTCGACCTCCTCCTTGAGTATCAGGGT
>JAJZQZ010000199.1 GCA_021802965.1 Actinomycetes bacterium
ACGTCGCCGTGGTCCTCCTGCCACTCCTTGTAGAGGCTGATGCGCCGTTCCATCTCGGGGGAGCGGGTGATGCGGCCCGAGGAGTCGAACTCCGCCTGGGGGTCGATGCCGCACACGTTCTCGCCGATGACGACAGAGATGCCGGAGATGGCCGCGCCGATGGCGAAGCTGTCCCAGTACTTGCGGGCGATGTCGGTGGAGCCGAGGGCCCCGGTGAAGACCGGCATCTTCATGCGCACCGGGTTCATGTGCCCGTACACCGCGGTGGTGTCGACCACAGGGAAGATGGCCTTGTCGGGGTTGGCCTCGTCGATCGCCTTGGCCCCTTGGGCGAAGCCGAGGATGTTGAGGTGCGAGTAGTCGACCGGGTACTCCTTGTCACCTCCGGCCGTCATCTCCCCGAAAGGCACCGGGTAGATGACCTCGCGGCCCCGGAACGACGACTTGAAGACGTCGCAGTTTCCTTGACAGTCGGCCATGCACCGGGTGCACACGCCTGAAGCCGCCACATCGCGCGAGCGGTTCCTGGTCTCGAGCGCCTCGCTCGAGCCCGTGTGAGACAGATTCACTGCGTACCCCCCATGATATTTCTGGTCCTGTATGGACATTGGGTGGACCTGCCGGTTGGCCAGCCTATCATGCGTGCGCCACTTGTCCAGTCCGACTGTCCGTCTGTCCATACCTGCGCTCCCGTGTCCCTCGAGTCGCCTTCGACGCGTGACGTTTCTTCAAGTACCATGAGCAGGGAGGTCACGGAGTCGCGGGTCCGGGGGCATGTATGGGGCATCAGGGAGATCTCGTGCGCCGTTGGGGTCTGCTTCTGGCGGCGACAGCCTTGGCCGGCGTGCTCCTGGCCGGCACCGCCCTGGCCGCACCCGACCAGCCCCCCTCTCACAAGCGTGCGCACAAGGACAAACCGCCCGTGGTGCGGACAAGCGCCCTGGCCTCCACCGGCGATCCGGCTCGGCGGGTGCTGGTCAAGCTCGCACACCCCGATCGGCCCCTCTCGCAGAGTATCGACCTGGCCTCTCTCGGCCTGCGGGAGGTCGGCGCCATCCCCCAGCTGCACGTTCTGAAGCTCGAGGCCGACCCCGCGCTCTCCGTCGAGCGGCTCGCGGCTGCCGTACGGGCTCTGAGCGCCTACCCCGACATCCTCTGGGCCGAGCGGGAAGGCACCCTGTCCCTGGAGCGTGTGCCCGACGACGAGTATTACCCCGAGGAGTGGTGGCCGGCGGCCGCGAACCTTCCCGCTGCCTGGGACACCACGACAGGCTCGGCCGACGTGGTCATCGCGATCATCGACACGGGGATAACTGAGAACGTCGAGGACTTCGCGGGCGGCATCGTGAAACCGTACAGCATCGCCTACCACAGCGCCGAGTGGCCCGCGTGGGA
Organism: Actinomycetes bacterium; assembly: GCA_021802965.1. Classification (GTDB taxonomy): domain Bacteria; phylum Actinomycetota; class Thermoleophilia; order RBG-16-64-13; family RBG-16-64-13; genus JAJZQZ01. Next base: position 1,396 of record JAJZQZ010000199.1, read on the forward strand.
GGATATCGTCGGGCACGGCACCGCGGTGGCCGGGGTGGCGGCCGCAGAAGGCGACAACGGCGTCGGGATCGCGGGAGCGGCCTGGGCTCCATCGATCATGCCGGTGCACGTGTCTGACACCGAGGAGACAGCGTACTCCGTGCTGGCCGAGGGCATTACGTACGCGGTCGACAACGGAGCCGACGTCATCAACATCAGCATGGGCAAGCACGAGGACGTCGGGATCATCCACGACGCCGTCGACTACGCCGTGGACAACGGGGTTACGGTCGTCGCCTCAGCCGGCAACGAAGGGGACGGCGTGGGAGTCACCTACCCGGCGGCGTATCCGGAAGTGATCGCCGTGGGGGCCACGAACGTCTCCAACCGGCGGGCCTCGTTCTCGTGCACCGGGCAGGAACTGGACCTGGTGGGGCCGGGAACGAACATCCTGACCTGGTGGACCGACAACACGTCCTACTGGCTGGAGTCGGTGGACGGCACCTCGTTCTCGTCGCCGGTGGTCGCCGGGGTCGCAGCACTGATGCTCTCGGAGAATCCGCGGCTCACCCCCGCCCAGGTCCAGGAGGTGCTCCGCACGACGGCCCGAGACCTGGGTACCACCGGCTGGGATAGCGAGTATGGGGCCGGGCTTGTGGACGCCGCTCGGGCCGTCAGCGAGGCCGCGACGGTGATCCCCGACCGGTTCGTCGACGTAGGGCTGGACTACCCTTACCGCGTCGCCATCGACGGGATGGCTGACGCGGAGCTGATCACCGGCTATCCGGAGCACAAGTTCCGTCCCGACAACCCCGTGTGGCGGGCTCAGTTCGCCAAGATGATCGACGGCGCCCTTTCGCTCCGGCCGACTGAGGCGATGACGTCGCCGTTCACCGACCTGGGACCAGACGACCCGGAATCGCTCTACCCGCACGAGTACGTCGCGGCCGCGTACGCCTCGGGTATCACTCAGGGCCTCTCCCCCACCATCTTCGGCCCGTTCACCGACATAAGCCGGGCGCAGGTCGTCACGATGGCGGTCCGCGCGCTCCAGAACCTCCGGCCGGGCTCGCTCACCTCCCCACCCTCCGACTACGCCGGGTCGGTGCCCGCCTTCTCGCCGGTCCACAGCCCAAACATGCGCCTCGCCGAGTACAACGGCCTGCTCGACGGGCTGGTCGGCCTGGGCCCTTCATGGGACGCGTGGGCCTCCGCCTCTCGAGGCGAAGTGGCGCAGATGCTATGGAACATCTATCAGCGGGGTATGCTTTAAGGAGGATCCGGTGATATCGTGCCGGTTCCACCGCCCTAACGGGCTGCCCGGCTCACGCGAACAGGAGGGACAGTACATGAAGGCAAAGGTTTTGATCGTAGCTCTCGCCGCCCTGCTGATCCTATTGGTGGTCATACCTGTCGCCGCGCTGGCCGGCGGGACCGACAGCTACAGCCAGTACGGCGCCAATCTGCGGGCCACGTACGGGGCGTCTCTCGGATACAACAATCCGATCGCCGCCAACGCGTACGGCTCGCGGCTCCACCCGGGCACCTTCATCTACTCGAACAGCTACGGCACCCGCCTGGGCTTCTACAACCTGCAGACCCAGCAGACGTACGGTTCGCGGCTCTCCAATCGCTCCGGCAACCCGAACGTCGTGCCCTATCGCCCGGGCAACGCCAGCGTCAACGTGACCAACTGGTAGCTCGGTAAGAGGGGCGCTTGCCCCGCAGCTGATGTGGACTCGGAAGCCCCGCCCGCGGGGCTTCCGCCGTTCCGGACCCGTGGAGACGACGTGACGACAGCGGAATCTGAGAGGGAGTGGTCGGAAGACGACCTGCGGTTCATGGCCCAGGCCCTCCACCAAGCCCGGCGTGCCGGCGAACGCGGAGAGGTGCCCGTGGGCGCCGTCCTGGTGCGCTCGGGAGCCGTCCTATCCGCTCGGGGCAACGAACGGGAGTCGCGACACGACCCCACCGCCCACGCGGAGCTGCTGGCCGTGCGCGACGCGGCCGGTCTCCTCGGGGGATGGCGCGTGCTCGACGCCACCCTCTACGTCACCCTCGAGCCGTGCCCTATGTGCGCAGGTGCTCTCGTCCAGGCCCGCGTGGCACGACTGGTGTTCGGCGCCGCCGATCCAAAGGCCGGGGCGTGCGGCACGGTCGTCGACCTCACCTCCCATCCCGCGCTGAACCACCGTGTAGAGGTGCGAAGGGGCCTGTTGGCCCAGGAATCCCGCCAGTTGATGCGGGAGTTCTTCACATCGCGGCGCTGATGTAGGACACTGCCATGATGAGCATCCGTCACGTGAGCCACGAGCACCTGCTGCAACTGATAATGCAGAACGCTCCGCTGGGCATCACCGTGCTCACGCCCGACCTGCGCTACGTCATAGTCTCGCGGACGAGTCTGCAGATGACCGGGGTGAGCAACGACGGAGACATCGTGGGAATGCACTGCTACGACCTGGTGGGCCAATACCGAGACAGCACCGACCGGGTCGGTCTCGAACGGGCCTGTGACGCCTGCCCGTCGCTGCGCGCGCTTGCCACCGGCGAGACCGCGGAGGCGGTGCGGAAGGTTCGAGAAGACTTCGTGTCCCATACCCTCGCCGTGCCGCTCACCGAGGCGACAGGCGAGATCGTCGGCGTGCTCGAGATCGTTGAGGACATCTCCGAGAAGGTGATCGACCCGCTCACAGGCGTCCACAACTACCGGTTCTACGACGAGATGGTGATGCAGGAGAGCTACCGGGCCGCCCGGTACGACACTCCGCTCTCCCTTCTGGCGATGGACTTGAACCATTTCAAGCGGGTCAACGACCGGTTCGGGCATCTGCGCGGCGACCAGGTGCTCCGCGAGGTCGCCCAGACCCTAGCCCGTTCGGTGCGGGAGAGCGACCATCTGTGCCGTATCGGTGGGGACGAGTTCACCGTGGTGGCTCCGCATACGACCAGTCAGGAAGCGGAGGCTCTGGCTCGCCGTATCGAGAAGGCTGTCGCAGCCAACTTCGCCGAGTACGACATCACGGTGAGCATCGGCTGCGCCAGCTACCCCAAGGATACGACGGACCCCAGCCAGCTGCGCGAGATCGCCGACCGGCGCCTCTACGCGCTGAAGGACGCCGTCCGAAGCGGAACATGAGCGGCCAGACGATCGTTGTCGACGGCGGCACGGCGATGAACTGACCGCTTCGGTGGCCGGCACGCCGCCGCGCGACTCCCTGCAGCATCGCGCCTGGAGGGCTATCCTATCCTTGTCGGTAACAAGGAGCGGTGATGCAGCTCGGCGGATACTGCGAGATCTGCGCCCGTTGGGTGTGGGTGAACGGTCGAAGGGAGTGTCAGTTCGGACACCCCGCGAGTGCGGTGCGAGAGGTCCAGCCGCTCAAGCCGCGGAACGAAAACGGACGTCCTTCCCCCGCGCCTGACGCCACCCCTGGGACTCTCGTCGTGCCTTCTGCGCCCGGAATCCTCGCTCCGCCGAGCCTCACGCCCGACGACGAGAAGACAGGGCCGAGCGGCACCGCTCGGCCCATACCCGGCACCGGTTCCGCGGCCACTCGCCCTTACCCGGGCCCGTTCCCGCCACGCCCCCGCGGAGACCGCCGTTGGTGGTGGCGCCACTCCATCTGGATCGTTTTGACCTTCACGGTCGGATTCTTCAACTGGCTGGCCTTCCTGTACATCGGGGTGAGGGCGCGCAGAGTGGCGTGGTTGCTGGCGAGCCTCGGCTACTTGATCCCGATCACTCTCACCGTCGCCGCGATCGGCAGTTCCTACCTGGGCGTGGCGATCGGCTTCCAGCTCCTGATGTCGGGCGTCTCGGTCATGCACGCGTTCATCGCGCGACCCCGGTACCGCGCGATCATGTTCGGCGACCCGCCGGCGGGCATCGGACCCGCCCCGCCGCCGCTCCTTCCTCGAGCGTCACGGCCGGCTCTCCCCCGGGGGCTCGACGAGGACGTCGCGGTGGTGATCCGCGAGGCGCAGACGCAGGTGGACGAGATCGCCGCGGCGGCCGAGAGCATCGAGAAACCGCAGATCCGGCACAAGATCGCCCTGCTCTGCCGCACCGCCGAAGACATCCTCGCCGAGCTGCGCAAGGATCCCGGCCAGGTATCGCTCGCCCGGCCCTTCCTCAGCTACTATCTGGAGGCGGCCCACCGGATCGTCCGGGGCTACGCCGACCTCGCCCATCGCGGTCTCGACACCGAGGACGCCCTGAGCACGATGGCGCGGGCCGAAGCGTCGCTCGCCAGCATCCAGCGCGCGTTCGACGGCCAGCTGGCGGCGCTCCTGCAGCATCAGGTGCTCGACCTCGACAGTGAGATCGCGCTACTCGAGAAGACGGTGCAGATGGATTCCATCATGACCGCACCGGTCGCTGAGGCCGGTCCCACGGCAAAGACTGGAGGCGGCAGATGAACGATGCAACCGACGCGAGTGGCAATGAGGCGCCCGGCGATGACGCCCCTGGCAGCGACGCAGCCAGCAACGACGCCGCTGGGATGGAGCTTGTCCTCGGCGAGGTGGTGGCCGACACTGAAGCCGCCGCCGGCCGCCGCGAGCTGAGCCCCGAGGACCGGGCCCGGGTCGACAAGATCAAGGAGGCGGTCGACGTCACCGACTCGAACATGGTCGTCCAGTACGGCCTGCCCGCCCAGAGCAAGATCGCGGCCTTCGCCGACTCCCTGCTGGCCGATCTGCGCACCAAGGACGCGGACGAGGCCGGCGTGGCGATGACCGATCTGCTGAGCAAGGTCAAGGAGCTCGACGTCGACGGCCTGACCAAGGGCGCCCAGGGGTCGCGCATCCCCCTCGTGGGGCGCTTCGTCGACCGGGTGAAGCGCTTCGATGCCCGCTACCAGAAGCTCTCTGTGACGGTCGACAAGCTGCTCACCAGCTTGGAGCGCGCCCGCATGGGCCTCCTCAAGGACGTCACCGTGCTCGACAAGATGTACGAGCTCAACCTGGACCACCTGCGCCAGCTCGACCTCTACATCGCAGCGGGCGACGAGATGCTCGACGAGATCCAGACCGAGCGCCTTCCCGCGCTACAGAAGGAGGCCGACGTCACCCGCGACCCTCTGGTGGCGCAACGACTCGCCGACCTGCGCCAATCCATCGCCCGATTCGAGCGCCGCGTGCACGACCTCAGGCTGACGCGCATGATAGCGATCCAGACCGC
>JAJZQZ010000200.1 GCA_021802965.1 Actinomycetes bacterium
GAGGCCGCATGGGCAGGAGGGCCTGCCGGTTCGGCGTCGGAGGAACCGATGCTGACAGTGACCGGACCCGGGGGGAAGGTCGATCTCACTCGGGCGCAGTTGGAGGGACTGAACCAGGTGCAGCTCTCCAACCGGGGCAACAGGGGTCCTCGGCTGCGAGACGTGCTCGCGCTCGCGAAGGTGACCTCGTACTCGACCGTGACGGCGAAGGGGCTGACGATCGACACCCTGACCAGAGACCAGATCGACGACCTGACGACTATCGTCGACTTCACCAACCACGGCACGCTCAAGGTGGCTTCCGAGATCATTCCCAAGATCAAATGGGTCAAGGACGTGACGATCATCGAGGTGACGCCGTGACCTTCGAGCGGGGGGGAGGGAACGGGTCCATCCTCCTGCTGGGAGTGGACGACACCGACGATCTCGACGGGCCGGGGACCGGTAGGCGCGCCCGCGACCTCGCCGCCGAGTTGGCTTCGGCGGGGCTCGCTGTGCCCTTGGGGGTGACCCGGCACCAGCTGCTGGTCTCGCCCGAGATCCCGTATACGTCGCACAACAGCTCGGCCTGCCTGACGCTTCTCGCCGATCTAGGCCTTCGCGACGAGATACGGGAGGCGGCCGAGTCGTTCCTGGTCGCCGGTTGCGCCGCCGTGGCCGACGTCGGCCTGTGCCTGGCCGGGCTCGAGCAGGCGAAGGAGGTGGTGGCGGCCTGGGGTCGTCGCGCGAAGCGCGAGGTGTTGACCCAGGACGAGGCCCACGAAGTCGCGCGGGCGGCCGGAGTCGAGTTGCGAGGGCTCACCGGGACCCGCGGAGGAGTCATCGGCGCCCTGGCGGCCGTCGGCCTGCGGGCTCGAGGAGGCGACGGGCGCTTTCTCTGGCTCGCGGGGCTGCGCGAGGCGACGGGGAGCATGACCGTCGGCGACCTGATTCGGACGGCGGGGATCGACGAGGTGCGGGGGCCCGACGGCGCGAAGCTGCCGGACCGGGAGCTGGTCGATACGGGAGAGTGGCTTCGCCCGCTGCTCCTAGATGGAAAGGCGATACTACCAGTGGAGGAGGCAGGTGATGGCACCGCTCACGGATGGCGGGTACTCCCTCGAGACAGGATCAAGGCCTTATCGTCGTAGGGGAGAAGCCCTCAGCGGCCTGGCCGAGGTTCTGCTCCTCCTCGGTGCCGGCGCTCTCGTCGTGGTCCTTCATCAGACCCTGCGCATGCCGCTTCATCTTCCCGGCCGGCAGGGCCTGCAGTGGATGGCGATACTCCTGACCGCACGATCGTTTTCGCGCAACCGGGTGGCCGGCGGGGTCTCCTCCGCCGGGGCGGCCGCGACCGCGGTCCTTCCCGTCTGGGGGTTCGACGATCCGTTCGTGTGGCTCACGTTCCTCGCGCCGGGGTTGGTCATCGACGCGGTCTGGGCTCGCTTTCCGGGTCTCACGCGCCGAGCGTGGTTCCTCGGTGCCCTCGGCGGCGTCGCCCTGGTCACCAAGCCGCTCATCCGCTTCGGCATCGAGATCATAAGTGGCGTCCACTACTCGTCGCTCGCCCTCGGCCTCGCCTATCCGGTCATGACCCATCTTCTGTTCGGTGTGGCGGGCGGCTTGGTGGCCGGCGGTCTGCTCAAGGTCTGGCGGAACTGCGAGCGCCGCGGAGACCGCTGAGCCAGTGGCGCATCCAGAAGGATCTTCGGTGCTCAGTTCTACGAGAGAGAGGTAGGTTATGAGGAAGGGATCTTGGAGGGCGGCGTCGGTTGGATGGATCGCGGCCATGGTGGTCGCCGGGATGCTGGCCGTCGCCGGCCCGGCCTTGGGGGCCAGCGAGTACACCGGCGGTCCGTCGCTCGACTCCGCGGCATACGTCCCCAACGACCACACGGCCGTGGGTGTCCGGTGGTCGGCCCTGAAGGCCGGGGGAACGGCAACCGGGCTGGAGGGCGGCACGACGTACCGGGTGAAGGTGAGGCTCAGCCCCAATCCGACGCCTTCGAACGTCGAGAACCGGGGCTGGACGTGGAACCCGACCACGGGGCTCTGGGTCCAGGAGCGCGATCAAGACTGGAGCAGGTTCCCCACGGTCACCACCGACGCCGACGGGCAGGTCACCGACACGTGGACGTTCTTCAAGTTCGGGGACGATACGCGCTCCGGTACCTACTACCTGCTGATCTCGCTGAACAAGGAACAGGGCGCCACGTTCAACAACAGCACGCCTCCGGCGGTCACCGTCATCGATATGAAGACCGCGGGCGCCTGGGTGCACAACGGCGTCGCCACGGGAGCTTCAGCGGGCAAACGGGCGGAAGCGGTGTCGACTCTTTCAGCGTCCACGGTCTTCTCGCTCTCACGGATGGAGGCGAACAGCGTCGACGACGACAGCAATGGCGTCGTGGATGACGAAGACTACGGCCCCGCCGGGGCGACCGGGGACTATAGGTTGGCCCTTCCGCGCGCCCAGGCGGCCAGCATCCTGCTCAACCGGAGTGTCGTCATACCCGCCTATACGGCGGCCAATGCCGACGAGGACATCGCTCTGGGAGCGTCTGATACGACCGCGCCGACGGCCCCCTCGGGCCTCACCGCGGAGGCGAGTGCCGGCCAGATCGCCCTCAGCTGGACCGCCTCCACCGACGCTGTGGGCGTCACCGCGTACCAGGTCTATCGCTGGAGGACTTCGTCCGCTCCCTATTCCACGTCTCTGCATGAGCTCATCGCCACCGTGCCCGCCGCCCAGACCTCGTTCCAGGACGCTCCGGACGCCGGCGACACGGAGTTCAATTACGAGCTGCGTGCGGTCGACGCGGCGACCAACGTGAGCGCTCGCTCCAACACGGTCACGGCGACGACCGAGGTCGAAGTACCACAGCTATTCACCGATGTGCCGCCGACGCACCTCTTCTACTCGTACATCCAGGGCTTGGGCGCGATGGGCGCCATCGGTGGCTATCCCGACGGCACGTTCCGCCCGGATCAGCTGCTTGTTCGGGCCCAGGCGGCCAAGATCCTGGTCATCGCCTTCGGTCATCACGACGACGCCTGGACGAAATGGGCCAATCCAGATTTCACCGATGTTCCCCGGCCTGAGACCCAGACCGAAGCCGGCCGCTATCCCTTCGACTATGTCGAGGAAGCGAAGCAGAACGGGATCATCCAGGGGCGGCCCGACGGCACCTTCGGGCCGTATGACGACGTCACACGAGGCCAGCTGGCCCTGATGATCGCGCGCCTGGGCGGCACCGCCCTCACCCCGGCGACCGATGCTGACAAGGCGCATTTTACGGACCTGGCCGGCCTGAGCGCCGAGCAACAGGGTGCAATCGCGCTCTGCTACGCCAACGGCATCATAAGCGGTACGAGTGCGGCCACCTTCAACCCGGGCGGTACGGCCACCCGCGCTCACGCGGCCAAGATGATCTGGAAACTGAAGGAACTCCTGCAGGAGTGATCTCAGGTCTCGACGGTCCTGCACAGGCGAGCGTCGCCGTCCGAACGGCGACGCTCGCCGCGTTGCGCACCGCACTGCTCCTGCTCGCGGGTCTGTCGGCACTCGCGGCGTTGCTGCTTTTGCCTGTGGTTCCGGCGGCCGCCGGAACCCGGGAATGGGTGGTCGGCGGATCAAGCGGGCCATTGACCGACGGTGCCCTCAGCGGGCTCGCCGTCTCGGAGTCGGCCACGATGGCCGGCCTCACGCTTCAGCGCGCCATCCTGTGGTCGTACACGCGCCCTGATGTCCCTCTCTTCGGGCCCTTCGCGGCCCAGCCCCTCGCCAACGGCAACGTTCTCATCACCGATCGAGACAATGCCGCGGTGATCGAGGTCAATCGAGCCAAGACCATCGTGTGGTCGTACACACAGCGGGACGACCCTCGACTGATCAGCCCCAACTCCGCCGAACGTCTCGCCAACGGCAACACGCTCATCGTCGACCGGCGGGCGGACAGGGTGTTCGAGGTGACGCGGGCCAAGCGGGTGGTGTGGGAATACGGGGCGCATGCGGATTCGTTGTCGCCCGGGTCGTTGGTCGATCCCTATTCCGCGACGCGTCTCGCTAACGGCGACACGTTGATCACCGACAACCGGGGCGGCACCCGCGTCATCGAGGTGCGCAGCACCGACTACGACGTTTCGGCTCCCGACCTGGGATATACGCCGTCCAGCATCGTGTGGCGCTATGGGCGGGACGACGATGCGGGCACGGGGGATGGTCAGCTGTCGTCCCCTCGCCGCGCGTCACGACTCGACAACGGCAACACGTTGATCGTGGATGCGGCCGATCAGGAGTTCTTCGGCAACCGGGTGATCGAGGTCGATCCCAGCGGGAGTGTCGTGTGGCGATTCGACGGCCAAGCTCTTTCGCCCCCGGTCACGCCCTCCGATGCCCTTCGCGTGGACGATGGGAGCACCCTGGTCGTCGCGGAGGAGGGCGGCGGGGCGATCTACGATGTGGATCGCGCAGGCCGGGTCAGGGCCAGCTACTCGTCTCAGGCTCTCTTCGCCGACGGCTCGAGCGCGGCCAAGCTGCGTACGCTCCTGTCGACCAGCCGCGGGACTCTGGTGATCTCGGACCAGGGCAACCAGCGGGTCTTCGAGGTCGGGTACCCGGAGTACGGCACGGTGACCTCACCGACGCTCGATCTGGGTCTCCCTGGCGTCAAGAAGGCCATCGGACGGATGGAGATGGTGGTCGACAAGCCGGAGGGGACCGCGGCGACCATCGAGTACTCACTCGATGGTGGTTCCTGGAAGTCGCCGAACGCCGGCGGCGGTCTGCCCGCGGGGACGACGGCGGTCACGGTGCGGTATCGGGTCACGCTCTCGACCACCGACCAGGGGATCAGTCCCGTGCTTCGAGAGCTGCGGATCGCCTGGGACCTGGTTCCCCCGTCGACCACGACCACATCCGCCGCACCGACCACCACCACCCACCGTGCCGGCGCCACGGGCACGAGGGTTCCCACTACGACGCCTCGCGTAACGGCCGGTTCGGGAACGGGGGGCGAATCGCCGAGCTCGGCGAAAACAGCCGCACCGGCAGTCCCCCCGCCTCAGGAGACGACCCCGCCGGCCACCGTGGCCTCCGGCCCTGACGAGCGATTCGCGAGCGGGAGTGTGCTCCAGCCATCGGCGACCTTGGCGCCCTCGGGCGTGGAAGGTCGCCCCGGGCAGGAAGGCTGGGGAGTGGTCCTCGGCGTGCTGGCCGTCCCTTTCGTGGCCGGCGTGGTCGCGGTGGGTCTTGGAGGTATCCGCTCGCCTTCGCGTCTGATTCCGAGAGTGACGCGAAGAAATCGAGCGCCGGTCTGACCGGGTCCCGAGAAATGGCGGTCAGCCGCCACGCCGTTGAGAGATGACGGTCGGCCGCCACTCTGTGGCGGGCGGCGCAGCGAGCCAAGGCTCAATGCTCGTGGCGGTGGCCCTGGTCGGGCCAGTGCCAATGGGAGTGCACCTCGGCCCCGTGGGAGTGCTCGTGCGAATGCGATTCCGTGACCATCAGCGCCACGGCGAGGCCGACCGCGATAAAGGCCCCGGCGAGCCGAAGCGGTGGCGCCTGCCGAAAAAGGACCACCGAGAGCACCGCGGCTATCAGGGGCGCCGTCGCGAAGTACGAGCCTGTCCGAGCCGACCCGAGTATCCGCAGGGAACCGATGAAGAGGACGAGCCCCAGTCCGTAGCTGACCGCGCCGAGGAGTAGGGCGACCACCGCCCTGAGGAGGGCCGGGGGCTGCCCCGAGACCATCAGCCCGATGGCCAGATTGACGCTGCCCGCCGTCAGACCCTTCAGCTGGACGATCCGGGAGGCCGGGAAGGTGGAGATCTCGCGGGTCAAGTTGTTGTCGAGCGCCCAGAGAAGGGTCGCCAGCGCCACCATGATCGCCCCCGCGGACCACGTCCACCCGCTGCGCGACCAGCCCATCATGGCGGCGGCGGCCAGCATCAGCCCGAGGGCCGCCCAGACTCGGGGAGCGACGTGCTCGTGAAAGAAGGGCCGGGCGATGAGAGCGGTGAGGACCACCTCCAGCGACATGAGGAGCGAGGCCATCACGGCCGGTGTCGAGGACAAGCCGCGGAACAGGAGCAAGGGTGCGATCACCCCTCCCACGACGATGCCCGCGATCAGGAAGATCAGGCTGCGCCGGCGCTCCGCGACCGGCTGCCCGATCGGCGTGTCGGCGGGGTCCTCGAGGGGTCGTCGGACCAGCGCGCGATACGCGGTGAGGCCCAACCCGCTTCCCAGGTACAGGAGGCCCGAAAGGGTGAACGCCGACAGATCTCCAAGCAGCCACTTGCCGAGTGGGATGCTGATGGCGAAGCAGAACGCCGCTCCCACGGCCAGGAGGGGCCCTCGGGAGCGTGCGTGCGGCTGCTGGTAGTCGGTCGTGGAGCTGACGCTCACCTCTGATAGTCTTGGGCCACGATGCGATTCTTCGACGCCCACTGCGACACCATCAGCAAGATTCTAGACGATGGCGCCGATTTCTCGGCGCCATCGGGCTCGTTCGAGGCCGGCGGCGGCGCGAACCGCGCCGCCGCCGCCGAGTCCTTCCAGAGGTCGCAA
>JAJZQZ010000007.1:0-3213 GCA_021802965.1 Actinomycetes bacterium
ATCTGGGGGCGACCACTAGACCCCGGACGACCGTCGCACTCGTGGGGAACGTACAAGACATAAACACAACGATCAACGTGATCGATCAGACGATCCGCGATGCTCAGCAGAGTCTCTGGGGCTTCCTGATGAGCACCGACATGATCAGTCCGATCGCCGCCACCATGGACGAGGTGGGCTACAAAGCTGTCGCCACGGTGGGCGGCAACGGCTTCGTCGTGCAGTCCCGCTACTACGGAGAGGACCCTTGGGCGCGCATCCGGCTGCTGGCCAAAGCCATGCCAAGGACCAATCTGCGTGGGTCGTACATGACGGCGCAGTTGGCCTCATTCGACGTCGACACTCCGCAGGATGTAATCGCTCTTTGGATCCGACGATCGATCGCCCATGGCATCCAGGGCTTCTGGATCTGTGACTACCAGACCGACGGCGAACGGTTCGACCTTTTCGCCCGTATCTGCAAGGAGGAGGGGATCCAGGTCGTCACCTCGCTCATGTACTCCAGTAGTCCGGCGCACGACCAGGCGCACTGGGCCGCGAAGACGCGCGCGATCGCCGCGTCGAAGGCCTATGTCGATGCCATCATGATCGAGGACGCGAGCGGGGTGCTGACGCCCGACAGCACCCGAGAGCTCGTGGCCACCGTGCAGGCCAACTGCGACGGCATCCCGCTCGAGTTCCACATGCACTGCAACTCGGGGCTCGCTCCGCTGTGCTACCTGGAAGCCGTCAAGATGGGCGTGCAGACCGTCCACACGGCCGTCGCCCCCCTCGCCAACGGGACCTCGCTGCCCTCCACGGAGAGCTTCGTCCGCAACGCCGCGCGCCTTGGCTACTCGACCAACCTGGACGAGCGGGCGCTCGGGGCGGTGTCGTCGCACTTCAGGGCTATCGCCGCCGAACGGGGCTTCCCTGTGGGGGCGCCCGAGGAGTACGACCTCTTTCACTACGAGCACCAGGTGCCCGGAGGCATGATGACCAACCTTGGGCGCCAGCTCAAGGAGCTCGGCATGGAAGCGCGGTTGGGCGAAGTGCTCGAGGAGGTTTGCCTGGTCCGCAAAGAGCTCGGCTACCCGGTGATGGCGACGCCGTACTCGCAGATCGTGGGTGTGCAGGCGGTGGAGAACGTGGTCTCGGGTGAGCGCTACAAGCGGGTGCCCGACACGGTCATCAAGTATCTGATGGGCTTCTACGGCGAGCCAGCGGGTCCGATCGATCCGGAGGTGCACGACCGGATCTTCAGCCTGCCCGAGGCCAAGAAGCTGGCCGACTGGCGGCCCCAGGGGCGACACCGGCCGCTGGAGGATCTGCGCCGGGAGGTGGGCCCAGAGCTCTCCGACGACGAGTTGCTGCTGAAGATAGTCATCCCCGGTTGGAGCCCGAAGGCGGTGCCCAGCCATGCCGCGGGGGAGCCGGCGGCGACGCGCGCCGCTACCGCGGCTGCCGTCCTGACCCCCCACTCCGGTGCCGCGCAGGCGGCCGGTCTGCCGATGGCTTTCAGTGTAGAAGTCGACGGCGAGGTCTTCGAAGTCAAGGTCATGCCGGGGGTTGGGAGTTCGGCGGCGGGATCTGCGGCTGCGGTAGGAGGTAGCGCGCTGGGTGCGGCGTCGCCGACCGGTCGCAGCAGAGAGCTGGTTCCCGGGGCCGTGGTCTGCGGTATGGGGGGGCTGATTGTCTCGATCAGGGCCGATCTTGGCGACCGGATTGAAGAAGGCGACGTTATAGCTACCATCGAGGCTATGAAGATGATCCGGGAAGTCGGCGCTCCGCGCGGCGGGGTAGTGCAGGAGATCCTGGTGGCCGAGGGCGACTTGGTAGCGTCAGACGACGTGCTGATGGTGGTGCACTGACATGAGAAAGGTGCTCGTCGCCAACCGCGGCGAGATCGCCGTGCGGGTCATGCGGGCCTGCCGCGAGCTCGGCATCGCGTCCGTGGCGGTGTACTCCGACGCCGACAAGGACGCGCTCTTCGTGGCCTACGCCGACGAGGCCGTCCGCGTGGGCCCGCCGCCCGCCTCGCAGAGCTACCTGCATGTCGAGAGACTGCTGCAGGCGGCGGCCGACTCGGGAGCCGACGCCGTCCACCCCGGCTACGGGTTTCTGGCCGAGAACGCCGCCTTCGCCTCGGCGTGCGCCGAGGTGGGGGTCATCTTCATCGGGCCGTCGCCGGCGGTGCTGGAGTTGATGGGGAGCAAGGTGGCCGCACGGCGCGAGATGCGGCGTGCCGGAGTGCCGGTGGTTCCCGGCACCGACCAGCCGGTGGCGGGCTTCGAAGAGGCCCGGGCGGCCGCGGCCCGGATCGGCTACCCTGTGATCGTCAAGCCCAGCGCCGGCGGCGGCGGCATCGGCATGAGCATCGTCCATAGCGAGGGCGAGTTACGTAAGGCGCTCGACACCTCCGAGACCATTGCGGCCCAGGCTTTCGGCATGGGCGAGGTCTATCTCGAGCGGTACATCGCGAGCCCGCGTCACATCGAGATTCAGATACTTGGTGACAACCACGGCAACGTGATCCACCTGGGCGAGCGTGAGTGCAGCATCCAGCGGCGATACCAGAAAGTCATCGAGGAAGCCCCATCCACCGCTCTTGCACGTGAGTCGCGCGAACGGATGGGCTCCGTGGCGGTGACCGCGGCGCGGGCGATCGAGTACCAGGGGGCCGGCACCATCGAGTTCCTGTTCCACGACGGCGAGTTCTACTTCATGGAGATGAACACCCGCATCCAGGTGGAGCACCCCGTGACCGAGATGGTCACGGGCATCGACATCGTCAAGGAGCAGCTGCGGGTGGCCGCCGGTCGACCGCTGAGTGTAAGCCAGGAAGACGTCGAGCTCCGCGGGTGGGCCATCGAGTGCCGCATCAACGCCGAGGACCCCGCCAGAGGTTTCGCTCCAGCGCCGGGGAAGTTGAAGCGGTGCGCTCCCCCAGGGGGCCCGGGCGTGAGGGTGGATTCGGGGGTATACGCCGGGTATACGATCCCGCCGTTCTATGATTCTCTGATCGCCAAGCTGGTGGTCTGGGGACGCGATCGGGATGAGGCCATCGCGCGAATGAAGCGGGCGCTGTACGAGTACGTCCTGACGGGCGGCGCAAACAATGTCGGCTTCCACCAGGCGGTCATGCAGAACCCCCGCTTCGTGCGGGGCGAGCTCGACACTCATTTCCTCGAGAACGAGACGGGCCTGCTGGACGACATGCGTCGGCTCGCAGAT
>JAJZQZ010000007.1:3223-35449 GCA_021802965.1 Actinomycetes bacterium
GAGAAACCGCTGGCTGAGCGGTTGGCGTCGGGGGTCGAAGACAAGGCGCGCTTGGCGGCCGCCACCGCCGCGGTCGCGGTAGTCCAGCTCATGGACAGCGCCGGAGGACGGATATGAACCCAGGGACGAAGCGCATCGTACGGTCGGCACCCTTGATACCGCGATCTTCCACGCCAACGGAGTGGGCGGCAGGGAGACTTCAAAGACGATGTGAAGCGGCCTTGTGGATACTGAGGGCGGGGCAGCGGCGAAAAGGGAAGGCTGGACGGTGATAGAGGCGAGATGGGTCGGCATCGACTTCGGCCAGACGCTCTGCGACACGTCTCCTGAACGCACCTACTGGCTGATCGGAGACACGAGCAGAGAACTCGGGGAACCGGAGCTGGTTGACGCCCGCTGCTACCGGTGGCGAACCATGAAGGAGAAGTACGGTTCCTGGTCTGCCATCAAAGAGGGGCATAGAGACGAGATAGCGAGTTACGTGTTCGATGGTCGACCGGGCGCCGCGGAGATCTTTGCCTGTAAGGAGCAGCGGTTTACGAAGCTGGCCGATGGGTGTCTGGAGGCCATCGCGTACCTGAGGGACCAAGGCATCGCGGTCTCAGTGGTCGCCGAATTGAAGAGGACGTTCGGGCCTATTGGGACGGACCAGGTCAGCAGGTTTCTCAGGGCCCAGAACGTCATCGACTACTTCGATGAGTTGATTTCTCCACTGGGCAAGGTCGATCTCCGAGACAATTCAGTGGACGAAAGGTACCGGGGCCTTTCCAAAGAGGTGGGCGACATCTACGACTTGCTGGCCGAGGATCTAGCCAAACGGGGCATCCGGACCTCGGAGGCGGTCATGGTGGGGGACAAGGAGTGGTCTGATCTCACCCCAGCCCAGCGCAGGGGCTTCAAGGCTGTCCATTACATGGGCTTCACTGACCAAGGTCCGTCGAACGCCGACGCTACCATCCGACATTTCTCGGAACTGAAGACCGTTGTGAAGGGCGTCGCGCGATGAGTGCCCCGAAGCGGCTGTTGATCGAGTATGAGGATGGGTCCACGCGGGCCGTCGAGTACGCCGCCCTGGACAAGCCGCTTCGGGAGGCACTGTCGAGGCTTGGACTCGCCCCCTCTCCTTCTGGGATAGCGGCATCGAAACACTATGCTGTGCTGCGCTGGGAAGACGGCTGGCAGGAGGTGGTCGCCGTAGATAGGGATACTGCCGATCTCATCCGCTACTTCGTTATCAGGCGAATCGAGGATCGGGGCAGGCTTTCCTTCGAAGTCGGCGGCGAGTGGCCGGTTCTGTTCATCATCGAACGAATGCCAGATGAGCTAGCCAGTGTCCTCGTCGTGGGAACGGATGGTTCGCAGCTCTATGCTCTTGACGGCGCACTTGAGCGGTTCGAAGGGACCTTCGCTGCCGGGGGTAAGCGAGAGTACGTGAAGTTCGACGGCACGAGCCCTCGCTCTCCGCAGCATCAGGGGCAGGGTTCGGAGGTCTTGGCGGCCATGATCGACTCCGTAAGGACGGAAGTTGACCGTATGGGTACCACTTTGCAGGCAATACGCGGCACAGACGATTCCGGGCGCGTCCGCGCATACAGGGATGTGGCCGCAGGACTTGGCTTGATGGGCCACGAGCGGCAGGAAGATGTCTACGGATTGATAGAGATGCTTATGGAAATGGCTGCAAAAATAGATGAATGGACCCTCTCATAGGACCGGCCGTTGGACGATATCAGGCAAGACTTGGAGCGCGAGAAATGCTGGGAGTGAAGCTTTCCCAGTCTGGGTTGTCGAAGGCGCCGGTCGCTGCCATCGCCGCAACGGCCGCTGTGGCCCAGATCATGAACAGCGCCGGAGGGCGGACATGAACCCAGACAAGAAGCACATCGTGCTGGTCGGTACTCTCGATACCAAAGGCACGGAGTTCGCGTACGTGAGAGACATAATTGAAGCCGCAGGTCACACCACGATCAGCATCGACATGGGCACGGGTGCCCGCGGCGAGCTCGTGTTCGGCCCTGATCATACTCGGGAAGAAGTGGCCCAGGCGGGCGGGAGCACTATCGCCGAAGTCCTGGCGTTCGGCAGTGTCGGCCGCGAGACCGAGATCATGCGGATCATGGCCGACGGCGCCAAAGCAATCTGCCAGCGACTGCATGAGTCGGGACGCATGGACGGCATTCTGTCTCTCGGGGGGACCATGGGCACCAACCTGGGGACTGAGGTCATGCGCGCCCTCCCGTTCGGGTTGCCGAAAGTCATGCTCTCGACGATAGCCTCGGGTGACACGCGGCCGTTCGTAGGCACCAAGGACATTACCATGCTCTCTTCCGTGGCCGATCTCGCCGGCCTGAACCGGATCACGGAGGTCGTGCTGGCGGCTGCCGCCTCGGCGGTCACGGGCATGGTCGCCGCGCCGCGGGTAACGGTCAGCAGCCGAGTGCTCATAGGCATCACCACCCTTGGCGGCACCACCAACTGCGCTCTGCAGGCCAAGCAGCAGCTGGAGGCCTGGGGCTACGAGGTGGTGATCTTCCATGCGAACGGTGTAGGCGGCAAGGCGATGGAAGAAATGATCGAGGAGGGTCTCATTCAGGCGGTCTTCGATCTATCGACCAACGAGGTGGTGGATCACATGTATCAAGGGTGGAGCGACGCCGGGCCCGACCGGCTTGTGCAGGCGGGCAAGATGGGGATACCCCAGCTTATCGCTCCGGGCAATATCGACCACATGATCTACTCGTCTACCGACTTGATCCCGACTCGGCTCAAAAGGCAGCACGTACACGTTCACGGTCCCGGTATCAATGTCATCAGGACCAAGAGGAACGAGATGGTCGAGGTGGCCAGGTTTATGGCCGAGAAGATCAACCAGGCAACGGGGAGGACCGCGGTCATTCTTCCCCTCAAAGGTCTCTCGGTTCTGGATCTGTGCGAGAAGGAGTTCGACGATCCGGAAGCCAATACGGCGTTCTTCGAGACGCTCAAAGACTGTCTCAAGGGCGAAGTCGAGGTGAAGGAGGTCGACGTGCACGTGACGGATCCGTCTTTCGGCGCGGTCGGTGCGGAGATGCTGCATGAGATGATGCACGCGTGAACGAGGGGGGAGCCATCACCATGGGGAATGGACAAACACCGCCGGTAATCGGCGCGCTGGTTGCGGAGCGGGCCCGGAGGCTAGGCGATCGCCCGTTCCTCCGGTTCAAGGACCAAGAGCTCACCTACGGCGACATGGACCGGCTCTCCAACCGCTGCGCGCACGCGTTCGCCGCGCTGGGGCTTGGTAAGGGTGACAAGGTGAGCATCATGCTCCCGAACTGCCCGGAGTTTCTCCACCTCTGGTTCGGGGCGGCCAAGATCGGCGCCGTGGAAGTGCCCATCAACACAGCCTACAAGGGCGAGTTCCTGCGCCACATCGTCGACCAGTCGGATTCGCGGGTGCTGGTTGTGGACAGCCAGTATCTCGACCGGGTCGAGCTGATCCAGGACGATCTGAAGAAGCTCGAGCGGATCGTGATCTTCGGAGGCGGGCCGGCAGGGGCGGCCGCGGGGCTCCGGATTCCGGTTGTGACCTATGAGGAGTTCGTGGAGGCAGCTGAGGCTCCGGTGGAGGTCGAGGTCCGGCCGTGGGACCCCCAGAGCATCATCTACACCTCGGGCACGACCGGGGTCTCGAAGGGCGCCCTCGGGTGCCACAAGTTCTGGATCGTGGTGGCCGAGAAGATGCTGGAGTACCGGGAGGGCACCGCGGACGACGTCTTCTACACGTTTCTCCCTCTCTACCATTTCAACGCCCAGGTGCTGACCACCCTCACCGCACTCGTCGCCGAAGCGCGGATGGTGCTCTCCGACAAGTTCAGCGCGTCCCGCTTCTGGGACGATATGCGGGAGAGCGGCGCCACCCAGTTCAACTACCTGGGGGCGGTGATGCCCATCCTCGCCAAGCAGCCCGAGCGGTCGAACGATCTGGACAACCCGGTGCGCGTCGCCGTGGGAGCGGGCTGTCCGCCGGGCGTGATGGACCAGGTCGAGGAGCGCTTCGGCATCACCTGCATGGAGGGCTTCGGCATGACCGAGATCGGCATCCCCATCCATGTGCGCATGCACGACCGCCGGCCGGGGTCCTGTGGCAAGCCGTTCGACATCTACGAGATGCAGCTGGTCGACGATTACGACCACAAGGTGCCGGTGGGCGAGCCTGGGGAGATCGTCTTCCGGCCGAAAGAGCCCTTCACCATGATGAGCGAGTACTACAACATGCCCGAGAAGACCCTGGAGGCCTTCCGCAACCTGTGGTTCCACTCGGGTGACCTCGCACGGCAGGACGTCGACGGCTACTACTACTTCGTCGATCGGAAGAAGGATGCGCTCCGGAGGAGGGGCGAGAACATCTCGTCGTTCGAGGTAGAGCGGGCCATCAATACCCATCCGGCGGTCTTGGAGTCGGCGGCGGTGGCGGTCAAGTCCGAGCTCGCCGAGGACGAGGTCAAGATCTGCGTCGTCCTGAAGCCCGGGCAGTCGCTTTCGCCGGAGGAGCTGATCGCCTACGCGAACGAGCGGATGCCTTACTTCGCCGTACCCCGCTACGTGGAATTCTTGGAGAGCCTCCCGAAGACCCCCACCGAGCGCACTCAGAAGTACCTGCTGAAGCAGGCGGGAGTCACGCCCGGCACGTGGGACCGGGAAGCGGCGGCGTGATGGTGACGAGATAGGAGGACTGAGGCCCTATGCGTGACGTGTACATAGTCGGCGCCGGCATGACGCCGTTCGGCAAGCACTTCGACAAATCGGTCAAGGACCTCACCGCCGCCTCCGTGCTCTGCGCCCTCCACGACGGAGGCATCGCGAAGGAGGAACTCGACGGGGTGTGGTTCGCCAACTCGACCTGGGGGTTCTTCAGTGAGCAGAACTTCGTTCGCGGGCAGGTGGCCTTGAAGGGACTGGGCATCCACGGGATCCCGGTGATCAACGTGGAGAACGCGTGTGGGGGAGGAGCCACGGCGCTCCATTCGGCTTGGCTGAGCGTCGCCTCGGGGCTGCATGAGTGCGCCTTGGCCGTGGGGACTGAGAAGCTGTGGCACGAAGATAAGGCCCTATCCTTTCGCGCCTTGCTCGGCGGCACCGACATGGAGACCATCGACGAGTTCCTCGAAGCCTGGAAGAACGTCTGCCCTGAGCTTCCCGACGAGGCTCCGCCGGAGATCGCGGCCGCGGCCAACGGGGCCAGCCCCATCTTTACGATGGACCTCTATGCATGGATGGCGTGTGCGCACATGAAGCGTTACGGGACCACCCAGCGACAGATAGCCGCCATCGCCTCGAAGAACCATTTCCACGGGTCGCTGAACCCGCTGGCCATGTACCGCACGGAGATGAGCATCGACGAGATCCTGGCCGGCCGCCTGCTCAGCTGGCCGGTGACGGTGCCCATGTGCGCGCCGGTATCCGACGGGAGCGCGGCGGCTGTGGTCTGCTCCCGGGAATTCCTCGAGCGGCTCCGCGGCAGGGCGGTCGCCGTGCGGCCGGTCAAGGTGCTTGCGTCGGTCATGGGCTCGCACACACCGCGTCCGTTGTCGGATGTCGAAAACGATACGGCTCGGATCGTCTCCCGCAAGGCCTACGAGAAGGCGGGCGTCGGCCCGGAGGACATCGACGTGGCCGAAGCCCATGATGCCTCGGCTTTTGGCGAGCTGCGGGTAACCGAGGCGCTTGGGTTCTGCGCACCTGGAGACGGAGGCCCCTTCGCCGAGTCTGGCGCGACCCGCCTGGGCGGGAAGTTGCCGGTGAACGTTTCGGGCGGGCTGGTGTCCCGGGGCCACCCCCTGTCGGCTACCGGACTTGCGCAAGTGCACGAGCTGGTCACCCAACTGCGGGGCGAAGCGGGCGATCGGCAGGTGAAGGGCGCGCGGATCGGGATCGCTGAGAACGGCGGCGGATTCGTGTATTTCGAGGAGGCGTCCATGCACGTCCACATCCTGGAGAAGGTGCCGCGGTAACCCTGGTGCTTGGCCTGCGGAGCCGCCTCGCCCTCGACCCAGGCGTGGAGGGACGAATGGGCGGCGTGTCTTGAGAGTTTCGGTGTGCTCTAGGTCCTCGTGACGCCCGATTCTCTGTGCGACATAAGCTCCGAGGACACTATCCAAACAGGCGGTTTCCTGCTCGGGGCTATTGCTTTTTTGGAGGTGACCCCCCTGAACCGTGACCCGGCGGAGCACGGGGCGTCAGGATGCCACTCCATCCCTCCGCTCGACGTCCGTGCGCTCTGCGTCCCAGCCAGGTGCCGCTCTTTGGACTCATGCGCGAAGATAACCCCGGGATTCAGTGTCTGGATGACGGAGCGTCTAGACCAGAACGGCGTGGAGGCCTACATGAAGGGTTTCCCCGGGACGGCTACGGTGGACAAGGTCCTGGCGGTGACCGACATACTCTTGGCAGAGAAGCCACCCTCCACCATTGCACCGAGCACTACCACGACGACCTTGCCCCCCTCAGCCCCCGAGCCCCCTTGGTGACCACGACCACGCAGCTGGTTCCCACCGTAGACACGTTCCTGGGCCAGCTGCGACTCGACGTCAAGCCGCGCGAGGGTGTGCGGGCAGCCGTGGGCGGGCTTCGCGAGACCCCTTCCGACTCGATCGACTCTCGGAAGCGTCTCATCGAGGGTGAACTCGTCATCGAGAATCAGAGCGACGCCCCGTTCGCCTATCGACCGGACGACTTCCGCATCTACGTCGGGCCGTTCCAATTCCAGATCGCGGGAATGACGGCGTCCACCGACTTCCCCGTCAAGGACGAAGTCTTGGCGCCTGTTGAGGCGGGGGACCACCCGTTCCTGACCGAGGGCACCGTGGCGCCCGGTGAGACCCTGCATGGCTATCTGCTGACCTGGGTCGCCGACAAGGGGACTGAGACCTCAGGGCTCCAATACAATCCGAGTGACCCGGAGAGTGGCAAGAACAACTACATGATGAAGATCCAGCCCTGATGGTGGGAACGGACTGACGAGCCGCCTACCCAGTCTGAGCCTGTCGCCGCCGGGTGAATACTGAACACTGGGCGCCGGCTGAAATAGCTATATCGACGAGGCCGGCAAGGTGATCTGGCAGGGTAAGTGATTGCGGAGTCCCTGGCGACTCCTCGGAGCCCCTGGTACCGCTTTCCGCGGCATGATCCTCGAAGAGACCCACGTCTGCGTCAATGCGAGCCGCCGGTGACGCTCTGGGACCACGCGGTGATCGCCTGCTTCCTGTCCGCCGGAAAGTCCTCCCACGCGGTATCGTGCAGCCACAAGAGCGACTTCGCCCTCAAGGCGTCCCGCATGAGTTCCTCCGCGTCCTCGATGACCACTTTGATCAAACACGGGCAACTGCTCGAAAGGACCCCGGGGTCTTCAACAAAGATGTTCTTCTGCCGCAGCTCCGCGCACCGGAAGAAGTGCGCAGGACCCTCTATCGCCTCGATGACGTCCCGTGACTGCCCACGCCCTGGGTCAGGAAGGTAGGCAGGCCGACTGAGGGCGGAATCGGAGACTCCGCCTCGGCCGGCCCTCCGATGGGGCTGCCGTGCAGGCTGTACCCGCCGCCTCCTACGCCGCCGCTCTTCGGTGTAGGTGCAGCCGCGGGGCGATCGTCCCCCGGATGGTCTTCGTCCCGAGGGGCAGCACCACCCGCCCGTACATCTCGTTCCACAATTGAGCCATCGAGGTGTAGACGGGCGGCCAGCCCCACGAAGATACCCTCGGCTCCGGCGATGCGACCGAGGGTCTCGTTGCCCGTCCAGTCGCGCAGGGCGAGACACTCCTATTCCATGGCCTGGGCTCATTTCCGCCTCCAAGTGCTTCAGGGGCCGAGGTTTCCGGCACGGATAGGCGGCGGTACAAATCTTAGGACCCGAACGGCCAAGTACACACAGCGAGAGGGGAGCCACGCCCATGGTCATGAGCCTCGAGCGATTGTCCTCTTGTCTTTGTTAGCCCGGGCGGCCAGGCCAGGTGCTGGTCGCCGATCATCCATGGAAGGGAGCATCATCGTGTCGGCCGAACAGAGTCTCTATGACCGACTCGGCGGGGTGTTCGCCATCGCCGCAGTGGTCGACTATTTCAGTGATAGGATCCTCGAGAACCCGATAGCGGGCAAAGCCTCGCCCAATCCTCAGCTGAGAGAATGGTCGAACAACCAGCTGGGGAGATTGCCCGGACTCAAGTTCATGCGGACCCTGTGGGTTTGCGCCGCAGCCGGCGGACCCCAACAGTACGTGGCCACGAAGCCCGGAGAGACCCTTATGGGCCTCGAGAATGCCCATCGTGATCTCCGCATCTCCTCGGACGAGTTCGACGCCGTGGCGGGAGTACTTGAAGAGAGCCTCGATCATTTCGGTGTGCCCGAGCGAGAGAAGGGCGAGGTCCTGGGTGCTTTCGCGGCCCACAAAGAGGAAGTGATCACCGGTTCCAAGAGCGCGGCGGCCTGAATCGGGTCCACCGGCCGCTCACGTCGACACTGTCCGGGCCCGCGAGGTCAACGCATCGGACAACCGGCGCCAGCTGACCCACCAGATTAGCGCGAACCAGCAGCCTGAACTGTTCCAGTGCGCCCCCGGCGGCACTTTGCTCCAGTAGTAGGCCACGACTTGGCCGGAGGTGAGGTACTCGGGGGCAGCGCGTAGAGCGCCAGGGCCGGGGGTGGTCCCCCCGGCCCTACCTGATGCACGTATGATGAGGCGCCCGGAGTCGGAGGGCGGCCCGGATTTGGACAAACCTACGTGATCGGCTGCAGCTTGGCCTGGGGCGTGACGTTCCGGTCGTTCACGTTCTCGATGATCACCCAGTCGAGCGGGAAAGCGCCCGTTCCTTTGACCCACTGACCGCCCAGGATCGGGGTAGCCACGACATTGGCCACCGGACCGGTGCCCCAGGCCACCTTCCCCAACATGGTGTCGACCGAGAGGGTGGGCATGACGCCCGCGACGGCCGCCTTGTCTTTCGGGTTGCCGCTGGCCTTGAGCGCGGCGATGCCTACCTCGACCAGGGACGCGCTGTTCCCAAGCATCTGATACGGCCATTTGCCTCCGGTCGATGACGTCCAGTCATCACCTAGCTCCTTAGGCGTCATCCCGGTGAGCTTCCAGTCATACGGGAACGCGGGCGACCAGGCCAACGCGCCGGAGACGTTGTAGGCGAGGGGCCCCAGGGCTTCCATTTCGGATTCCAGAGACGCGGCCTTTTGTATCTGGCAGATCTTCGGTGTGAATCCCTGCTGCCGCATCTGCCGCCAGAACACGGCGAAGTCGGGGGGAAGCGGGAAGCCCTGCAAGATCTCACATCCCTCGCTCTTGAACTTCGCGATCTGCGTGGAGTAGTCGTTGCTGCCGTTCTCGTAGGCGCCGGGATCGACGACCGTATACCCGGCCTTGGTGAAGGCGGGGGTCATCGCCGCCCGGATGGCGTTGCCGTCGGCGTCGTTGGGCCACATCACGCCGACCTTCTTGTTCGTCTCGATCTGAGGCCATGAGGACAGGAATGAGTCGATGAACTGTTGCGTGCCGAACGAGAACAGATACGTCCATTTGAACGGCGACGGTTGGCCTGGCTTGGCTCCACGCCCGAAGTACCAGGCTTCCCAAGGACACATCGCGGAGATGCAGGGGATCCCGGCCGCCTCGCACGCATCGGAGACGGGATTGATGGTCTCGGGCGTAGAGGTGGTGAGCATCAGGTCGATCTTGTCGCTGTTGATGAGCTCTTGCGCCACCTCGGCGCCACGGGCTGGGTTGGTCTGCCCGTCCTTCGCTATGAACTCGACGGAGTATGTCTTGCCGCCTACCTCGAGCCCCGAAGCGAGGGCCTTGCGGGTCAGGTCGAGGATGTAGGGATCGACTTCGCCGAAGGTCGACGCCGGTCCCGTCAGCGGGCTGACCCAGCCGATCTTGATGGCGCCCGCCGGGGTGGCGAGCGTCGTGCCCGTCTCGGCCGCCGCGGTGGTAGCCGTGGTGCCGGCCGTGGTGCCGGGCGCCCCCGTCGTGGTCGTCTCGGAGCCCCCGCATGCGGCCACCAGGCCCGGCAGCATGAGCACGCCCGCCCCCGCCCCTGCCCGCTTCAGCAGCTCCCTTCGAGTGAGATGGTGTCCCAGAAGGCGGTCTACTTCGTCAGCCATCGTACCCCCTTTGGCCACTATTCTATAGTGTCTGGACTATGGCACCGGTGTTGCTGCTTTGTCAAGGAATATCTCCAGTATTCTATGTATGTATTATGTCTACATCTGACGTGAGGCTATATTTACTAATCATACCGGGAGAAAGAACATCGATCTGCCGGAAAGTACTATCTGCTCGATAGTGGATGTTGAATGTAGAAGGCCTCGAGGGAGTCGCGACGGCGGGCTTACGACGAGCCGACGTTTTGCCTAAGGCGAGCCTATGGAGAGCCCGCGCAGGTTACGCTCGTGTCGATCCACGGGTAGGGTGTTGCCCGAGCCCCGCACGATGCCGGCGAAAGGCGGATCCTGACCGAGTCCATCCTCACCGACGTTCTGATCGCCCTCGCCGCGGCCGTCGCCGTGTCCCTTCTCTTCGGCCGGCTCCGTCTGCCCTACCTTGTGGGCCTGTTCATGGCCGGAGCTTTGGTGGGTCCGAACGGCCTGGGCTTGATCCGCGCCACGGACCAGGTGGAACTTCTTGCCGAAGCCGGCGTCGTGTTCCTGCTCTTCTCGCTCGGCCTGGAGTTCTCGTCGGAGAGGCTCAAAGGCTTGTGGAGGGCCCTCGCGATCGCGGGGCCCATTCAAGTGCTCGCCACCGTCGGCGTCGTCTTTCTCGGAGCCCTTGTTTTCGGCCGTCCCTTGTCCCAAGCCGTCCTACTCGGAATGCTGGTCGCGCTGAGCAGCACGGCCGTCGTCTTGCGCGTGCTTCAGGAGCGCGCCCAAACCGAGACGCCCCAAGGTCAGAGTGTTCTCGGAATCCTCGTGTTCCAGGACCTTGCTGTGGTCCCCATGATCCTGGCCGTACCGCTGCTTGCCGGAAGCCGACCCACCATCACAGCCGACGTCGCCTTGGCCGTCGTTTTGGGAGTGGCGACGGCGTTTCTACTGGTTGTGGCCGCCCGCTGGGTCGTGCCCCGCCTTCTTCTCGAACTGACTCGCACCCAGGACCAGGACGCGTTCCTGGTGGGGGTCGTGGTCGTCTGCCTGGGGGCGGCGGCGTTGTCGGCGCGCGCGGGCTTGTCCCTGGCGCTCGGCGCGTTTCTCGCCGGCCTCCTGATCGCCGAGTCGGACTTCGGGTACCAGGCCCTTGGGCATGTGCTTCCTCTGAGGAATCTCCTCATGAGCTTCTTCTTCGTCTCGGTCGGCATGCTTCTCGACGTGAGGCTTCTCGTCCAGAATTGGTGGCTCGTGCTTCTCGCCCTGGTCGCTGTGTTCATCGTGAAGGCCGTCACGGGCACGGTCGCCGTCTTGGCGCTTCGCTACCCGCTGCGCATGGCCCTGATCGCGGGGTTCACCCTGTGCCAGGTGGGGGAGTTCTCCTTCGTTCTGGCTGCGACGGCCGGCCGATACGAGCTTCTGCCTCGGAACCTCGAGCAGGGGTTCTTGGCGGTCACCGTCGTCACCATGGCCGTCACACCGTTGATCGCGGCCAAAGCCGACTCGTTCGCAGGGTCGGTCTGCCGGCTGCTCCCCAGGCGCGCGTGGGGGTTATGGGTGGAACTCCCCACGGAACCCGATGCCGCCCCCGCCGACCACCTTCTCATCGTCGGCTATGGCTTGAACGGGCGCAATCTTGCGGTGGCCGCGTGCGAGGCGGGCATTCCCTACGCGATCGTCGAACTGAACCCGCACACGGTCCGTGTCGAATCGGGCAAGGGGCAACCCATGCACTACGGCGACGCGACGAACAGCGCGGTCGTCGAGCATGCCGGCGCCCGCACAGCCCGAGCGGCGGCCATCGTGATCAACGATCCGGCAGCCACCCGACGGATCGTCGCTCTGCTGCGGAGCCTCAATCCTGGCCTCTACATCGTCGCCCGCACCCGGTTCGTCACCGAAGTCGAGCCCCTTTCGCGTCTGGGGGCGAGCGAAGTGGTGCCCGAAGAGTACGAGACATCGCTGGAGATGCTGTCACTCACGCTTCGTTCGTTCACCGTCCCGGAGGAGGCGGTCCGGTCGGTGCTCGCCCGTGTACGTGCCGACCAATACCGCCTGCTGCGATCGTCATTCTCGGAAAGAGAGGACACAGTCCCGTGAATCCGTACTTCATGATCGGCGTCCTCGCTCGCCGTCGCGGCATGCGCGTCTGCCCGCCCTACATCTCCCGGAGTTCCTCGAGGACGGCCGCGACCGTCGCCGATGGGAGGCCGAGTCCCTGGATCTGCACGCTCACGTCGTCCCGTCAGGTAGCAGACTAAGACGAGCGCTGCCACAAGAAAGGCCTCGACGATCAGGATGAGCGGCAAGCTGTGCAGTAAGAGGGCCGCGCAGACGACGCCTATGACGAACAAGGCGATGACCACCCAGCCTTGCCACGAGCTCGGCGACCATCCCCAGCCGAACACGCGGCGGGGACCGAACCACGGTCGATTCACGAGCGGAGGCATCCGCGTCACCTTCCTGGCGGGTTCTTTTCGTCTTGTGCACAAACAAGGGCTCATCCGAGTATAGAACGAACTTCTTGCGGTTCGCTAGGTACCGGACGACCGTCGCGCTGCTTGCCGGCAAGAAGGCCGATCTCCGCCTCGAGCGCGCCAGGGTGATGCTGTGCCGCTCGGCCAGAATGTCGCAAATTGCGTAGGTTTCGTCGGCCCGGCCATTCTTCTCTGTAATAACCGGCTCCGCCGTGACATTAACAGGGTAGAAGGATGAGCTACGCGTGCCTTTAGGCGGTGATGGGTGTCCTCATGGGTCACTGCATTGGGGAGGGAGGTCCAGACCGGAGGTCGATGCACGGGAACCCGGAGCCGCGTCGAGTGCACTTCCAAGGAGATGCCGTGGACAAGAGGAGACGGTTGGCGCTGGCGGTGGCGGGACTCGCCGGCCTGGGGGCCTGGTACGCGTATTGGTGGATCGTCGACGCACGCCTGGTCCATCGACTCCGCATTCAGGAAGGGGTCATCTTCGGTCCCACGGGGCTTTGGGCAGGACTCCGATTCGGCCTGCCGGTGATCGCCGTTGTCCTCGCGAGTATCGTACTTCTTCAGGCTATCCGGGACCGGCCGGCGCGAGGGTGGTCTTTGGCTGTCCTTGCCGTCCTCCTCGGGCCGCTCGCCGTGGCTCGGGGACTGCCACTTCGATGGGTGTACCTTCCCTACTACCTGTTCGCGGCTCTCTACCTCGTGCTGGCCGCGTCGAACTGGGGCCGGGAGGTGAGAAGGTAGGCTGACGGCACGCGCAGCGCAGCATCGCAAGAGGAGGTCTCAGGTGAGGCACGCCAGGAAACTCGAGTCGTTGGCGGCCATCGTCTTTGCCGCCGCGGCGGCGGTCCTGCTGTTCGCGGGACCCGCTGTCGCCGAGATCGACGTGGCCGGCTGGCATTTCACCGACCTGTCGACCGCGCAGATCCCGATCACGTTCAGGCTCGCGTTCGACGACCAGCGCATCGCGTGGACGAAGGGGGACGGTGGCCAGACCGACGTGTACGTCAAGGATATTGCCACGGGCGCCAGCACTCGGATCACCGACACTCCCGAGTCGGAGGACTCGGTCGCTCTGGATGGGGATCGCCTCGCATGGATCGCTCGTCCCACTTTGGACTTCGCGGTGCCCGGGGAGGTGAGGCTGCACGACCTCAGCACGCACGAGACACGCGTGCTCGGCTCGGGGCGGGTCGCGTCGGAGACCGGCCTTCAGATACTCGGCGACCACGTCGCCTGGGCGATGTACGAGCAAGGCGCAGGAGGGCTGGGAGGCGCGCGACTGACCCTCTTCGTGTACACGATCAGCACCGGCGCCACGGCGAAGGTCACTGAGGAGCTCTCCAACGAAGGGGGAGGTTCCGGCGGGGGCAGGTCCTTCGATCTGGGCAGCGATCACCTCGCGTTCGTGAAGGAGGCTCCCGCCGGCCAGGACGCCGAGGTGTGGCTGTACGACCTTGCCTCCGGCTCCTTTACCAACCTCGGGAGGTCGGCGGCCGATTCGCGTCACGTGAGCCTCGAAGGCGACGTAGTCACCTGGGCAGCGCCGGGCGAGCCGGCACATGGGGCTTCCTACGGAAGGTACAGCGTCTTCACGCATCGCATCTCCACCGGCCAGACTCGGGTGGTCGCCACGAGGGAAGGCCCCGAGCCCTATCCAAAGACCGACGGACGCTTCATCGTCTGGGACACCTACGACGGCGACCTGAGGAAGATCCAGGCCTACGACCTCCAGACGGAGCAAGTCATCGACGTCAGCCACAACCTCTTTCTCAACTTCACCCCCGAGGTCTCCGACGGCCTGGTGGTGTGGGAGCGTGGGGGAGAGCTCGACTCGGAGATCATGGCCCACGACCTCTTGAGCGGGCAGACCACGCAGCTCTCCACCAACCGGACCTGGGTCGACCAGGCCTCGCAGGTACACGGACGGACCGTGGTCTGGTGGAAGCACTGGTTCACGAACCAGCCAGGGCCGGAACCGCCGGATGAGTTCGCGGTCGCCCGAGCCCCGGTATCTTTCGCCGATCCCTTCGGCGACGTCGACGGCCATCACCGGTATCGCACCGCCATCATCGGCGCCGACGAGCAGGGCATCGCCGGCGGGTACATCGTCGGAGGCGACCTTCTGTTCCGTCCGGAAGCGCCGCTTCTGCGTGCCCAGTTCGCCAAGATGGTCGTCGAAGCCTTCGACGTGCCCGTGACCGAAGACCTGGCCAACGCCTTCTCGGACCTCGGACCCGACGACCCCGGGAGCCTCTATCCCCACGAGTACGTGGCAGCCTTGAGCAGCCGGGGGATCATCAAGGGCGTGGGCGGCGGCAGGTTCGACCCGTACGTTCCCCTGACCCGGGCCCAGGCAGCGACGATCCTGGTGCGGGCGCTCGACCAGCTCTACCCGGGGTTGCTCACCGACGCCCAAGGTCAGGCGCCCGGCGCGTACTATTGGGAGCCGCCCCACCTGGAGAATCTGCGGCGGGCCTACGGCAACGACCTGCTGGCCGGCACGGTCGATTGGATGCAACGCTGGGATGCGCGCGTCGTCTGCAGCCGGGGCGAGGCCGTGCAGCTCATATGGAATGCGCTTTCGCTGCTCCATGAGGAGGGGAGGCGGTCGTAAGGGGCAGGCTCGCGTCGCCTCAAACAAAACACCCTCTTTACGAAACCGGTCGTCCCCGGAGAGAGGCGGGGGTATCATCCGCCGCCTGGCAACCGGAAGGGGGTGAAGACATGGACGGTATCCTTGCTCCTTGGCACTGGGCGATCCTGATCGTCGTGATCCTGCTCGTCTTCGGGCCGAAGAAGCTGCCCGAGCTTGGGCATTCCCTCGGACGCGGTATCACCGAGTTCAAGAAGGGTCTCCACGATGTGCAGCAGGAGCTCACCACGGTCACGCCGGAGACGCCTGAGCCGGACGTGGCCACGCCGGGGATGGCAGCGGTAGGCGAAGCCGTCGCGGTGACCGAGGCGGAGTCGGCATCCAAGGAGTAGGTCGGCACACAGCCTTTTCACGGTTCCGACGTCCTTCCCATGCGCTTAGGTCCTCCCGGGCAGCCGACACGCAATCGCGTTATCCTGTCTGTCGCAATCGAGCCTGCGCTCCAGGCTCAGGACCAGCCGCGCTGCGAAAGGGTGACTCGTGAGCTCCAGCCGCATCCTTGTATTGGTGGGCGTCGTGCTCTTGCTCGTCGCTGCCGGCGTGGCGGCGCTGGTGATCCTGTCGACCGGCGGGTTCTCGGGAGCAGGTACGACAAGCACGGACGCGGCACCGCAGGGAGGGACGCCCCCGACCTCGGCGACCTCCGGCCCTCGCTGGGTCTCGGTGCCCACTCCCGATTTCCCCGGCAGGCCCGATGCTGTCGCGGTGTCCGAGGAAGCTCTCGTGGTCAGCACGGCAAAAGGACTGTACGCGAGCATGATCGACGGACGAGCCGTCGGACCGCCTGCCAAGCTTCCCGCTACCGGCCCCAAGGCCGGCTACCCGAGCCTGGATGGTACGTTGGCGGCGTGGTGGGAGGGGACTCCCTCGCAGGGTTCGAGCGCCTTCGTCGACCAGACGATCTACGCCATGCGCCTCCCCGACGGCGCGCCCGCCAAAGTGGTCGGCGCCGACCGGGATCCATACTACCCGCAGGTCAGCGGGGATCACCTGACCTGGGTCCAGCCGAAGCCCGCCGAGGACGACCCGACCGGCCAGGTCTGGGCGCAGCCCATCTATCGCGTATCTATCAGGCGCGACGGGTCGCCGCGGGGTGAGCCTCAGCTCCTGACCAGTGCCCCTCGAGCGTTCGTGGGAGGCGCCTCGCGTTGGGCATACAGCTTCGACGGCTCGTTCCTGGCGTGGGAGCAGAATCAGGCTGCCGAAGGACTCGAGGCCGGGGTCTACCTCATGGACCTCGGCACACGGCAGATCACGAAGTTGGCGTGGACGGGAGGCCGCCCCTCGCTCGCGGGCCCCGTCGTCACCTATTTTGGCGAGGCCCTCGATGCTCTGGATGTGACGACCCGCACGTCATGGACGATCGATACCAGGGGCGACTGGGCGACCGCGTCCGATGACTTCGTCGTGTACCTGCGCGGCGTACGCAGACAGACCTACCGCGAGGTAGTGGCGCATCGGTTCGTGGACGAGTCTGAGCAGATCTTGGGTCGGCTGGAGGCGCACCCGCTGGCGGCGGCGACGCTCGCCGCCTCGCGCAACCACATCGCCTACGTGGGTGACGATGGCAAGGTCAGGCTCTTCGAGTGGCTGCCGGCCGGTTAGTTTGACTCTGCGCTCGCTTCAAGCCGGTCGTCAGTCTGTGCTTCCCGCGTGGCGTCACTACGCGTGGCGAGTCCTCGCCGCCGCCTTCGTCATCCTGTTCCTGAACTCGGGCGCACGCATGGTCGTCGGGCCCATGCTCAAGCCGATGGTCCAGGACATGGGCTGGAGCAGGGGCATGGTCTCGGCGGCTGTGATGCTGAACATGGCCGTCAGCGCGCTTGCGGTCCTGGCGATGGGCCGCCTATACGACCGGTTCGGCCCCCGTTCCATCACCATCGCCTCGACCGGGCTTTTCAGCGCGGGCTACCTTCTGATGGGCTACATGAACGCCTACTGGCAGTTCCTGGTTCTGTTCGGCATTCTTGCCGGGATGGGACTGGGGGGCCTGGCGAGCTCACTGTTCGGCGCGGTGCTGAGCAAGTGGTTCGAGCGCTCGCGGGGTCTCGCCATCAGTCTCGGGATCGCCGGGGCGTCCCTGGGACAGTTCATCCTGGTGCCGCCGTTCAGCGCGTTTCTCATCGCGCACGGCTGGCGGCTCACCCTCGTGCTCATCGCCCTGGTGACCGTGACGGTCAACGTCCCGTCGATCCTGCTTGTCATCCGCGGTGACCCGGCTCATCTGGGGATAGAGCCGTTCGGGCGCGTTCCCGCGCCCGTCCGCGTGAAGGCCGGTGCCGTCACCCCGCCCGACGGTTTCTCCTTGAAGGAGGCGATGGCGACGAGGTCGTTCTGGTTGTTCGCGACGGCCATGTTCGTCTGTGGCAGCGGCGACTTCCTTTTGACCACTCACCTCGTGGCCATGGCGACCGACCACGGCGTCTCGGCCGCGACCGGAGCGGGCCTTCTGGCCTGGTTCGGCCTGATGAGCCTTCTTGGACTGCTCCTGGCCGGGCCGGCGTCGGATCTGATGGGCAACAAGGCGCCGATGGCAGCCTCGTTCGTCATCCGCATCGCGGTGTTCGTGCTCATCCTTCGCTCGCAGACCCTGGTGAGCTTCTACATCCTCGCGCTCGGTTTCGGGCTCACATTCATGGTAACGGCGCCCCTCACTCCAACGCTGGCCGGCCGCATGTACGGTTTCGCGGCCGTAGGTGTGATCGGGGGTCTCATCACCACGTTCCACCACATGGGCGGCGGGTTGTTCGCCTATCTCGGCGGCTTGATCTTCGACCGCACCGGCGACTACTCCTTGGCTTTCATCATGTCACTCGGCCTGTCGGGGCTCGCGTTGGTCTGCACCTTGCTCATCCGCGAGGAGCGGCATGCCGTCCCCGGAGTCGCCGCGGCCGCTGTCCCATCCAGCCTGCCAAGCGCCGCCACCCTGGCGCGCGAGGTCGAAGACGCCTAGCCGTCGCGCGCGGAGCGTCTCCAAGAATCTCCGCAAGCTGGGGCCGGGGATGTGAAACGGTTCAAAAGCCCGAGAGCGGGCGCCGAAGGCCTCTCCGAGCGGGCATGGCGAGACCGCTTGTCTGCGATTACCCGGCTTGATAGTGTGCGGCGCGAGGGGGGAGCAGCTACGCGGCGGCGAAGGGGGAGACGGATGCCATCGTACGGAGAGCAACCGGGAGCGGGCACCTACGAGTGCCCGTACTGCACGCAACGAGTGGTCATCGAGCACGATTGGGAAGTGCTGGGCGAGTGTCCCGCGTGCGAGGGTTTTGTGTTCCTGAGCGTCGACGACGACGCCGAGGAGAACGAGGGGCAGCCGGTGGTCTCCCAGGCTCTCGACGCCATCAGGAGCGGGCAAGGCCTCTGATCCGGGGGGTTGTTGCCCCGCCCGGACCACCAATTCGCTCGTTTGCCTCCCCAATCTTTCGGGAGTAGATTGATGGGGGAAGGTCTTGACTGCCGAGCGGAAGATCCTCCACGGTGAGGCCGTCGGGGATGGGAGGTGCGTCATGGGCTGGTCGGGTCGACGGGATACGAACGGCTGCCACCCGGCGAAGATCCTGGTGGCGATCTCCGTGGTCGGGCTGCTCTTGGTGCTCGCCGGGGCGGGGCCGGCTCTAGCCGCTGCCGACGACGACATACCCGGTCAGGACCTTGCCCTGGGGCAGCAGGTCACCGGGTCGGTCGACGTGGGGTCGGACAAGAACGATGTCTACGGTCTTGCCCTCACGTCAGGGGAGGAGGTGCACGTCCGGGCCAAGTCGACGGGGACCAGTCTCGCGAACGCCGACATGCACTGGATGGTGCTGGGCGCCACGAGCGTCGCCGCCCCCGAGGACTACGAGCTGATCAGCGCCCGCCTGTTTCAGAGCCAGTTCCTCTACAGTGAGCCCGAGTTCGACTACGTCCCTCCGCACACCGGCCGGTACTTCTCCTGGTTCGAAGCGCTGGAGGGTAGTCTTTCGTATGAGCTCGAGGTGACTCGCACTTCCCGAGCCCCCATCACCACCGCCGACACCGACGACATCCCGGGTGTGCCGATCGGCGAGGAAGCCTTGCTCAGGGTCGTCGACACCTTCGCCGACCACGACGACCTGTACTCGGTCAAGCTGTTCGCCGGTGAGCCTGTGACCATCCGCCTCGAGCCGTTGGGCGCCGACATGTTCGGGTCCGCCTGGCTGGGCCTGCTCACACCGGACTCGACCTCCATCTCCAGCTGGGGCACCTACGACCGGGCGGTACCGCTGGATTCGAACGCCCATAACGCTGTGAACTTCACCTCGGACACCTTGGCCGACGAGACCGCTGTCCTGCAGTTCACGCCGTCAGAGACCGGGGTGTATCCGGTTTGGGTGGAATCGGGGAACATCGGCAGCAACCTGCCCTATCGCCTGAGCATCACAGGTCACGCCGAACGACCCGGAGGAGGCCCTCCGCCGCCGACCGGGTTCCCCGACGTCACTCCGTCTCACCCGTACTATGAGGCCATCACCGGCATCGCCGACGAGGGCATCATCAACGGCTACACCAACGGCGAATTCGGTCCTGAAGACCCCGTGAAGCGGGCGCAGTTCGCCAAGATGATCGACGGGACCATGGGGGTCCAGGTCTCTGAAGCGATGACCTCGCCGTTCACGGATCTGGGGCCGGACGACCAGGGCGACCTGTATCCCCACGAGTACGTGGCGGCTGCGGCGGCAGCGGGGATCACGACCGGGGTCACGCCCACGACCTTCGCCCCCTACAACGACATCTCGCGGGCGCAGGTCGTGACCATGATAGTGCGCGCCGCGGAGGGACTCGCCCCCGGGGTGCTGGACCAGCCGCCGGCCGGCTATGCGGGGACGGTGCCCTCCTTCAGCGCGATCCACTCCCCCAACATGCGGATCGCGGAGTACAACGGACTTCTCGAGGGACTGACGGGCTTCGGCGGATCGTGGGACCCATGGGCCAAGTCTAGTCGCGGAGAGTGTGCTCAGATGCTTTGGAACCTGATGCTGCGTATGCGCTAGGAGTGATGTCCGTTGCCGTTGTCGCGCGTTGCCTCATGGTCTTCGACCTCGAGTGCCTTCGCCTTCAATCTTCCGCGGATCTCCTCGATGCGCGAGCGTATCCCGTCGGCGTCGAAGCCGCCGAGGGTGCCGGCGGTCTCGTTCTGGACGACGCCCTCGCGTGGGCTCGGAGGGCTCCACGCGGGCCACTGCAGCTCCCCGGGTCCCGCCCGCAGACCGTCGCGCATGAGCTTATCGAGACTGGCCTCGGCGAACGACTGGAAGTCGTCGTCCAGGCTTTGGCGCTCGCTTCGAGGCACCGGCTCGACTTGACCGGCCTCCACGGCTACGTCGTCCGCGTCCCCGGCCGAAGGGCCGGCCTTCGCCGTCGACATCGACACCCGGGGGTGCGTCACCGTCTGCATCATCCTGGCCATGATCATGGCGACCTCGCCCCGCGAGGCGCTGGCTAGGGGGTCCCAGTCGGTGCGGAACTTGACCAGGCCGCTGAGGAAGCCGTTGTATTCCGCGATGCGCAGGAAAGGGAAGCGAGGGTCTTCGGTCACGGGGAGGATGCCGCGGTACTCTGGAGGCGCCTCGGAGAGCGCGGAAGGACCCCACAGGGCCAGTCCCCGGACGACCGTCGTGATCGCGTCCGCCCGGGTGATCAGTGCCAGGTGCCTACGCTCTTTGGGGGGTGGGCATGGTTCCTCCTGGTCCGCATCGTCCGTGCAGAGAGACGAATCCCAGTCGGGGGGGAGCAGCGAATCGGGGTCGTCCATGCCCAGGTCCGCGAGCAGGTCGTACGCCGCGGATCGAAGGTCGGGCTGGATGGAGGCCACGAAGACCTTGGAGAAGTCGAGGCGGGATATCGGAGTATCCGGCAAGAACTCCCAGCGGTCGCCGCTCCGGTAGCCGGTCATCGCGCGGGCCACGCTCACGGCCCGGACCGCGTCGTGATAGGGGTGCCAGACAGGCACGTCGCTGAAGTCCCCGCGCCCCCGAGGCACGCGCGGGGTGTCCTTGGCCCGCGGCGGGGCGTCGATGCTGAGCTTGTAGTGGCACGGTGTGCGAAGACGGCACTCGAGCTTGACTCCGACGTAGTGGACGCCCGTCGACGAGGCCGAGAACGACAACCACGAGTGGCCGTTGGGGCCGCACAGAGCGTGCGCCGATGCGTGATGGAGGTCCTCGGGCCCGAAGAGCCAGATGCTCAGCCCGGGGGATCCTTCGGCGGTCTGGACCGCGATGGTCACGTCGTCACCCTCTTCCGCGTAGAAGAAGAAGGCACGAGGCGCGTTCGGCTCGGCGATGCGAAGATCGAAGGGATCTCCGTCACCCGCGCTCCTCCAGGGGACGGTGACAGGGGTGGCGGACTGTCGCCACGCATCGGACTCGAAGGGGTCTGGGAGCGCCTCGTCGCACGTCTTCCTTGGACGCGATAGGACCAGGTAGAAGACGCAGCAGAGCACGACGGTCGCCGCCAGTGGCCAGGCCCACTCGGAGCCACGCACGAGAGAGGCCGCAAAAAGACACCCAGTGATCACGATGAGCGCCGGCAACCACGGTCGGAGATCTACCCACCTAGCAGGCATCGCGTCCCCCACGATGACTTTCACTATCGTAGCATTCCTTCGGTTTCCGTCGTGATACCTTTAGCCAGTGCAGCCTCTCGCCGTCGTAACCGCTCTGTTTCAAGCGCTCAGCGAGCGGGCGATCGCGCACTGCATCTTCAAGAGCGTGGAGCACTTGGAGGACTCGCTTCTCGGGTTGACCGACATCGATCTGCTGGTCGATGAGCGGCGGCAGCGGGATTGTCGCGAGGCCCTCATTTCGGCCGGCTTTCGATCGGCGAAGTCGCAGCCTTGGGCTCGCTACCCCGGCATCGAGGACTGGGTGAGTCTCGATCCAGCCACCGCCAGGATCGTGCACGTGCACCTTCACTTCCGGTTGCACACCGGCCTCAAGTATGTGAAGGATCTGCATCTGCCCTGGGAACGAGATGTCCTGTCCTCGGCGAAGCCACATCCGGTTCATGGCGTCCCGGTGATCGACCCTTCCCTGGAGTTGGTCCTGCTGGTGGTGCGTTCCGCAGCCGCCTTGCCGCCCCGAACCGCGGTCCGAGGGGCCCAGGACCTGGGCGTCGGCGAAGGTACCCAGCGCGAGCTCGTATATCTCCGGGAGAAGGCCGTGCCCGCGCAGGTCGGGCGTTACGCGCATCTGCTGAAGGACCCGACGCTGGCGCGACACGTGGCCGACATGGCGTTGGGCTCCGGCCCCCCGGGCGGTGAAGGCCTGCTCCTCATCAAGGCCCGCTTGTCTGAAGAACCGCGACTGCACCGTCTGCGAACATCGAGAGCGAAGTCTCAACAACTGCGGCGCAAGGCGATCCGCCGGGGGGTCAGAAGCGGCATCGGCCGGGCCCTGCACGTGCCCAGCGGCAAGCGCCTCGGCCCAGGGGGGCTGGTCGTAGGCTTGGTCGGTTCTGATGGATCTGGCAAGTCGACCGTGATCGCGGAGGTCCACCGGCGCCTGGCGGCCAAGGTCGACGTGCAGCGCTTCTATCTCGGCAGGGCGAGGGGCCCGGCGCCGGCCTTCGACCGCGCGCTCTCCGGCGCGACCATGCGCCTCGGCCGGGGCACATCGGCTGCGCGCGCGGCGGCAGGGGTGGGCTATGCCCTGCAGCGTTGGCTGATACTCAGGAGGTCGGCCGCCGCGGCGGCCGGAGGTTCCCTGGTGCTGCTCGACAGATACCCGCAACGCCACCTGTTCCGTCTTTTCGACGGCCCGATGATCGTCGCTGAAGGCGCCCACTGGCTGGTCAGATGGTGCGCTCGAGTGGAGCGCTCCCTGTTCGCCTCGATGGAGAGGCAGCCGGGCGCCCTTATCATGCGGTTGCACGTTCGGCCGGAGGTGGCCCTCGCGCGAAAACCGGGCGAGGGCGCGGCCATCAGAGCGAAGGCCGGGCTGCTCGATCAGCTGCGCTTCGGACACGGCGTGACGGTGGTAGAGGTCGACGGAGAGCAACCGCTCGACAGTGTGGTCAGAACGGTCATGAACGAGATATGGGGACGCCTTCCGCAGGCTCCCAGCTGAGCTCCCGACCTATAGGGTTATGCTGAAACGGGTGTTCGACGTGTCCGAGCGGACGAGTGCCCCTGAGACGTTGTAGTAACTGACCCGGACCTTGTACTTCGTCCCTATCGGTTGGGTCACGTTCCACGCAAGAGAATAGTTCGTTTGCCCGCCGACCGCCGCCATGGGCTGGGGGGTCAACTCCCAGGTCGACGTCCCGTTATACACGTAGACTCGGAACGAACCGATGGCAAGGGCTTCGTTGACCTTCCAGCTGACCGTCTGCGAGGAACCGGACGCATAGAGCTCTCCTCCGTTCGGGGCCAAGACCGTGACCGTCGGGGCCACGATACTGAACACCGTGTCAGAGACGTCCGAGGCGAGCACACTCCCCTGACCATCCTCGTAGGTCACGCGCACCTTGTATCCGCCGGCTATGGGTTCGGAGACGGTCCAGGGGACACGATAGGCCGTCTGCCCGTCGACCGCCGCTACCGGTTCAGTCGTGAGCTCGTAGGTGGCCGTGCTGTTGTACAGGTAGACTCGGAACACTCCGGCAGACACGGCCGTGCTCGTGCTCCAGCGCACGCTGCTCTCGGTCCCGTATACGCGGACGACGTTGCCGTTCGGCGCCGTGACCGTCACCTTGGGCACCACGGGTTGAGGCGCCACGATGCTGAAGACGGCATCGGAGGCGTCCGTGGCGACCACTCCCGCCCCTTCTTCGTAGTCCACACGCACGCGGTAGTCGGTCCCCAAGGGCTGGGTCACGGTCCACGCGAGGTTGTACGTGCTTTGTCCGCTCGCAGTCGGGATCGGCTGCGAGGAGAGCTCGTACGCACCCGCGGCGTTCTCCGCGTAGACACGGAAGAAGCCGGAGCTTGTCGCCGTCACGGCCTGGAACACGTCTCCGCCGCCCATATCCGGGTAGTCGGCCGCGGTGAGCTCGTATTGCAGGCTGCCGTCGGCTGCCAGCACCCGGACGGCTGTGAGCGGGAAGAGCAGGCTCGAGCCGTTGGCCACCGCCGTTCCTCCCGATTCCACGGCCGTGACCGTCTTCGTCCCGCTGACGAGCTGCAGCTTGTACCCGGTGGGCAGACCTCTCATGGTCACGTCGGCGGTGGTGCGCCCTTCGATCCAGTCGACGTCGCCTCCGGGAGATGTCTTGAACCCGAAGCCCACTCGATCCACGGGGACGTCGCTGTTGTACACGGTCTTGGTGGTACCCAGTGTGGCGCCCCAGTTGACTTTGATGGCCGTGCCCTTCTTCCAGATGCGGGCATGCGTATACACGTTGCTGGTGGGGGGAGTGACGGCGGACTTGAACAGGTTGATCTTGTAGCCGTTCGCGTACAGCCGGTCAAGCGACCATTGGTCGATCGGGTCACGCTCCAGCCGGTAGCTCTGGAAGTTCTGGCCGTCGTCCCCGGTCGCCGAGGCGAGGTACAAGTAGGCGTCGCCGAGCGACACGTCGTAGATGCGGAAGCGGGCGGTCACCGCCGTCACGCCGGTCTGCCCGGTCCTGGCCATGCGCCCGTTGATGCCGGTGTATGTCAGCACGCCGTTGGCGACAGACCAGGAGCTCGGATCGGTGTCCAAGATGAACGTGTAGTTCGAGAGCGTGTCGACGGTGAAATCGTCGCGCTCCACCAAGCCGGACGACAGTCGAGAGACAGAGTCGATGGCAGACCCGGCAGGGGCGGAGAGGCTCCAGCTGACCGTCGTGTTCGACCCGGAGACGAACTGCTCGCCGCCGTTGGGGGAGATGACCGTCACGGCGGGTGCCGCGAACGCGGGAGCCGCGGTGATAAGTGCCACAGCGATGACTGTGACGAGCGCAAAGCTCCGAAGCAGACTGCGCGCAGACATCTTGACTACCTACCCCCCAAGTCGAGTACCGCTGCCCATGCCTCTTTGTATTCCCAGAAAGACGCAATGTCAAATTATCATGGTGCCTTCCTGCAATTCTACTCTTACGCAAAGTGCCTTCCTCTCAGTAGCAAGACCGGAAGGCCGCTTGGACGCGTGCCGCCAAGTCGCCCAGCTCGTCAGGCCGGACTCCCGCCCGCTCGTTGTCCACCCGTATCGCTGGGCCCAGCCACGCGTCGACGATCGTCTCCAGAGCATGCGCGGAGGCCGACATCCTCGCCAGGGCCTCGTCCGAATCGAGTTCTTCGAGACGGGAGTGCTGTCGGGGCCGAGCGACGAGACGGGCGTGCGCAGTCGCGGGAGTGACCTCGACGACGACGACGAGGGGTGCGTACCTCTTGTGCACCGAGCGGAGCAGGGTCTCGAGGGGCCGAGCCGGTGGAGGCGACCCGAACAAACCGATGGACCAGATGGCTTGGAGCACGCCCTGATCGGCCACGATGACGTCGTGGGAGGTGGTGTCGCGCGCCGCCGCTCGGGCGACGAGCCTGAGCAAGAAGGCCACCCTCGACAGGCGCTCCGCCCTGTAGGGCCGTATGCGCAACGCATAGGCCAGGGCCGCCGACGAGAGCCGGGGGAAGCGTGCGCATATACCCAGGAGCTTGATCTGCCTTGCGATCCGCTCACATGCGGTCCGCCGGGGAGGCCCGGCGTCGGTCAAGAGGGGGCGGCAGGGGAAGCCGCGCTCCGTCAGCGCCTTTGCCAGTCCGACGGCGAGTGTGGTCTTGCCCGCGCCCGGCAGGCCGAAGAACTCGATGGCGGCTTCACCGGGCACGCCGTGCCGCCGCAGCGAACAGGTCCTGGTACAGGGCGAGAAAGGCCGACACCTGGTCTTCGAGGCGGAAGCGCATCTGCACCCGCTTCCGCCCGGCCTCACCCATCTGCCGCCTCAGTACGGGGTCGCGAGCCAGTTCGAGGACCGCGGCGGCCATGGCCTCCGGATCACGACTCCGCACCTGAAGCCCGGTCACGCCTGGTTCGATGTTCTCGGCCAGGCCATCGGCGTTGGTTCCTACCACAGGCAGACCTGCCGCCTGGGCCTCGAGGACCACGTTGGGGAAACCCTCGGAGACGGCCGGATGCAGGAACACGTCTGCGCACAGGAGCCTCTCACGCACTTCGCGCGGCGGCAGGGCTCCCGTCAGTTGGACGCAGGTCTCGAGCCCCAGTTGGCTGCGACAGACCTCGAGCGCTTCGCGATAGCTTCCGGCTCCCACGATCTCATACGTGACAGGGAGGCCTTGGTCTTTCAGCAGCTTGACGGCCTGCAACGCGAATTCGAAGCCCTTCTTCCACTCCAGCCGGCCGACGCTTATCAGTCGCAGCGTCTCTGAGGAGCCCTTGAGGGGATCGGACTCGCTCTCATCCGCGAAGTGAGCCGGTCCCAGGGCCGGCGAGATCTCGGCGTGCGGCATGTCGGGAGGACACCCCCGGGCGAGGCATCGACGCCACAGGTCGATCCCGTTGCAGTGCACTGCGTCTGCGTGGGACCACACCTCGTTGTAGTAGTCGGGGTTGTCTAATCCGGCATAGTTGATGTCGTATCCGCGGAAGCTCACCAGTGTCCTACAGCCCAGCGATTCGCCCAGGTAGATCCTCTTGGGCGCCAGCGTGCCGAACTCGAAATGGACGATGTCCGGCCGCAGGCGGATGAGGGCTTCGTCCGCGGAGAGCTTACGCAGGAGCCGGATGCCGTATCGTCTTGCACCGCGGCGCAGGTATGCGAGGGATGTCCCCGGCCGGACGGCGATGCACCGCAACAAGATCAAGGGCGACCGCAGTACGTCCAGCTCGCGACGACGTTCTCGGGCCACGTGCACCCTGGCCCGAGCGTCGGGCCGTTGCGCGAGCCCCTCGTACCAGCGCCACTCCTCAGGGTTGCTCTCGGCGCAGACGACATGGACGTCGGCTCCCCGCTCGAGCAGGCCGAGGAAGACGTTGACGATGAACACTTCCGAGAGTTTCGGGAAAGAGCGCAGTATCAGGGCGATTCGCGGGCCCTGCATGCCCCGAGCGCCCTCTGTCACCGCTGTGTCCCTTCGATTCGGGCCGTCGCCTGCGTTTGTCGCTCGACCATGTCGGCGCATAGACCGGCGAAGGCCCGCGCGTGCGCCTCCAGCGAGTAGGAGTCTTCGACCCGCCGTCGCCCGGCCGCGCCCATCCGGAGCCGAGTCTGGGGTGCACGGGCCAGAGACTCCAGGGCTGCGGCCATCGCCGCGGCGTGACGGGGGGGCGCCAGCAGACCCTCCTCCTCGTGGGTCACGACGTCGGCCGCGTAGTCGCAGTCGGCGGCCACGACAGGGATGCCCCGGGCCATGGCTGCCAGGAGGTCCGTCGGGAAACTGCCGGCGACCGCCGAGCAGACATAGAGATCGGCGTGGTCGAAGAGCAAAGGTGTTTGCTCGGGGTCGTATGCCGTCAGTCGGACGATCTCGGTCAGGCCAAGGTCATGGATGGCGAACGTCACGCGGTTGCGGTCCGGTCCGTGTCCCACAATGTCGAGCCGCACCGAGGACCCACCCTCGACAAGGATCCCGATGGCCATCACGAGGTATTCGAGACCCCTCCACCACCTAAGCGGGCCGACGGTGAGGATACGCAGTGGCCCAGTCTCGGAGGGCGGCCGTATGGGCCGGCCCGCGGGCGGCATGCCGGGAGGGACGACGCGGGTCTGCTCGATCGGCAGGCCCGCCGATGCAAGCTCCCGTGCCATCGACTCCGAGGGGCACACGACGACGGCTGCTCGTCGCAAGAGGGCGGACGCTGTGGCCAGATCCAGAGGCTCCGGTGTGCCGTCTAGGTTAGTGCTGGGGTAGCGCCCCGAGTACGCGACAAGCACGGGAAGGCTCAGGTCGAGCAGCCGAGGCTCTGACAGAGCAAGGGGGGGGTCGGTCAAGTAGAGGAGGTCCCAGCGTGGTTTCGAGAAGAGCCGCGGGCCGAGCCATCGCCGGGGAAGTCGTTCGGTGATGGCGACGTCTATCCCCTCGTCTTGCAGGCGTGACCGCAGTAGGGACGGCCGTGCCGCGAAGGGATCCGAGGGTCCGGCCATCAGCACGCGGACTCGGTCTTGCCCGGTCATGGGGCAGAGCTTCCGTCTGACTGTCTCCAGCTGCCCGTGAGCAGCACGTTGCCGTCATTGGTGCGGCGCTTCCGGTATCGCTGAGGGGCGTTTATGTTCGTCACGTCTACGGTCATGACACGCTCGTACGAGGCGAGGTTGTGCCACAGACGTCCCTTTGCCACCAGGCTGACCCGGT
The DNA here is from genome assembly GCA_021802965.1 of Actinomycetes bacterium. GTDB lineage: Bacteria > Actinomycetota > Thermoleophilia > RBG-16-64-13 > RBG-16-64-13 > JAJZQZ01. The sequence goes on from JAJZQZ010000007.1 coordinate 31,733, forward strand.
AAGTCCCAGGGACGAGGGGCAGTCCATCCGAAGACCACAGGAGCTCGAACCGATCACCCTCGGCTGGGCTCAGAACCAGATCCTGGTCCACCGACGCCGAGGTGCCCACGATGGCGCCGTCGCTCGCCTGGATGCGCATGAGGAACGAGACGGCTCCCACGTCTTTCTGGCAATGCCAGCGGGTCCTGATCGCCACCGGCGCGGCGAACGGCAGCGAGTTGCCGCCGACACCGTCCTCTCGCAGTAATTCGATGCTCTCCAATCGTACCGCCCAGGCTTGGTCCGCCTGCTTGAGCTGCGCTTCACCGGTGACGCTGTCCAGATACTGAGCCACGACGCGGTCGGTCGGCCCGTACTCGATGAGGCGTCCGTGGTCGAGGAAGACGCAGCGCTGGGTGATCCGGTTGACCGCCCCCATGTCGTGGCTGACGAACAGGACCGTGCGCCCGCTGGCGGCGACCTCGCTCATGCGCCCCAAGCACTTGGCCTGAAAGGCGGCGTCGCCGACGGCGAGCACCTCGTCCACCAGGAGGATCTCGGGGTTGAGGAAGGCGGCGACCGCGAAGGCGAGGCGAAGGTACATGCCGCTGGAATAGTGCTTGACGGGGGTGTCGATGAAGGCGGAAACCTCAGCGAAGTCCACGATCTCGTCGAAGACCCGCTCGATCTCGCTCTTGCGCATGCCCAGGACCGCTCCGTTCAAGAAGACGTTCTCACGGCCCGTGAGCTCCGGGTGGAAGCCTGTGCCGACCTCCAGCAGGGACCCTACACGCCCCCGCACCACAGCGCGGCCTTCGGTCGGGTCGGTGATGCGAGAGAGCACTTTGAGGAGCGTGCTCTTGCCCCCGCCGTTCCGCCCGACGATCCCGACCACGTCGCCCTTGTTCACATCGAAAGTGACATCGCGCAGGGCCCAGATCGTGTTGTCGACTTTCTCCCGCTCGGCGCGCGTGATGCGCTCCTTGGCCCGGCGGAGCGAAGTGCGAGTGCCCGAGGTCAAGCTCTCTCTGAGGGTGCGATAGCGGGCCCGCAGTTCGCCGATCTCGTATTGCTTCGAGATGCCCGTGCAGACGATGACCGGTCTGGAGCTGGCGGTTGACATCGGTCAGACCAGGTCCGCGAACCGCCGCTCGAGGCGGCGGAAGTAAAAAAGGCCGCCGACCAGTATCGCGAGGCAGGCGAACACCGACACCGAGGTCACTGGTCCGGGGTGCGGAAAGTCCGGACCTCCCAGGAGCGCCCAACGGAAGCCGTTGACCACTCCGACCATGGGGTTGAGTGCCCAGACGAGCTGCCAGGGTCCCTCGGGCACCTTGTTGCTGGTGTATATGATGGGCGTGGCGAAAAGCCAAAGCTGCACTAGGAAGGGCACGGTGTAGCGCACGTCGCGGTACTCGACGTTCAAGGCCGCGAGCCAAAGACCCACCCCGACGGCGGTCAGGAAGGCCAGTACCACGAAAAGCGGCAACCAGATCACGTGTATCGTGGGCAGATTGGCCTGACCCCGCGTGTAGTAGAACACCTGCATGACCACAAGGACGGCGAAGGCCAGTACGAAGTCGACGAGACCGGCCATGACCGTCCCCAGCGGGATGGCGAGGCGCGGGAAGTACACCTTCTTCACCAGCTGCTGGCTTGCGACCAGGCTGTTCGACGCTTGGGTGATCCCTGTGGCAAAAAGGGTCCAGGGGACCAGGGCGGCGTAGGAGACCAGCGGGTAGGGAAGGCGCAACCCCTGGCTCATCTTGCCCAACCGACCGAAGAAGATGCTGAAGACCACCATGGTGAAAAAGGGCTGCATGATCGCCCAGCTGGCCCCGAACACCGTCTGCTTATAGCGCACCTTGACGTCACGCCAGGTGAGGAAGTAGACCAGCTCGCGGTACTCCCACAGCTCCCCCAGGCGGAGAGGGACCCATCCCTTCGCGGGCTGGATGACGATCTCGACGGGCTCGGGGGGTGCAACAGCTCGGACGTCCGCGTCGTCGGCGTCGAGGCGGAGGGCTGCCGCGGCCACCGCGTCGGCAGCGGCCGCTTTGGCGGCTTTCCGACTCTTCCAGAAAGGCGTCACATCCTGCCCGGCTCCGGCCGGGTCTGTGCAACGCCGGCGACCGTGACGGAGTGTTTCGTCGTCAACAATTCGGTCATGTTCGAGAGGATCTGGGCGGCCTCGCCTCTGCTGACCGGGTGCCCCGGGTCCCAATCCGATCGGAATCCGATGATGCCTCGGAGGAGGCCGTTGTACTCGGCGCTATGCAAGACCCGCGAGATATGGGGGTCGGCTGCGGCGACCGTTGCCCTGTAGTCGATGGGGACGGGAGTGAGCACGTGGCCCCGCCGCTTCTCGAGGGTCTTGACGGCCGTGGTGACCACATCCGCGCGCGTGGCGTCGCCCCCGGCCAGAGCCCCGGTCGGGACGGAGAACGCCGGCGATCCCGCAGGCGAGCGGGCGACGATGGCCGATAGCGCCTTGTCGAGCTCCAGGTGGCTCAGCGATGCGTCGGGCCGGAAGGTCCAGCCGCCGGCTGTGGTGGTCGCGCGCAGGGCCCCGAGTGCCACCATATGCCTGATGGCTTCCCGGTACGGGTGCCAGGTGGCGACGTCGTCCACCTCGCCGGTGAGCTGGTATTTGCTCGGCGGCGCCTCGCCTGTCTGTCGTCCTTCGAGCGTCAACCGGAATCTTTGCTCGACGAGACCTGTTGCGGGGAGCAACCCGATGCCGAGGTAGTAGATGCCGGCGGCGGGAGTGGTGAGCGTAAGAGAGAGGCGGCCGGGCGCTTCGCGGTGCGCTTCTCGCAAGGATCTTTCGCCGTCCGGAGCAAAGATCCTCACGCAGATGCCGGGGCGTTCGGTGGGTGTCTCGACGGTCACCCGCACGGATGCACCCTGCTCCGCGCAGAAGTAGTACGCGGCCGGGCCCGATCCGCGACGGATGGTCAGATCGGCGTCGCCAGGTGTGCTCGAGCTGTGCCAGGGAATGCTGATGGGAGTGGCTGTTTCCCGCCAGTGGGGAGACGTGAAGGGGTCGCCCTGCTTCCGCGAGCGGCGCCGACCGCGCAGCTTGATGGCGCCCCACGATGAGAGGCATACGGCTGTCGCGAGCGCGAACGGCCAGGAGCGGCCGGGGGTGCGCGTGATCGTCACCGCGAAAAGTGATATCGCAACGAGTGCGGCTGCCGGCAGTGCCGCCTGGATGAATACCCGCTTCATCGGTGACGCGCGCCTCCCCAGAAGGGTGCTGAAATGTGACGCCTGGTCGCCAAGGCGCGAACAGGCGAGCGTGGTCCCTGCCTCATGCTAGCACCGCCGATGTCAGGATGCCCGTCCGAAGGCGGACTCGGCGAGGATCTGGCCTCCGTCGACCACGATGGTCTGGCCGGTGATGAACTTGGCCTCGTCCGAGGCCAGGAAGGCCATCGCCCAGCCGATGTCCTCCGGGTCGCCGAGATGACCCATGGGGATGACGGCCGCGTTCTCTCGCGCGTACTCGTCGCCGCCGGGCATCTCCAGCATGCCCTCGGTGACGATGTTGCCCGGCTCGACCCCGTTGACCGTGATGCCCCGATCGGCCAACTCCAGTGCGGCGTTGCGGATGAAGCCGTTGATGCCCCCCTTCGCCGATGCGTAGTGGCTCAGGCCCACGATGGCCGTGCGGTTGCCCGTCGTGGACGAGGTGATGACGATGCGCCCGCATCGTTGGCTCAGCATCTGAGGGAG
>JAJZQZ010000201.1 GCA_021802965.1 Actinomycetes bacterium
GCGCCGGACAAGGTGAGTGCGAGGTCGCACGAGTGCCGCTCAAGGCCGTAGCCGGAGGAAATGAAGGGACTCTCCCGGACGGCTCGGACTTATGGGCGATACTGGATTTGAACCAGTGACTTCTGCCGTGTGAAGACAGCGCTCTCCCACTGAGCTAATCGCCCTCATGTGAGGGGGCTGATGATAGCAGCAGCCCCCGGGGAGTGCCAAGTCATCGCGCCCGGCGCCAGGCCCTCGAGCCCTCCCTACGCACCCTCACCCTGAGGCCGGCCGGCTGGGAATTCGGGCAGGTGGTCTGCGCGCGGGCCGAAGTTCATGGACTCCTAGTCGATCTCGGAGAACACCGGGTGGCTGAGGTAGCGCTCGCCGGTGTCGGGCACGACCACGACGATGAGCTTGCCGGCGAACTCGGGGCGCTTGCCGAGCCCGACCGCCGCGTGGACCGCGGCCCCGGCGGAGATACCGGCCAGGATGCCCTCTTCACGCGCGAGCCGGCGGGCCATCGTGATGGCTTCGTCGTTGGTGATCTGGATGACCTCGTCGTAGATCTGAGCGTTCAACACCTCGGGGACGAACCCGGCCCCGATGCCCTGGATCTTGTGGGGTCCCGGCTGTCCACCTGAGAGCACCGGCGAGTCCGTCGGCTCGACGGCCACGACGTAGACCCCGGGCTTCCGCGCTTTCAGCACCTCGCCCACCCCGGTGATGGTGCCGCCGGTGCCCACGCCGGCGACGAAGGCGTCGACGGCGCCATCGGTGTCCTTCCAGATCTCCTCAGCGGTCCACAGGCGATGGATCTCGGGGTTCGCCGGATTCACGAACTGCTGAGGGATGAAGGCGCCCTGTCCGTCCTGCGAATACTCCTCGGCCAGCTGCTCGGCGCGCTGCACCGCCCCGCGCATGCCCTCCGCTCCGGGGGTGAGCACGAGCTCGGCGCCATATGCCTTGAGGATCGAACGGCGCTCGAGGCTCATGGTGTCCGGCATGGTCAGGATCAGATGGTAGCCCCGCGCGGCGGCGATGAAGGCCAGGGCGATGCCCGTGTTGCCCGAGGTCGGCTCGATCAAGATGGTCTTGCCGGGCGTGATGAGCCCCTGCTCCTCTGCCGCGTGGATCATGTTCCAGCCGATGCGGTCTTTGACCGACCCCCCGGGGTTGAAGCTCTCGAGCTTAGCGACGATGGTCGCGCCCCCTCCATCGGGGACACGATTGAGCCGCACCATGGGCGTGCAACCGATGAGGTCGGACAAGCTTGCGGCGATAGGCATGGGGGGCCTCCTCTAAATTAGCAATACCCTATCGAAATACTCACCTTTAGCTGCAGTGTAACATCCCCCGGGCGCTTGTCAAGCGTCAAGAGGGGCCCGGCGTGGGCGGCTCAGGAGGCCCGGAAGCGGCGAAGGCGCAGCGAGTTCGAGACGACGCTGACCGAGGACAGAGCCATCGCCGCCGCCGCGAACATGGGGCTCAGCTGTATTCCGAACAGCGGGTACAGAACGCCCGCCGCCACCGGGATGAGGGCGACGTTGTAGGCGAAGGCCCAGAACAGGTTCTGACGGATGGTGCGCATGGTCGCGCGGCTGAGGGCCACGGCGGTGAAGATCGGCCCCAGATCGCCGCGGATCAGGGTGATGTCGGACGCCTCCATGGCCACGTCGGTGCCGGTGCCTATGGCGATGCCGATATCGGCCTGGGCGAGGGCGGGCGCGTCGTTGATGCCGTCGCCCACCATCGCCACCAGGTGGCCCTGGGACTGCAGGGCTTTTACCTCTTCGGCCTTTCGTTCCGGGAGGACCTCGGCGAGCACGTGCGTGATACCCACCTGGCGGGCGATGGCCTCGGCGGTGCGCCGGTTGTCGCCCGTCAGCATGACCACGCGCAGACCCAGGCCGGCAAGCCGGGACACCGCTTCGGCCGACTCGGGCTTCAGCGTGTCCGCCACGGCTATGACACCCAGGACCTCACCGTCCGCGGCGACGAACAGCGGGGTCTTGCCCTCTTCCGCGAGTCGCTCGGCCGTCTCGCCCAGACCGTCGAGGCGGCAGGCGCGCTCGTCCATCAGCCTCCGGTTGCCGAGAAGCACGCGCGACCCCGCCACCATCACCTCGATGCCGTGTCCTGGGATCGCGTTGAAGCCGTCGGCTTCGGGGAGGGTCAACCCCAGTTCCTTGGCGTGCTCGACCACAGCCTCGCCTAGAGGGTGCTCGGAGCCCTTCTCGGCGGCCGCGGCCAGCGCCAGCAGCTTCTCGGCGCCCAGCGAACCATCGCCGTTGCTCCCGCTGCCGCCGGCGCCGCCGGCCAACACGACGTCGGTCACCACAGGCTTACCCACCGTCAGCGTGCCGGTCTTGTCGAGCACGATGACGTCCAGTTTATAGGCCCGCTCGAGGGCTTCGCCCGAGCGGATAAGGATGCCGTTCTCGGCGCCTTTGCCGGTGCCCACCATTATGGCGGTGGGGGTGGCGAGGCCCAGGGCGCAGGGGCAGGCGATGATCAGCACCGAGACCGCCGCCAGCATGGCCAGGGTGAAGGCCGGAGTCGGCCCGAACAGGAGCCACACCACAAAGGTGACGGCCGCGATGGCGAACACGGCGGGCACGAAGATGCCGGCCACATAGTCGGCCAAGCGCTGGATGGGCGCTTTCGAGCCCTGCGCCTCCTCGACCAGACGGATTATCTGCGCGAGGGCCGTATCCTTGCCCACCTTGGTGGCCTCGAAGCGGAACGAGCCCGTCTTGTTGATGGTGGCGCCGATGACTTCGGCCCCCGGACCTTTCTCGACCGGGATCGATTCGCCGGTCAACATGGACTCGTCGACGGTGGAACGCCCCTCCATCACCAACCCGTCCACCGGGATCTTCTCCCCCGGACGAACGATCACAAGGTCGCCGGCCTCGACGCTCTCCACCGGTACGTCCATCTCGACGCCGTCGCGGACCACCCGCGCGGTCTTGGCCTGCAGGCCCATGAGCTTCTTGATGGCGGCCGACGTCTGGCCCTTGGCCCGCGCCTCGAGGAACCGGCCGAGCAGGATGAGACCGATGATGATGACGGCGGTCTCGTAGTACACCTCGGCCATGAAGCCGGCCCCCATGGCCTTCTCGAAGAATCCCGGGAAGAAAGTGACGGCAGCCGAGTACAGATAGGCCACGGTGGTCCCGACGGCGATCAGGGTGTTCATGTCGGTGGTGCGGTGCTTGCCCGCCGCCCACGCGCCGCGGTAGAACTGCCAGCCGGCCCAGAATTGGACGGGGGTCGCAACGACGAACATCACCAGCCAAAGCTCTTGCCGCGTCAGGAACGACGGCGGGAAGAAGCCCAGGAGCATCAGGGCGACCCCTACCCCCAAGCTCACCCCGAGCTTGACCTTGAGCACGAGCAGGTGGCGAAGGTGGGCCTGCTCGGCTGCGTCGGCGGAATCGCGCTCCGCCGTTTCGCCCTCCCCCGCTTCTATGAACGAGTAGCCGGCGCCCTCGACCGCCTTGCGCAGGTCGGCGCGCGAGACGATGCCGGGCAGGTACTCGACGCTCGCCGTCTCGGTCGCGAAGTTCACGTTGGCCTCTGTCACGCCCGGCACGGCCCGCAACGACTTCTCGACCCGGGCGACACAGGTGGCGCAGGTCATGTCCCCGATGCGCAGGGTCTTCTTCTCGACGGGCACCCCGTAGCCCACCTCGCGCACGGCGTCGATCAGGTCATGCTGAGTCAGCACCTGGGGGTCGTATGTGACGGTGGCTTTCTCGGTAGCCAGGTTGACCCCCGCGTCGGTCACCCCCTCGAGCCTGCCGAGCGCCCGTTGCACGCGGGCGGAACAGGACGCACAGGTCATCCCCTCGATGGGCAGTTGCACTGTGACTACCCGTGCTTCTGAAGTGACTGCCACGGCAAGACCTCCCTCGATCGGCACTCCGGCATGGCTGGTACGTCAGAGTACCGCTGACCGAACTATACCATACCCCCCTACCCTATATGCAAGTTTTCATCCCGCACTTTGTCGAGATCCGTCATGCACGTCGAAAGGGTGCCCCGCGAGTCAGGAGCCGAAACGGCGCCGAGGAGGCTTAGTCCAGCTGAGACTTGAGCCGGCGGGCCTTCTCGGTGGCTTGGAGCTTGGAAAGCGCCTTGGCCTCGATCTGGCGTATGCGCTCGCGGGTGACCCCGAAGCGCCGCGCCACCTCCTCCAAGGTGCGCGGATGCTCGCCCTTCAGGCCGAAGCGCAGCTCGATGACCTTGCGCTCGCGGTAGGGCAGCGCGTTCAGAGCCTCGGTCACGGTGTCCTTGTCCAGCTGCGAGGCGACGGCGTCAAAGGAGCGTATCGCCTCCTCGTCCTCGATGAAATCGCCCAGTTCGGAGTCTTCCTCCTCGCCGATGGGCGTCTCGAGCGAGACCGTCGTCTGGCTGATGCGCAGGATCTCCCGGATCTCGCCCTCGCTCATGTTCATCTCGCGGGCGATCTCCTCGGGCGCGGGCTCCCGGCCCATGTCCTGCAGCAGCTGGCGCTGCACCCGGATGAGCTTGTTGATCTTCTCGACCATATGCACGGGGATACGGATGGTGCGCGCCTTGTCGGCGATGGCCCGGGTGATGGCCTGCCGGATCCACCAAGTGGCGTAGGTGGAGAACTTGTGACCCTTGCGGTAGTCGAACTTCTCCACCGCTCGGATGAGCCCCAGGTTGCCTTCCTGGATCAGGTCGAGGAAGCTCATGCCGTCGGTGTGGTAGCGCTTGGCGATGGAGACCACCAGGCGGAGGTTAGATTCGGTCAGCTCGTGCTTGGCCTGGATGTCGCCCCGCTCGATGCGCTTCGCCAGGTAGACCTCCTGCTCGGCCGTCAGGAGCGGGACGCGGCCGATCTCCTTGAGGTACATCCGCACCGGGTCGGTGGTGGTGACGTCGGCGACCAGCTCGGCCCCAGGCTCGTGTGCGACCCGCCATTCGGCCTTCTCGGCGGCGGCCTCCTCGATCTCCTCGCCTCCGTCGGCGCCGGCCTCGTCGACCACTTCGATGCCCAGATCGAGCAGGCGCGTGTACATGGCCTCGATCTGCTCGGTGGTTAGATCGACCTCGGCGAGGATCTCAGCGATGTCCTCAGCGGTGACGAAACCCCGCCCCCGGCCGACCTCTACCAGGTGCTCGACTTCCTCGCTGTTTATGACCCAACCCTCCAGCGCGGAGACTCCGTCCTACGATCGCTCGGTGGGTGAGAGGGAGCGGCGGATCACCCGGGCCGGCTGCCATTGGAGCGCCCCGAGGGCGAACCATTGCCATCCATAAGCCAGCGGATGCCGTACTCACGCATGTGGTCGATGAGCGGGATGAGGTCGACGCCTCGATCGGTCAGGGCGTACTCGACCCGGGGTGGCACCTCGGCGTAGCTCGTCCTGGTGATGACCCCCGCCCTCTCCAAGGACTTCAGCCGCTCGGAGAGCGTCTTCGGACTGATGCCGGAAAGCGAGCGCTCGAGAGCGCTGAAGCGATTGATGCCCTGCGACAGATCGCGCAGGATCAGCAGCGTCCACTTACCGGAGATGATGTCGGCGGTCTTGAGGACAGGACAGGTTTCTTGGTCGCTCGTCGTGTGGTGCACAGTAGCTGAACCTTCCTACGGTTGGATAGCTGATCGGCATCCGTTCGAGGGAGAGGGCGCCGCCCCAGAAAAGTACTGCAATCTAGCAGAGCGGGTATGGGTTTTCAACCTGTCGGCCGCCGAATGAGTTCACTATCGGCAGTCGGCGCGTGCCCCTTGAGGCGCTACGTTCCTCCCCTCAGGTGGCGCCGGAGAAGGTCGTTGACCAGCTGCGGGTTCGCCTGACCCTTGGTCTGTTTCATGACCTGTCCGACGAAGAACCCGAGCACCTTGTCCCGACCCTGACGGAACTCCTCCGCCGGGCCCGGGTTGGCCTCGACAAGCCCGGCCACGATGGCTTCGAGCTCGGCCGTATCCGAGATCTGGCCCAACCCCCGCTCCTCGACGATGGCGCGAGGCGGCCGCCCGCTCTCGGTCATCGCGGCGAAGACCTCCTTGGCCAGCTTGCCCGAGAGGGTGCCGTCGACGATCAACCCGAGGAGCTCGGCCAAAGCCTCGGCTGTGACGCGGCTGTCTTCGACGCTCACCCCCGCGGCATTGAGGTAGGCGGCGAAATCGCCCGTGGCCCAGTTGGCGGCCATCCGCGCGTCGTCGGTGAGCGCGCAGACCCGCTCGAAGTAGTCACCCAGCCCTCGGTTGGCCGACAACACCCCGGCGTCGTAGGGGGTGAGGCCGTACTCGGCCACCAGGCGCGCTTTTCGCGCCGCGGGCAGCTCGGGCAGCGAGGCCCGGACTCGATCGACGTACGCCGCGTCCAACTCGATGGGCAGAAGATCGGGCTCGGGGAAGTAGCGGTAGTCGTGCGCCTCCTCCTTGCTGCGCAGGATGGAGATGCCGCCCGTGGCCGGATCGAAGTGGACGGTCGCCTGCTCGATGGTCTCCCCCGCGTCGAGGGCGCGCATCTGGCGCTCTATCTCTGCTTCGAGACCGCGCTGCAGGAA
>JAJZQZ010000202.1 GCA_021802965.1 Actinomycetes bacterium
GTGCTCTTCCCTGGAACGCCGCTCTTGCCTACTTGGGCCACCTCTTCGGCTCTAACTGGGCGTCGCTGCAGGAGCAGCTGAGCCGCTTCAACTACCTGATCTGGGCCCTCCTCGTCCTGGCTGCGGCGGCCCTGCTCGTCGTGTGGAAGGTACGCTCGGGTAGGTCCGCGCGGTCGACGGGCAAGGACGACGCTGGGACTGTGGACGGGCCGCCCGACGACAGATGACGTCTCGCGCTGGGCGATCGTGGCCCTCGGCGCGTGGAAGTGGCGGTCGGTCCGGCCATCCCGGCACTCGACTCGAGTCGCGCGGGATTCGCCTTGCCATGCTCGTTTGAGATACAGTAGTGGCATCGTGCCCGACCTGGGCGACAGAGGGATCGCCGGGGTCAGCGACCAAAGAGGAGGAGAGATGCGAAAGGCAAGCCTGTGGCTCGCCGTCCTGTCCATCGTGACGCTCATTGCCGGCCTGGTGGTGCTTGCGGGCTGCGGCGGAAGCACCACCACGACGACGACGGCTCTTGTCGAGACGACAACGGCTCCCACGGAGACCACCACGGCACCCGCGGAGACCACGACCACCGCCGCGGCCACCGCCGAGTACGACATCAAGACGATCCTCGCGGGGATCAAGGCCGACCCGGCTCTCACCGCGATGCTGCCGCCTGCCATCGTCAGCGCCGGCGAGATGAAGGTCGCGAGTGACATCCCCTACCCGCCCTGGGAGATGTTCGTGGGCGAGACCGACCAGGTGACCGGGTTCGACCCCGACCTCGGGCAGGCCATCGCGGCAAAGATGGGGATCAAGGCCACCTTCATCAACACGAAGTTCGACAGCATCATCCTTTCGCTGCAAGGGAAGAAGCACGACACCGCCATGTCGGACATGTACGACAACCTGGAACGGCGGAAGGTCGTCGATTTCGTCGACTACGCCTACGACGGCACGGGGATCCTTGTTGCCAAGGGCAACCCGAAAGGGATCGCGAATCTCGACTCGCTCGCCGGCAATCCGGTCGGCGTGGAGAAGGGCGCGACCCAGGCCATCATGCTGGAGAACCTCAACAAGAAGTTCAAGGCCGCGGGTAAGCCGGAGATGACCATCAACCAGTATCCTGACCAGCCGGCGGCCCTGTTGGCCGTGCAAAGCGGCAAAGTGGTCGCCGACCTGACCGACTACTCGACCGCGGCGTACGTCGCTCAGACCACCGAAAACGGGAGCGTGTTCGAGGTCGTCGTCGATCCGGCCGCCCCGACCGGATACGAAGGTCAGCCCATCGGCGCCCTGTTCCTGAAAGAGAACACGCAGCTGCGCGACGCGTTCCAGAAGGCGCTGCAGGCGCTCATCGATGACGGCACATACCAGAAGATCATCGGCCATTATGGCCTTCTGCCGGTCAAGTCGGCCGAGATCAACCAGGGCACGGCGTCAGGCAAATAGCCGGCGACCCCAGCCGAGGAACCCCCGACCCGTGTCCAAAGGCCCGCAGCCAGGCATCGACAGCCAGAATGTAGGCGGGAGTTCCTCCCGGCCGGAGGCGATCAAGGCGATCCCAATCCGTCATTGGGGTCGCTGGATCGCCGCGGCCGCGATCATCTTTCTTGCCTTCGCACTGACCTATTCGTTCGTTCGCAACCCGCACGTTGAGTGGCCGATCATCTGGCACTATCTGTTCAAGGGCCTGATCTTGCGGGGCGTCCTGGTCACCCTGGAGCTCACTTTCCTCGCGATGGCGATCGGCGCGGTAGGGGGGACATTGCTGGCTGTCATGCGGCTCTCGAAGAATCCCGTCCTCGCGAGCGTCTCCTGGGTCTACATCTGGTTCTTCCGAGGCACGCCGGTGTATGTGCAGATCCTTCTCTGGGGCAACTTCGCCATCCTCTACCCGAGGCTTTTCCTCGGTCTACCGTTCGTCAACGTCGTGTTCGCCTCTGCGGACTCGAATAGGGTGATAGGTGTGTTCGTCGCCGCACTTTTGGCGCTCGGCCTGAATGAGGCGGCTTACGCGGCCGAACTCGTACGGGCCGGCATCATATCGGTGGAGCGGGGCCAGGCCGAGGCGGCGGCGTCCCTGGGCATGTCCCCGGGGCTCACAATGCGCCGGATCATCCTGCCGCAGGCGATGCGCGTGATCATCCCGCCGATGGGCAACGAGACCATCTCCATGCTGAAGACGACGTCTCTGGTCGCGGTCATCGCGGCCCTCGATCTGATGACCCGCGTCACCAATTTGTACTCGCAGAACTTCAAGATCTTCCCGCTGCTGCTGGTCGCCTGCATCTGGTACATGTTCTTCACGACGTTGCTGACGATCGGGCAGCGTTACCTGGAGGCCTACTTTGGAAAGGGCTTCGGGGAGAAGGAGGCCGCGAGTGCGGAAAAGAGGGCCATGAAGCGCCTGGAAAGAAAGACGGGGGTCGACCCAGGTGTCTTCTGACGATGCTCTTCACGTGGGACTGCCCGATGTCGATCTCGGCGGCCGCTCAGGACTTCCCATGGTCAAAGCCGAGAAGGTGTGGAAGTCCTTCGGCAAGCTCGACGTGCTCAAGGGCATCGATTTCGTCGTGTATCCACGGCAGACGTTCGTGCTCCTGGGACCGTCCGGCGGCGGCAAGTCGACACTGCTTCGGTGCATCAATCACCTGGAGATCATTGACGCCGGTCGCTTGTGGGTCGACGGGGAGCTCATGGGCTACCGGGAGAAGGGCAGCGCACTGCACGAGATGAAGCCCCGGGACGTGTCTCGTCAGCGCGCCAAGATCGGAATGGTCTTCCAGCGCTTCAACCTCTTTCCGCACATGACCGCGATCGAGAACGTGATGGAAGCACCTGTCCGCGTCAAGGGCGTCGATCGCAGGGTGGCCGAAGCCGAGGCTGAGCTGTTGCTCACGCAGGTGGGATTGCAGGAGAAGCTGGATGTGTACCCGGCTCAGCTCTCGGGCGGTCAACAGCAACGCGTGGCTATCGCGCGCGCGCTGGCGATGAAACCCAAGCTCATGCTCTTCGATGAGCCCACCTCGGCGCTCGACCCGGAGGTGGTCTCTGAGGTGCTCGACGTGATGAAGAGGCTTGCCCGCGAGGGCACGACGATGGTGGTGGTCACACACGAGATCGGCTTCGCGAAGGAGGTCGCCGACGGGGTGGCGCTCATGGACGGCGGAGTGATCGTCGAGCACGGACCGCCGAACGAGGTCCTCGTCAATCCCAAGGAGGAGCGTACCAAGGCGTTTCTCTCGAAGGTGCTCGCCTAAGAGGCCGTTGCAGATCGAGGCCCTCGCCGCCCGGGCGCACTGGACGGCGCAAATGCTTCGTGCTCCGTCGCGCCGGTGGCCACGGCGCTATACTGTGCGGCCATGACGATTCCCGGCCCCAACTATGTCTACTGGGGCGGCAGCAGCCTCTACATCAATCTGACGAGTCGCTGCTCCGCCGCCTGCACCTTCTGTCTGCGCGAGGATGGGTGGGTTGTGTACGGGTACGACCTGCGCCTCCGCGCGTCCGAAGAACCCGAGGCAGCCGACGTCATCGAGGCGTTGGAGCGCGCCTTTCTCGATGGGGCTCCCGACGAGGTGGTCTTCACCGGTCTGGGCGAGCCGACGCTCCGTCTGGACGTGATGCTGCAGGTCATCGACTGGCTGCGGACCCGGCGCCTGCCCTCCCGGTTGGACACGAACGGTCACGCGGCGTTGCTCCACCCCGGGCGCGACGTGGTCGGGGAGCTGGCGGCAGCGGGGCTCGTCGCGGCGTCGGTCAGCCTCAACGCCCATGACGAAGCCACCTACGATCTCCTCAGCCGGCCCATCTTCACCCACGCCTACCGCGCGGTGGTCCGCTTCATCCGCGAGGCGGTCGATGCTGGAATCCGAGTGACGGCGTCCATCGTCGAAGACCCTGAGATCGACGTGGCCGCCGCCGCCGCGATCGCGGCCGATCTGGGCGCGGCCTTCCGCGTGCGCCGGCGGGTGCCCCTGGGCACGCAACCGGACCGGCTGCCGCGCTCCGATGACTCTGGGCAAGGTTTCGACTCAGCCCAGGCGGGAGCGGCGGTGGTCGAAGGGAGCTCGGGCTGAGCGCGGGCGACGGGTGGGTCGTGGCACCTTCGGCCTTGCCCGCCTGGCTTCCTGAGCTTGCGGACTCACTTGCCCTGGGCCTCCGGGAGCTCGTCCTGCCCCATCTGGGCCAAGCCGCGGCGCGCGCCCTGGCGGGGCGCGCCGCCGGCGGCGACACCACCTTCGCGATAGACGAGCACGCCGAGGCCTTCACCGTCGAGTTCCTTGCCCGGCAGGAGCGACCGCTCGCGCTCTACTCCGAGGACCGGGGCTACCTCGAGTGGCACGGCCCCGCCGAGTACGTCTTCATCGTCGATCCCATCGACGGGACGCGGCCGGCGATGGCAGGCTTCGAGGCCGCCTGCGTCAGCGTCGCCGTCGCCCGCCGCGTCGACGAGCCGCTGATGAGCGACGTCGTCTACGGGGTCGTGGTGGAGATCAAGGAGGGCGGTGTCTTCCGGGCGACCCGGGGCGGGGGCTGCGAGATCCGTCGCGGCGACATGAGTCTGCGAGCGGCCTCCCCTTCGGCGAACACCGATGTCTCACGGCTCTTCTGGACCATCGGCTTCCGCGGGCGACCCGCCGCCGAGCTCGTCCGGGCACTCGGGCATCTGATCGACCGCTCGTCCGTCGACGGCGCGGTATTCGACATAGGGAGCGCGACGTACTCCATGACGCGCATCCTCACCGGCCAGCTCGATGCCTACATCGACGTGGGCCCGCGGATGATCGAAGTGGCTCCCTGGGTGGAGCGCCGCTTCAGGGAGGTGGGTAGAGGTCACGTACTGAACAACTCGCCCTACGACGTCGCAGCTTCGACGTTGATCTTGCTCGAGGGAGGGTGCGTGGTGACCGATGCCGCGGGGAGGCCCCTCGACCACAGGCGGTTGCTCGGGTCTGACGCGAGCTATCAGATGTCCGTGGTGGCCTCGGCCAACGTCGCGGTGCACGAGGCTGTGCTCGGCGAGGTCGCGGTCGGCATGCGGCTTCTCGCCGAAGGGGTCCCGACCGGGCCGTCGGGCGACGCCCTCGTCGCGTCCGGCGATGCGCGCGGCCGGTCGGGCGACACCCCAAGCTTTCCAGGCTGCTCAGGGTGAGCGGCGAGGCCCGGTTCTGGGAACCGCTCGAAAAAGGCAAGGCCCGCTGCACCGCTTGTCCTCACCTGTGCGTGATCGAAGAAGGGCGTGAAGGGATCTGCCGTGCGCGCGGCGTGCGCGATGGGCGCCTGGAGTGCCTGGTCTACGCGCGGCCCGCGACGGTCGTCTCCGACGAGATCGAGAAGAAGCCCTTCTACCACTTCCACCCAGGCACGAGAGCGCTCTCGCTGGGCACGTTGGGCTGCAACGTCCGTTGCCTCGGCTGCCAGAACTGGCAGATATCCCACGCCAGTGCTGCCCGAGGCGAGGCCGAGAAGCTCTCGCTCCTCACTCCGGCTCACGCGGTGCGCATGGCCCGCAAGCATAAGCTCGCCGGCATCGCGTGGAGCTACAACGACCCGGCGGTCTGGATCGAGTACGTCCATGACGTCTGCGTCGCCGCTCGTCAGGCCGGACTCTACACCGCTCTCGTCACGGCCTCGTACTTGACGATGGAGGCCCTGGACTACGTCGGCCCGTACCTGGACGCGTTCAAGTTCGATCTCAAGGCGCCCGGCGCGCCCGGGTGGTCGTGGCTGTCGAAGGTCCGCGACCCCTCGCCCTGCTTCGAGATGGCCGTGCGTGCCAAGATGATCCATGGCTGTCACGTGGAGGTGGTCTCCAACATAGTCCCGACCATGAACGACGATGACGCCAGCCTGAAGGCGATGGCGGAGTGGGTCGCCGACTCCTTGGGGCCGAAGACGCCCTGGCACGTCACCCGCTTCCTGCCTGACTACGAGCTGTCGTACCTCAAGGCGACTCCTGTGCAGACGCTGGAGCGCGGGGTAGAGATCGGTCGCGGTGCAGGTCTGAAGTTCGTGTACGTGGGCAACGTCCCGGGGCACCCCGCCACGGACACCGTGTGCCCGTCGTGCGGCCGGACCGCCATCCGCAGGGGTGAGCGGGGCGCTGAGCAGATCTTGGTGCGTGAGGGGCGCTGCGCCGCGTGTGGAGAGGATCTGCAGGTCGTGCCCGTGGGGTTTAGGGCCGACTGAGGGACGGGTAGTCTGCGACAGGCGTGGGACCTGGGAAGGGTCAGAGGGGTGTGATGGGGCAAGCAGCTGAAGTCGACGATATCGCCGTCCGGGGCCAGAGGGTCCGTCTCACCATACCGGCCAAGGCTGACTACGTTGGATTGAGCCGGCTCGCCATCGCGGCTCTTGGGGCACGCTCGGACCTGGAACGCGAGGCCGTGGCCGACCTGAAGGTGGCGGTTTCGGAGGCGTGTGCTGCGTTCATCCCGGTGGCGCGGCGGTCGTCCCCGCCTGGGGAGATCGAGATCCTGTTCGATGTGTTCACCGACCGGTGGGTCGTGACTGTGACG
>JAJZQZ010000203.1 GCA_021802965.1 Actinomycetes bacterium
CAGCCTGTCTCACGCCGCCATCGTCGGCCGGGAATACGGCATCCCGGTGGTGATGAACACGTTCGAGGGCAGCAAGAAGATCAAGAGCGGCATGCGCATCCGGGTCGACGGCGACACGGGTGTGGTCTACTTCCTCGACGGGGACGGCGCCGCGGCCTGAGGGCGCGGCTGGGATGTGACGGCCTTCCGGGCTGTGGCGCGGCCGCCGCTGAGGCGGCGGCCGCGCCCCCCGGGCGCCGGTGACGAACAGGGGGATCCTGTGGATGATACGAGTACCAAGTGGCTCTTCTGGTTCGACGACCTGCGGGGCAGCGACATCGACGTCGTCGGCAAGAAGTGCGCGAACCTGGGTGAGATGACGCACGCGAACATGGCGGTGCCTCCCGGCTACGCGCTGTCGCTCACCGCCTACCAGCGCTTCATGACCGAGACCGGCGCTCAGGACGATATCCGCGAGTACCTGAAGCGCTTCGGCACGGCCGGACCCGTCAGCTACGGCGAGTACTCGGAGGCCAGCAGGGTGATCCGGGAGATCGTCGAGTCCAAGCTGATGCCGCACGACATGGCGACCCAGATCCTCGACGCCTACCGTGAGCTCTGCAACCGCTGCGGGGGCAAGGAAGTGGCGGTGGCGGTGCGGTCCAGCGGGACGGTCAGCTCTCCCGGGGCCTATGAGACCTACCTGAACATCCGGGGTGGCGACGAGGTCGTCTTCCACGTGATCAAGGTATGGGGCAGCGCCTTCTCGGTACAGGCATTGGGCGCGCGGATGGTCAAGGGACAGCCGGTCGAGATCCCGGGCCTCGGCGTCGCCGTGCTCAAGATGGTCAACGCCCGGGCGGCCGGGGTGGCTTTCACCAAGCACCCGACCACGGGCGACCCCACCAAGATCGTCATCGAAGCCACGTGGGGCCTGGGTGAGAGCGTCGTGGGCGGCGACATCAGCCCCGACCGCTTCGTCGTCAACAAGCACACCCGCGAGGTCGAGAAGGTCATCAACGCCAAGACCAAGCAGGTGGTGTACGGCGAGAAGGGCACCGAGCACATCGACGTGCCCCCGGAGCTGCAGGAGCAGCCGGCTCTGAACGACCGGGAGCTCCAGGAGCTGGTGGACCTGTGCCTGCGGGTCGAGGACTACTACGAGGGCGTGCCCCAGGACATGGAGTGGGCCCTCGACGGCGAGATCCTGTCCGACAGCAACCTCTTCCTGGTGCAGACCCGAAACATCACCAAGACCGCCGTGCAGAAGAGCAAGAGCGAGGTGCTGGCCGAGATGATGTCCAAATCCATGTTCGACGGGCGTCACGCGGCCCGCAAGCCGACGACATCCGGCTCGACGGGCGGGGGGTAGTCCCATGTACGACGTCGTCGTGGTGGGGGCCGGGCCCGGGGGGGCCGTGGCGGGCAAGCGCTGTGCCGAGCGCGGCCTTCGCACCCTCGTCCTCGAGAAACGCCGGCTGCCGCGTGAGAAGGTCTGCTCCGGGTTGGTCCTCGGGCGGCTGGCGGGGAACCTCATCGCGCAAGAGTTCGGGCCTATCCCGGAAGAGATCGTGCTGCGCCACATGGACGGGATAGTCCTCTGGATGCCCGGCATCGGCGAGCGTCGCGTCGCCTGGCCGACTCCCATAACCTGGCGCAAAGACCTGGACTACTGGATGGTGCAGGCCGCCCAGGCGACCGGGGCCGAGGTATGGGACGACGCCCTCCTGAGGAAGATCACCCCCTCCGAGGCCGGCTCCACCCTGAGCCTGCGCCGCGACGGCGCAGAGCAAGATATCGAGGCACGATGCGTCATCGGCGCCGACGGCGCCTACTCCACGGTCAGGCGCGGCATGTACCCCGACGAGGAGTTCGTCACCTCGGCCGCCTACCGGGAATGGTACCCGGGCTCGCCGCACCTCGACGACGGCTGGGTGTACGTGGTCTTCCCCATGGGAGAGTACCGGCCCAACGTGTGGCTGTGCCCCAAGGACGACGGCTTCACCTTCGAGGGGGCCGGGGTCAAGCCGGTGGGCGGGCGTGTCCGCGCGCTCCTGCGCGACGCCGGGTGGACCGAGACGGCGCCGCAGTGGCGGGACGGCTGCGTGAGCCGGGCGATCCTCTTCGAGCATCTGGAGGCAGGCCGGTTCACGCCGGCCCGAGGCAACATCCTGCTGGTGGGCGACGCGGCCGGGTTCCAGTTCCCGATCAGCGGGGAGGGCATCGGCACCTCCCTCGAGAGCGCGCTCCTGGCTGCGGACGCGGTGGTGGCGCACTCCGGCACGGGTGCCGCGGCCGAAGCCTACCTCGCGGCGATCGAACCGCTGCTCGGCACGCTTCGAGAGTGCTATGCGGAGGTAGCCGCCGTACGGGCTCAGACCGGCGAGGCGCTGCTCGACGCCATAGCCGCCGCCTTCCTGCACTCCTTCGAGGTCGGGTAGGGCGTGCTCCCCGTCCCATCGGTGCCTGAGAAGTACCAGCGTATCCTCGAGCTTGCCTGGCCGTATCTCGACACCCGAGGCAACCAGGAGCACATCGAGGGCTCGCTTGCCTACGTCCGGCTTCTGCTGGCCGAGGAGGGCGGAGATCCCGACGTGGTCATCCCGGGTGTCATCCTGCACGACACGGGCTGGAGCGAGGTGCCCGAGGAGCTTCAGACGCTCTCGTTCGGTCCTGACTGCCCCCGTCCTGACCTGAACCGCCGCCACGAGGTCGCCGGCGCCGAGATCGCCACCGAGATCCTGAGAACGGTGGGTTGGGACCCGGTGCTCTCCGAGCACATCGCCGAGATCGTCATCGGACACGACTCCCGCGTCGAGGCCCTCTCCCTCGAGGATGCCCTGGTCAAGGACGCCGATCGTCTTTTCCGGCTGACCCGCTGTAGCTTCGACCTCAACGTCGGCTGGTTCCGCGTGACGCCGCAGGAGTACATGGACGAGCTGCTCGCCGACTCTCCGGCCTGGTTCTTCACCGAGACGGCCGAGCGGTTGGGCCGCGAGGCTTTCGCGGACCTGCACCTCTACCTCGAAGAGCTGGGGCGCGCGGAGGGGGCTGCGTGAGCGAAGGCGTCGCGGGCAGCCACGCGGGCGGCGGGAGCGGCAAGACCGTCCTGCTCATGGCGAACCTCGATACGCGCGGGCCGGAGTTCGTCGCCTTGAAGGATCTGGTCGTCGAGTTGGGCCTGCAACCTCTGCTGCTCGACTTCTCCATGGAGCAGGCGCCTCCCCCAGGGGCCGACATACGGTGCGAGGAGGTCGCCCGGGCCGGCGGTCTCGACATCGAGACGGTGCGCGCGAAGTACCCGTCGGAGCGGAAGATATCCACCGACTGCATGATCCGGGGTGCCCGGACCATCGTCAAGCGCCTCTTCGACGAGGGGCGCATCGACGGGGCCTTCGGGGCGGGGGGCGCGACCTCCACGCTGATATGCACCTCGGCCTGGAGGGCCCTGCCCTTCGGGTTCCCCAAGGTGATGGGCACCTCGATCGCCAGTCTGGCCCGGTACGTGGAGAACTGCGTGGGCACCCGCGACGTGACCATGCTCCACACGGTGGTCGACGTCATGGGATCGAACGCCCTGCTCGATCAGCAGCTCCGCAATGGGGTCGGGGCGGTGTGCGGCATGGCCCGAGTCTACGAGGCGCGGAAAGTCCGGCGGTCGAAGCCCGTGGTGGGCGTTACTTCATTCGGGTTCGCCGAGCGCTGCGTGGAACCGGCTCTGGCGCTCCTCCGGGCCGAGGGGTTCGAGGCCGTGCCCTTCCACGCCCAGGGTAAGGGCGACCGAGCTTTCGACGAGCTCATCCGTGAAGGGATGATCGCCGGCGCCCTCGACCTGACGCCACGCGGGTTATCCGAGCAACTGCTGGGCGGCAACGGTGGAGCGGGCGACGACCGCCTGCTGGCCGCGGCCGAGGTGGGCCTGCCCATGGTGGTGGCTCCGAGCGGCTTCGATATGCTCGCCGTGGGCGGGCAACCGGGATGGGAGGAGCGGTACCGCGGGCGCCGGCAGGCCCGGATCGACGAGCTGCGGGTGATGGTCCGGACCACCGTCGAAGAGTGCCGCCAGACGGCACGAGCCGTCGCGGACCGCCTGAACGCCTGTCGTGCCCCGTACCTCTTCCTTCTGCCTCTCGAGGGATGGTCGTCACTCGACCGCGAGGGTCGTCCCCTTCACGACCCTGTGGCCGACCAGGCCTTCCACGAGGAACTCGTGGGACTTCTCGACCAGCCGGAGAGGATACGTCTGGTCCCCGCCAACCTGTACACCCCGGAGTTCGGAGAGGCCTGCGTGAAGGCCTTTCTGGAGGTGTGGACGGAAGCCGGGGGGGTCTTGCCGCCGGCCGAGTCTGGGCTTTCGTCCGCGTCTGGCGCCGAGGAGCCCGCTTGACCCTGGAGGTCTACGACGCGTGGCCCCGCAGGGTGGTGGTGGGGGCGGGCTCCGCGGGACAGGTCGTGGGCGAGGTTCAGGCCCTGGGGTGTAGCCGTCTGCTGATCGTCAGCGACCGGGGTGTCGTGGGTACCGCCGCGGTCGGCGACCTGCTCGCCCTATTGAGGGCCGAGGTCGAGGTGGTCGGGGTCTTCGCCGAGGTCGAGAGCAACCCGACGGATCGCGGGGTCGATCAGCTGGTCGCATTCATGCGGGAGGCGCAGCCGGACGGTCTCCTCGCCGTGGGCGGCGGCAGCCCCATCGACGCGGCCAAGTGCGCGAACCTGCTCCTTACGCACGGCGGCCGGGCGATGGATTACGTCCGCGGCGGTCCGCGCTCTGTCGAGCCCGGTCGCCTGCTGCCGCTGGTGGCGGTGCCGACCACGGCCGGCACCGCCTCCGAGGTGACGTCGGTGAGCGTCATCACCGACAGCGCCCGTGGTCGCAAGGTGTCGTTGTCGAGCCCCCTCTTGGTGCCCGATGCGAGCATCCTCGATCCCCTGATGACGCTCTCCCTGCCCCCGCACCTGACGGCCTACACGGGCATGGACGCCTTGACCCATCTGGTCGAGGCCTACGTGTCGACTGCGGGCTTCGCTCCCGCCGAGGGGGTCGCTCTCGCGGGCGTCGGCATCGTTCAGCGGGCCCTCCCGAGGGCGGTCGCGCAGGGGGACGATGTGCAGGTGCGGACGGATATGTTGATGGCGTCGATGATGGGCGGCGTCGCCTTCAACCACAATCGTCTGGGGCTTGTTCACGCGATGGCTCACCAGTTGAGCACCGCGTGCGGCCTGCACCACGGCCTCGCCAACGGTATCCTTCTGCCTCGGGTGATGGCCTTCAACCTGTCCGCTGACCCGCTCAAGTTCGCCCACATCGCCCAGGCTCTGGGGGT
Organism: Actinomycetes bacterium; assembly: GCA_021802965.1. Lineage (GTDB taxonomy): Bacteria > Actinomycetota > Thermoleophilia > RBG-16-64-13 > RBG-16-64-13 > JAJZQZ01. The sequence goes on from JAJZQZ010000203.1 coordinate 5,301, forward strand.
CGAGACCGCCGGTGTGCCGATTGCGGTCGCGGCGCTCAGGGGGGTGAAAGCGGTGGAGCGTCTTTCCCGCGAGATCGGCATCCCGAGGTCGCTCGCCGAAGTGGGGGTGACTCGCGAGCACATCCCCGCTATGGTGGAGATGGCCCTCGTCGATACGGCCCTGCGCCGCAACCCACGGCCGGCCACAGCCGCCGACGTCGAAGACCTCTACCTGTCCGCCCTCGAGGGCCGGGGGGTGGGCGCCTGAGGTGGCGACCCCTTTGCAGCTGCTCGACTACTACGGTCTGGGGTATGCCGAGCGCGGACGGCTCCTGAGCGAGGAGATCGCTCGGTGCCACGCCTACCATTTCAGCCGGAATACCGCGTATCGGCGGACCGTGTCGGCCCGCGGGGTGGGTGAGGAGGTGCGGACGGAAGACCTCGCCCGGCTCCTGCGCCCGGCGGCGCTCACCTTCAAGGGCTACGTGGAGTGGATCGGGCCGTTTCCCCAGGACGACCCCGCCGGGTTCGTGTCGTGGCTCGGCCGGCAGCTCTCGGTGCCCCTGCCCATCGACCTGGCCGTCCGCCTGCGTCGTCGCTACCGATCGCTCGAAGCGCTCCTCGTCGACGTGGAACGATGTTGCGCCGGGCTGGGCCTCGAGATCGTCACGTCCAGCGGCACGTCAGGGCAGGCGAGCATCGTGGCGCGCGGGGCCGGGACCGTGGCTCTGGCCGTGCAGTCCTTCTTCACGGGGATCCAACGCGGCTGGGGGATCGCGCGCGGCACCGCCTTGATCTTCGTCATGCCCGAGCAGACCCGGGTGGCGATGGCCCGCTCGGCTCGCTTCGGCACTCGCGAGCTCGACTGGGTCGCGGACAGTCCGGTTCACTACACCATGCCCTTCTCGGCCACGCCGGACCGTATCCGCATCCGGGCGGGGCGCACGTACCGCCCGGGATGGGAGGGAGTGCTCGAGAGAAAGGCCCTTCACCCCCTGATGACGTGGGCCAACGAAAGCACCGTCACCCCCCGGTTCGTCTCCCTCACCTTGGAGCGTCTCCGGGAGGCGGCCGTGGAGGCGCGCCCTGTGCTGCTGCTCGGAGGGCCCGCGCAACTGCACGCGATCGCGCTCCAGGACACGGTCACGCTACCCTCGGGCAGCCGCGTGGCGACCGGGGGCGGCATGAAGGAGCAGTACCCCTTCAGCCAGATC
>JAJZQZ010000204.1 GCA_021802965.1 Actinomycetes bacterium
CCTCCCGCGGCCTTATCGCGACCAGCACGTTGTTGCCGCGGATGAACTTGGTGACCGAGCCGACGATGAGCTCGCCATCGCGGATAAGGATGGGACATTCTTCCATCCGCTTCGCGAAGGCTTTGGCCCAGCGCAGGTCGAGGGGAAGACCTTCGGTCTCTTTCCAGGACCGCGTGAACAGGAGAGTGTCGTCCACGTAGACCTGAGCGTCGGCGTCTTCCCACTCTTTCTTGAGCTTCTTCAGCCGATCGGTCATCACGGCGACGTTGCGGATCTCGTTTGCGCCGACAGTTCTGGCAGGAGTAGTAGTCGTGGGCGTCATGGTCCCCCCCTCGTTTCTGTGGCTCGGCGATGTTCCGCATACGGAACACTGTTCTGTATCTTGCATAACTAGAATGCCGCAGCTCCGCTTCCTTGTCAAGTCCAGTCGTCGCGGGAAGCGGCCGATCTCTCCTGCGCCGGCGACTTGCAGGCGTCTAGTCGGCCTCCTCCAGGAGAGCCCTTTTCACCAGCACTCGTGCGACGTGGACCTTGTATTCGTTCATGCTCAACGGTCTCGCACCCGCGAGCGCCTCTTCCGCCGCCTCGACGGCGGATTCTTCGTCGACCCGCCTACCCAACAGGAGCGCTTCGGCCGTCGTGGCCCTCACGGGACCGGGGGAGACAGCACCGAGCGCGATACGCGCATCGATGCACCGCTCCCCTTCCTTCCACACTACGGAGGCGACACTGGCGATGGCGAAGTCCACCGGCTTCCTCGTCGTGTACTTCAGAAAGGTCTGCGTCGAGGGGCGGGCGGTTCGAGGGATCTCGATCTCGGTCACCATCTCGTTCGCATCAAGAGCATTCCGAAGAGGGCCGAAGAAGTCTGCGACCCGGATGCTCCTCTCTCCGTCGGGGGCGGCCAGCTTGATCCTCGCATCCAGGGCGGCCAACGCGACGGCGGTATCCGATGGGCAGACGGCGAAGCACCCTTTGCCGTTCATGATGCAGTGGTACCGGTTGTCCCCTTTGATGGCCAGGCAGCCACCGTGCCCCTTCCGGAGACAGTCCATGGCTCCCCCCAGCTTGTGGGGGTAGCGGTAGTACCAGCAGCGGACATCCTGGCACAGGTTCCCGCCGATGGTAGCCGCGTTGCGTATCTGGGGAGTCCCCACCGAGCGGGCAGCCTCCGCGAGCACCTTGAACTCCTCGTTCACCACCTCGGACTTGGCGAGCGTGACAAGGGTCGTGAGGGCGCCGATCCTCAAGCTGTCTTCGTCGGCGGCCACGTACGCGAGCCCCGGGATGGTCTTGAGGTTGACAATCGCTTCCGGGCGGTCGGGCAAGAACCCCCGTTTCAGTACCGAGAGCAGGTCGGTGCCTCCGGCGTTGAGTCGGGCTCTGCGGCCATACTCATCAAGCAGAGCGCAGGCTTCACCCACGCTCCGGGCGTTGAGATGGGTGAGGGACCTCACGTCGCCCCTCCCCCGGTGCGACCCGGCGCCACGTTGCCGAGCGCCCGCAAGACCCGCTGGGGCGTCGCTGGATACCCGTCCAACCATACACCGATGGCATTCGAAGCGGCCATCAGGGCGGCGGCGGGGCCGGGGGCCGTAGCCACCTCGCCCACTCCCACCGCACCGAAGCGATGGCTCGCGAAAGGCGTTTCGAGCACGACGTTGTGCACACTGGGCAACTCGAAGAACGTCCGCCACCTGTAATCGACCATGTTCGAATCGAGCATCCGACCGGTGGAACTATCCAGGACGGTCTCCTCAAACAGTGCACTGTCGATGCCTCCGGAACCGAGACATCCGTTCATCTGTCCTTCGAGCCCAGGCGGATCGATTATCTGGCCGACATCGGTCGTGTTCACGACCTCGATCAGGGTCACGTGTCCGGTCTCGGTGTCCACCTCCACCTCCACGAACGTCATCATGCAGTTCGCCAAGGTGAAGTCTTCCTCGAATCGACCATAGCCGATGCAGGTGCGGCGACCGACCGCCGCCTCCCAGGAGATCCTCTCGGACGGCTCGTTCTTGCGAAACACCATGCCCGAGTCGGTATCCAGGTCGGCGGGATCGGCACCCAGAGCGTGCGCCGCCGACTCCAGCAGCTTGTGTCTGGCGTCCTCGGCCGCGGCGATGACCGCGCTTCCGGTGGCGTAGGTGCCGCGAGATCCGCCCGGCCCACGCTCGAACGGGCTGTTGGACGAGTCTGTGGGCAATTGGGAAACGCGGTCCAACGGCAACTGGAGCACTTCGGCGACCATCTTGACAATATTGGTCTTCTGCCCGGTTCCGTGTTCGACGAGCGCCGAATGGATGGTGGCCGTGCCGTCGGGGTCCAGCCGCACGTAGGCTTCGGACGGGTCTTCTCCTATGTCCGCGTTGCCGTGTACGCACACGCCCACGCCTCGTCTCTTCGTCCCCGACACCTCGCTCGGATTCAGCCATCCCTTCCATTTCTCGGCCCAGCCGAAGCGCTTGGCCCCCTCGTCCATGGCGGCCGCGTAGTCAACACCCCGGTAGACGTACCACTTGCCGTTGCGCCAGAAGTACCCGTCGCCCGGCTTGACGTAGTTCTTCTTGAAGAACTCGAACGGATCGAGACCGGCTTTTTCCATGGCCAGGCTCAGGATCGGCGTCAGGCTGCATTTCAGCTCCTGCCCCCCGAAGCCCCGCACCATTCCCGACGCGTTCCTGTTCGTGCACACGATCGCCGGGTGAAGGTCCCAATTCGCGCAGCGTATCGCCAACTGGGCCTCTCCCAATCCGACGGCCACCTGCGCCTGAGTCGTCTGCGAGTAGTGACCCGTCTCCACCAGCCACCGTCCGGACAGGGCGGTCACCGTCCCATCGCGCTTCAGGCCCACCTTGACGTGCATGCGCGAGGATGGTCGAAGTGTGAAAGCGGCCAGTTGCTCTTCCTTCGACAGCACGAGCTTCACCGGCCTGCCCGTGGCCTTGCTCAACAGCACCGCATGCAGTTGGAGTTGCCAGGACATGTTCTTGCTGCCATAGCTGCCGCCGCATGGCACGCCGATGGTCTTGATGTCGAACCCGCTTCCCACGATCCGCCGAAGGTACCCCTTGTGTTTGTAGAAGGCCTGGTCCGAGACCCACACCGTGATCTTGTTCGGCTCTTCCCACAGGCCGATCGCGCCCGGAGTCTCGGGCGGCATCGGGTTGGGTATGTTCTCGCAGCCGAAGACTCCCTCCGCCACCACATCGGCTTCGCGGAAACCCCCGTCCACGTCTCCCGTGACAAGGTCTTTGAGGCTCTCTGGCCCCCACCCGGGAACCCCCGGGGTGACGACGTTTCCGGGATAGTCCTCATACAACTGTGGTGCACCCGGGTCGAGCGCGTCATCCAGAGTAAAGACACCGGGTAGGATCTCGTACTCCACATCGATCAGATCGAGCGCTTCGGCCGCTGTCTTCCGGGTGGTGGCAGCCACGATCGCCACGGCGTCGCCCACGAACCTGACCTTCCGGTCCAGCACGCGGGTACTGTTGGTCATCCCGCCCTTCCAGTCGGGTACGTCCTCCCAAGCGAGGACCGCCTCGACTCCCACGAGCGCTTCCGCCTTTGTCTTGTCGACAGCCTTGACCAGGGCGTGGGCATGGGGGCTGCGCAAGACGCGCCCGTGCAGCAGTCCCGGAAGCGCGATGTCATCGATGAACTGCACTGTGCCGGTCACCACTCTCGAGGCATCCTCCCGGGGGGTCGACCGACCGATGTACGTGTACGCACCGGCCACGCTCAGCCCCCTCCGGGGGGAACCACCGACATCACAGCCTTCACCACATGGTAGTGGCTGATGCATCGGCAGAAGTTGCCCGAGAGCCCTTCCTTGACTTCTTCCTCGGTCGGTCGAGGATTCTCGGCGAGCAGGGCCTTCGCGCTCATGATGATGCCCGGCGTGCAATATCCGCACTGAAAGGCGGTGTGGTCGATGAACGCCTGTTGCAGTGGATCGAGGGCGCCAGTCTTCGGGTCGCTCAAACCCTCGATGGTGGTGACGTCTTTGCCGTCGCACTCGACGGTGAGCGTCATGCAGGAGAGGATCGCCATGCCGTCGAGGTGGACCGTGCAACACCCGCACGCGCCGTCATCGCAAGCCACTTTGGTGCCCGTCAGCCGCAGGCGTTCTCTGAGCGTCGCGGCAAGGGTCTCGAGGGGACCCACTTGGTCGTCACGATCTCCGATCTCGATGTCGTGGACCTTGCCGTTGACCGTCAGCCGGATTCGATCCGCATGCTCCATCATTCCTCCTCAGACAATCCTGACTTCCGCGTCACGCAAGAGGGCCGCGGCCGCGACGTCTTCTGCATCCGCCATGCGCACGGGTGCCGTCAGCAGGGCGAGGATACCTACCGCCAGCAACGCAGCCAGCGCCAACCACACGCTCTGGTAGCTGCCACCCCGGTCATAGGCCCAGCCCGCGAGGGGAGGTCCCAGCATGGACCCGACGGTGGAGGCTCCGAAGGCCAACCCCAACACGGAGCCGAATCGGGCCCGGCCGAAATACTCGCGAGTCAAAGCCGGGAGCATGGGCACCGGGCCCCCATAGCCCACGCCGATGGTGATCAGGAACGGGATGAACAGCCAGCCTCGTCCGGTGGATGCGGCGGCGAAGAGCACCAGCCCGACTCCCGTCAAAGCGAGCCCCAAGGAGGTGACCCGTCGCTTGTCGAACCTGTCCCCCAGCCAGCCGAACCCCAAGCGGCCCGCGATGCTGACCAGTGGGATGGCGCTGGCCACGAGGCTTGCGGTGGTGCGGGCGGTCCCGACGGTGGCGAGGTAGGGCATGACATGCGTCATGATGGCGCTCATGACGAGCATGTGGATCATGATCGCGACCGAGACATGCCAGAACCGTCGGGTCCGGAGCGCGCGCAGTCCCTGGTGGCCCTGAGTCCCGGCGACACCGTCACAAGAGCCCGTCCCGTCGATCGCCCGCACCTCCGGCGCGCTGTCGGGACGAAGGCCGTATCCCTCCGGCCGCCTGCGGAAGACAAAGGCCATCGGCAGCAGCACCGCCCACGCCAGCACCCCCATCAGGGTGGCTGCGGTCCGCCATCCCAATCCATCGATGAGTCGAGTCGCTACAGGCACAAGCAAGCCCCCGACCGCGATCCCGGAGAGTAGAACGCCCGTCGCCACCGTGGCCTTCGACCTGAACCATTGGTTGATGGCAGTGACCGGCACCACGCCGAGACACGCACTTGTGCCGGCGCCGATCAAGAGGAAGGCTCCATAGAACGTGAGGAGCGAGCTGACCTGACCGAGGAGGACCAGCCCCAGGCCCACCAGGATCCCCCCGACGACCATGAGCTGCCGCGCGCCGCGACGGTCGACCAGGAAACCCAGGAACGGGGCGAAAAGGCCGACCTCGAGCCCCCGGAGCGAAGCCGCGAAGGACACCTCAGCGTAGCTCCAACCGAGTTCCGCGGCCACCGGCTCGACCAGCGCTGTGAAGCCGTAGTTGATGAACCCGCCGATGAGCATCGCCATGCTGAACCCAGCACCGACGATCCACCAGCCGTAGTAGACCCGCGTCCCGGACGTGCTTCGGTGACCGCTCATCTGAGGCCGATCGATTCAGCCCCGGATAGGGCTCCACATGTTGCTTTCGCGCTCAGGCCCCTGGGAGACCCTTGAGCCGGCCGCGGCTGATGGCCCAGAAATCCTCGATCGCGGCGTAGTAGTCGAGCGTGCGACCTTCCGCCTGTTCGCGCTCGGCCACCTTCCGGCGATGGAACTCCTTGATGTCCTCGGGAATGGGTAGGTCGCCGAACTCCAGGTACCGACAGGCGCCGCCCTTGTCACGGATGCCCAGCACTTTGTCCTTTGCGTGGATGTTGATGGAGAAGGGCGAGTCGAGCACCCCGGCGTCGACCGCCTTGATGGCTCCGACCGCGACATCGCCGTCGCCCAGTTCGAGAACGCGGTCGAGGATGGCCTTGACCTCGACCACCGTCACCTCGCCTTCCTCGCGGATCTCCGCGTTGTCGATCTCGAACTCCTGCGGGCGCAAGACCTCGAAGACCCACTTGGCCGAGCGATAGCTCTCGATGTGCGAGTCGACGGTGGGGATGCCGAGCGCCTCGTCGATGGTCTTGAGAAACGCGGCGTCCATTCGGCCGAGCGCGGCGACGGTCGCCGTGTACACGATGTAGCCGAAGGCGCTGCCCATGTCCTGCGGGAACGGGTAGAGCGGCACCTGGCTGCCCACAACGCCCGGCATGATGACATCCCGATAGCCAAGCCGATCCAAGTACTCGCGAAAAAGACCGGGCACGACGCGCATCGCGGCCAAGTCTTGCGCCATGTGACCCTGTAGGTTCACCTGCGGGAAGACGCTCTTGACCCCCTGCTCCGCGGAGATGAGAGCCTCGATGATCTGCGTCGCGATATTGACGCTCATCGGTACGACGAAGTTCGGAAGCCAGCCGTGGCAG
>JAJZQZ010000205.1 GCA_021802965.1 Actinomycetes bacterium
CCAGGAACGACGACAGCACACCCGAGGCCCAGAAGTAATGCCAAGGCTGTGTCAAACCCAGCTCGCCCCCGTGCGCCTCGAGGAGAGCCAGCGCCGGGATCATGGCCGCGAAGATCCCGGCGAAGACCAGGGCCACCTCCGTCATGGGGGCCCAGCTGAAGTGGTTAGACCTGCGCGGCCCTGAGGGACCGAAGCGCAGTGACAGCAGCATCATCGCGATCAGAACCACCTCCCGAAGAAACGGAAAATGCAGGGTCTCCCCCGCGTCCCCCAGCGGTTGTGAGAGGAGAACGGCGGCGATCGCACCCACGAGGAACACGATGTTCAACCCTCCCACCAGGCGCATGGGAACGTAGTCGGCCTTGTCCATCTCGAGGGCGGCGGCCGGCTCCTTGCGATACCGCACGACCTCGAGCACCATGAAGATCGCCAACGTGAGCCCCAGGGCCAAGGCCCACTGTGGGAGCAGCCTCAACGTCCAGAAGAAGTCCACACCTCGCAGGAACCCCAGGAACAGAGGCGGGTCGCCCAGTGGCGTGAGCAGACCGCCCACGTTGCAGACCACGAAGATGAAGAAGATGATCACGTGCCGCGAGTTGGCCCGCTCCGAGTTGGCCCTCACCAGCGGCCTGATCAAGACCATGGCGGCGCCGGTCGTCCCGATGAGATTCGCGATGACCGCCCCACTGAGGAGAAACGCGAGGTTGGTGGTGGGCCGGGCGACCAGGTTCCCCGTGAGATAGATGCCGCCGGCTATGGTGTAAAGAGTCGTAAGGAGCACGATGAACGAGAAGTACTCGTGCGCGGTCGAGAAGAGCTGAGTCCGGCCCGCTCCTCCCGTCGCCGTGGCGATGTATAGGACCACCGGGACGCCCAGCACGGCCGACACGACCGCCTTGTTCCGGTTCCGCTCGTACCAATGCCCGGCCACCAGGGGCAGCAGGGCGATCGACAGCAACATGAGCACGAACGGCGCGATCATCCACGCGCTCAAAGACAGGCCGAGCTCGACTCCCACGGACGCTAGGCCCCGCCGGCCACGTGACGCGCTTCGGGAACAGGCGAGGTCGATCCCGAGCTGATCCCTGTCTCCCGCGAAAGCACGACCAGCTCGACTCGCGTGACGAACCCCGAGCGGCGCCAGAACTCCAGTCCTTGCTCGTTCGCGGCGTACACCATCGCATGAGTCTTCTGGATGCCCGCCGCGGCCAACGCGCTCATCGCCCGCTCGACCAGCAGCGTCGCGTAGCCGTGGCGGCGGCGATCGGCGCGGACCACGAGGTGGTATAGGTAGCCCCTGCGCCCGTCGTGGCCGGCCAAGACACTGCCTATGAGCTGAGGTCCCTCCCACAGGGCGAACGACAGGCCGGGATTCCGCGCGAAGAACTGAGAGATCCCCGCAAGGGAGTCGGCGGCGCTCAGGCCGAGCGCCGCCCCGTCAGCGTCGTCAGCCCACAAAGCAGAGAGCGCTGGATAGTCGGCGGCCGAATGCTCCCGCAGCTCTGGGTCGCCGACGGGGGCCGAAGGACTAGTAACCGCGTCCTCCGCCGTAGCCGCCGCCTGCGCCTGCACCGTAGCCTCCGCCACTGCCATAGCCGGCGTCTCGCGGCGGACGCTCACGGGCGAAGTCCACGCGCAGCGCGCGGCCGTCGAGCTCGGCGCCATCCACAGCTTCCTTCGCCGCCGCGGCTTCCTCCGCCGTGCCGTACTCCACGAAGCCGAAGCCTTTGGAGCGGCCGGTGTCTCTGTCCACGATGACGTTCGCGGACACCACCTCCCCGTGGGCGACGAACAGGGCTTCGAGCCCTTCGCTCTTGGTGGAGTAGCTGAGGTTCCCGACGTACAGCTTCTTCGACGACATTCCTGCTCCCCTCCGGTACGGTACGCGGCGGCCTCTGGGTACGGATCATCCGTGCCGCCCCGAGGCTGCCGATACACAATATCATGAGGTAAAGCGGTGGTGGACAGGGTCACGAACCGCGGCTATCATGCAGCGCAGGCCGAAGCCGAATCGACCGAAGGGGACACTCATGGACAAGTGGCAGTGCGTGCTCTGCGGTTACGTGTACGACCCGGAAGAAGGCGATCCAACCCAGGGCATCGAGCCGGGCACGGCATTCGAAGACCTTCCTGAGGACTGGGAATGCCCGGATTGCGGCGCCAGCAAGGCCGACTTCGAGAAGATCGAGGACTGACCCGCCGGATCAGCCCAAGAACCGGCTCATGAGCCGATAGCCGGGAGCGACCACGAGACCGGTCTGAGCGGCTGCCGCCTCCGAATACGCGGTGGCCCCCGACGCCTCGAACCCGGGCCCCCACAGGATGAAGGGCACGGGCTCGGGCACGTGGGTCTTGATCGCGATGGGGGTCGGATGATCTGGCAGCACCATCAGGCGGATGTCTGCCCCTAGTCCCATCGCCAGCGGCAGCATGAGGGCGTCGACCTGCTCGATGGCTGCCACCTTGGCCCGGACGTCGCCCCCGTGCCCCGCTTCGTCGGGCGCCTCGACGTGCACCACGACCAGGTCGTGATCCTCGAGCGCCGCGATCGCCCCCCGCATCTGGCCCTCGTAGTCGTTGTCGTTCCCGTCGGTGACGCCCTCGATGTGCAGTATGTCCATGGAAGCCTGGCGAGCCAGACCGCGCAGCAGGTCGACGGCAGTGGTGACTGCCGCTCGCCGGCCATAGAGCTCCCGGAACGCGGGTAGCGGCGAGGAGAGAAGTCCCGGCCAGAAGAGCCACACCTGCGTAGCCGGCAGCTCGCCTCGCTCGATACGAGCCCGGTTCACCGGATGATCGCGCAGCACCGCCTTGGAACGCTCCATCAGGGCGATGAGCAGGGCGGCTCCGGGCCCGGTGGGCAAGTGTTCCGCGATGGGCCGGTCGCTTATATCGTGGGCTGGAGCGCAGTGCGTCTCGACGACGTCGCACCCCTCCCGGATCGTCACCACGTGGCGGAACCCGACTCCGGGATGGAACTCGATGCGCTCATCGCCGAGAGCGGCCTGCACCGCCTCGAGGAGCTCGTGCGCCTCCTCCGAGGACGGGTGGCCGGACGCGTAGCTGCGCATCAACCCGTTCTCCACGGTGATCAGGTTGCAGCGGAGAGCCGCCTGCCGGGGTTCAAGCTCGATGCCGAGAGCAGTGGCCTCGATAGGACCGCGCCCCCCGTAGTAGAGGGCGGGGTCATAGCCCAGGACGCTCATGCAGGCCACCGCACTCGAGGGCTCCATCCCTTCGGGCACCGTGACAGCCAACCCCAGACTGCCCTCCGAGGCGAGACGGTCCAGGTTGGGGGTCGACGCGGCCTCCAGAGAGGTCTTCCCTCCAAGGACGTCCACCGGCCACCCCGCCGCTCCGTCGATGATGAGCACGATGGATCTCACGCACCCTCCGCTCGTAAGCCGCTCCGCCGTTCACGCAACGGCTCCCATTATATCGGGGTATCATTCCGTCCTGAGGCGCCGGCTTCCCCCTCGACGATCTACGCCGGCGATCCCCAGAGGGACATGAAGAACCCATCGACGGGACAGACAGCCGGCATCCTGGGCGGCACCCTCGTGCTCGCCGGGCTCATCCTCGCCGTCGCGGCGCTTCTTTCAGGCTCTCCTTCTTCGCGCGCTTCTTCCGACGCCGCGGTCGCCGCTACGAGCTCCACGTCGGCCGATCCCTCCCAAGGCTCGGGCCAGGCTCAGGTCTCCTTCACGCCCGACGAGGGCCTGCAGACCCAGGCGATCGGGCCCGACGGTACTCCCGAGCCTTTCTGGCGTAGCAAGCAACGCGAGGCACGCGAGGAGATGCTGCGCTCAGACCAGGACAGAGGCGTCGGTGTCCAGGCCCCCGGAGGCTCAGGCGCCTCGGGCGGCCCGGCCTCCCAGAGCGCTCAGCCCGCCGATCAGACCACACGGGGGAACGGCGCTCTCGCAACAGCCACCAAGCCGACCACCCGAACGGTCCTCAGCAATGGGCAGACCCCACTGGCGGGCGTGTGGGGCGGGACCGCGTCCGAGCTCGCCGGCTACCTGCTCTCGCAGAACCCTCGACCGCGCTTCACCGTGCCCGCAGCCACGCTGGCCGCCTACTATGTGCGCTACGCGGGCGAGGTCGGACTGCGCGCCGATATCCTCTGGGCTCAGATGATCCACGAGACGGGAGCCGGCGCCTACGGCGGTGACGTCGACCCGGCCCAGAACAACTACGCCGGCATCGGGGCGACCGGCGGAGGCGCCGCCGGCATGACGTTCGCGACGGCCGAAGCCGGGGTCAAGGCTCACGTCGCGCACATGGTAGCGTACGTGTTCACGGGAGACAGGGCGGCCTGGACCAACTCCTTGGTCGACCCTCGGTACGACTCGGTCAACCCCCGCGGGATCGCCCGCGTGCTCTCCGACCTGGATGGTCGATGGGCCGTGCCGGGCCTCGGCTACGGGGCCCGGATCGAGCGCCACGTCGCCGGTATGAACCCCTGACAGCTCGGACTCGGAGGAGAGACGGATGCACGCAGAAGACCTGGCCGACCGCTTCGGCGACGCCCTCGTGACAGATCAGGAGACACGCGCACTCGCCGAGGGCGTGCTCACTGATTCGGGGGTAGGGTACCTTGCGATGCAGGACGCCGGCGGCCCCTACGTCCTCCCCACGTCGTTCGCGTACGACGAGGGCGTCGTCCACCTGCACGGCGGCCCCGGGAAGAAGGCGCAGGCGCTCGGCGGCGAGCCCCGGGTCTGCCTCTCTGTATGCACGACGCCCGAGCTCATCCTCGCCGACAACCCCTGCTCGGACAACTTTCGCTATCGCTCGGTGCTGGTCTTCGGCTCCGTGCGCCAGGTTCAGGATGAGGCCGAGCGGGAGGCGTCCCTGCGGGCCATCATCGCGAAGTATCATCCCGATCGCGTGGCCGACCGCCTGGGGTCGGCCACGCTTGCCAAGACCCTGGTCTACCGCCTGGACGTCGAGGCCCTCACCTACCGCCAGCACCCGGCGGACTGAGGGCGACAGCCTCCTACCCGTAGTACTTCTTGCCGATCTCCAGCAAGATGGGCACTGCTCCTTCGGCTGTCTGGCGAGAGCAGCAGTACGCCAGGCGGACGTGGCCGGGCCCCGCGAAGCCGCTCCCCGGGACCACGAGCACCAGCGACGCGGCCATCTCCCGGGCGAACTCGACGTCGTCTATGGGGGTCCTCGGGAAAAGGTAGAAGGCCCCTTCGGGCTTGGGCACGGTGAACCCCGCCTGCACGAGCGCGTCGTAGAGGATGTCCCGGTTCTCGCGGTAGGGCGTCAGGTCGACCACGACGCCCTGCAGCCGGGTCACCGCGCGCTGCATCAGCGCCGGCGCGTTCACGAAGCCCAGGATACGGTTGGCGGTCACGAGCGCGGGCATCAGGCGCTTGTCAGGGATCTCGGGGTGCACGGCGAGATACCCGATGCGCTCGCCGGAGAGCGAGAGGTCTTTCGAGTAGCTGGTGGCCACGATGGTGTTGACATAGGCGCTCATGACCGGCGCGACCACCGCTCTGTCGTAGACGATGTGACGGTACGGCTCGTCGGAGATGAGGAAGATGACTCGACCGCTCTCCAACCACTTGTGCTCGAGGAGCTTGCCCAACGCCTGGATGCTCTCCGCGGAGTAGATGCGGCCCGTGGGGTTGTTGGGGGAGTTGATGAGGATCGCGCGCGTTTTCGGCGTGATCGCCGCCTCGACCCGGTCGACGTCCAGATCGAACTCGGGCGTGGTGTCGACGGGTACGAGGGTTCCACCGTGGTTGTCGACGTAGAAGCCGTACTCGACGAAATACGGCCGGGGCACGACAACCTCGTCGTCCGGGTCGAGGATGGCCTTGAAGATCACGTTCAAGGCCGCACCGGCGCCGGCCGTCATGACCACTTCTGCCCCGGTCACTGCTACGCCCTGTTCCAGGGCGGTCTGAGCGGCCACCGCGGCGCGCGCCTCTGGGTATCCCGCGTTCGCCATGTAGCCGTGAGTGCCGGCCGTCGGCTCGTCCAAGAGCTCCTTCAGGATCGGGACGAACTCAGCCGGCGGCTCGAGGTTCGGGTTGCCGAGGCTGAAGTCGAAGACCTTGTCCGCGCCGTGCTCGGCCTTGAGCCGTGCGCCCTCTTCGAACATGCGTCTGATCCACGACGAGCGCTCGAGGAAGCTGTCCATCTTCACCGAAATGGGCATGCCGGGGCCCTCCCTGGTCACGTTGTCTGGCGGGATTCACTCTAGCAGAGCGATCGAGAGTCGACCGCTCCTCGTCCAGCAGGCTGTTGAAATGTGACTTCTCGCGGCG
>JAJZQZ010000206.1 GCA_021802965.1 Actinomycetes bacterium
GTCGGGGCGGAACGGCCCGACCAAGTCGACGACGAGGCGGTGAATGACCACGGCGCTCGCGGTCAAGGGATGGTGCCGCGTGTAGGTGTGGAAGAAATCGGAAAGCACAGCGGTGCCCAACTCGCCGGTGCCGGCCGCCCTCGGATACAGCTGCCAGGAATCCGGGCGGCGGAGGTAGGCGGCGGTGCCCACCCCTCCTGCCTCAGGGTGCGTGGCAAGGAAGGAGACCGCGGCGTGGAGGAAGGTGGGCAGCCAGTAGTCGTCGGCGTCGAGGAACGCCAGGAGACCAGTGGATGCGCGCGCAATGCCCTCGTTCCGTGCAGCTGCGACTCCGGCGTTCTCCTGCCGCACGTAGATCACCGCATCGCCGAAAAGGTCCGCCAGCTCCTCGCTGCCGTCCGTCGACCCGTCGTCGACGATGATCACCCGAGCCGGGGGATACGTCTGCGTCAACGCGGAGAGCACGGCGCGCGCCAGGGTCTCGCGCATGTTGTAAGTCGGGATGATCACCGACACGCTCAGGGGAGCTTGTGCCACACTCGACTCAGGCACGGCCGCGCAAGGCCTCCAAGCGCAGGTAGAAGCTGTCCGTCTGCCTGGCTATGGTGGGCCATGCGAGCTTCGCCGCCTCGCGAAGGGCGCCGGCGGCCAGTGCGGGTAAGAGTCCCGGCGTGAAAATGCGAACGATCTGACGCCCCAGATCTTCTGGGTCGTCGCGGTGAGCGAGCAACCCGGTGACGCCCGGCCGGACTTCGTAGTGCAGACTGCCGACGTCCGTCGCGACAACAGGCCGCCCGAAGGCATAGGCCAAGGCGAGTATGCCGCTCGTGTCGCAGCGTCTGTAGGGGAGCACGAGCGCGTCGGAGGCGGTCACGTAGTCGCCGACCTCATTGTGATCGATGTAGTCGATGCGCCCGTGTAACCGAGACCCTGCCGCCTTGGTGAGAGCTGCCACGTGGGCCTCGGATTCAGGGCGCGCCTTTCCCGCGACGACCAGGTCGACATCCGCGGGGAGGCCTTGATCGAGCGCGCGTGTCCACGCGGAAGCGAGCAGATCGACCCCTTTGTGTGCTCGGATGCTGCCGAAGAACAACAGGAGGCGTCTGTCCGGGGGCAGGCCCAAGCGGGCTCGGGCGGAGCCTTGATCACGTTCGGCATGCGCGCGGAAGAAGCCGTATTCCCCGTGAGGTATCACCTCGATGTCTCGAATCGGTCCATGGATCAGCTGCAGCTCGCGAGCGACGTGACGTGAATGGGCGATTACTCCGTCCGTCGCGAGATAGGTGCGCCCGTACCAGCGTGTGCGCTTTTCCGAGCCCTCGTAGGGCACTGCCTCGTGGGCGGTGACGACCGTGGCCGGGCCCCGGAGCGCTCGGGCCATCGTCAAGAGGAACGGGGCGTAGTGGTTGCTGGCGGGCCACACGAGGTGCACGACCGACGGATGCGTTCGGAGGACTAGCGCAACAAGCCGGCCGAGGTCACGGAGATGAGCCGCCGCCGCGTCGATCCGCTCGGCCTTGGGCATATCCCTGCGGATGGGACGCGGACGGAATAGGCCTTCACGTGCGAACGACTGGGGGAGAGCGCTCAGCTCGTAGTCCGCAGCGGTGACGACCGTGACCGGGCGCAGGGCGGCCAACGACTCCGCGAGGTTGTAGGCATAGTGGGCCATGCCCCCGGCGCCCGTCGGCTCGACGAGAACTACTGAGCGTGATCGGGCATGCCGATAGTGCTGAGTGAGGACGTCCATATCTTCTATTCTATCCATCATGGCGGATCTACGATCGGCGCCACCCCGGGGAAGTGTGGCAGACTAGGGACCGCGCGACAGGGAACGGAGGCGGTGGTAGGAACAGCGACGTCAGTATCTGCGGAGATACTCATCCTCGACCACCCCGTCGACTTGGACGAGACGCTGGTACGGGCGGGCCGGAACTCCGGCTTCGAGGTCTTCGCGAAGACCCGCAACCTCGTGTGTACTGGTGGCGCTATCTGCACGTGCGCGATGCCGCCGGCGAGGTCCTGGCGCGGCTCTTTTGGGTCAAACTGACGGTACGAGCAACGGGGTGAGCGTGGACATAGTCTTCTTCGACAACATGCCGATGCGGTCCCACAACCCCGAGCCGCGGATCAAGGTCCGAGGGCTCATGCGCCGTGGTCATCGCGTCCTCGTCGTCGACAAGATGGGCATGAACGACCCATCGCTCGCCAACATCGGCCTGATCTCGGCCCGTCTCAAAGCACTGGCTCGGCGGACCCCGGCGTCCTCGCCTCCGTCCGGCTGGCCGGTCACCGAAGGGATCATGCGGCCCGTGCTGCTCCCACCCAGACGGGCCCCGGTAGTAAAGGGGATCAACCGTCGCTGGCTGGCTCGCTCGCTGAAGCACGCCATCGAGGCCGCGGGGATGAAGGACCCTCTGCTCTGGACGCGATTCCCCGCGCCGGAACTGGTGGACATCATCGATCAGCTGCCGCATCGCGGAGTGCTCTACGAGTGCGTGGACGACTACCCGGCCTTTCTCCACTGGTCGGACGAGGTGCGGGCGCTCCTGAGGGAGAACGAGCGCCGTCTGACACAGAGGGCCGATCTGGTCGTGGTGACGGCTCCGCGGCTCGGCGAGCGTCTCGGCCCGTGGGCGCGACGCCTCGAGGTGGTGCCGAACGGCGTCGATGTCGAGCTCTTCATGGGGAAGGGCGTCGGTGAGCTCCCGTCCGAACTGGCGGGCCGTTTGAAACCGCCGGTGGTCGGGTTCGTGGGTGTGCTCGATCTCCGACTCGACTACGAGCTCCTGGTCAAGGTCGCCCGGGCTGTGAAGCCTGGCGTGCTCCTCATCGTCGGCCCGCAGTACCCGAAGGTGCCCATCGAGCGCTTGCCTCAGGAGCCCAACGTCGTCTTCGCGGGAGAGGTGCCGCACGAGCAGGTGCCCCTGTATCTCCGGCACATGGACGCGTGTCTCCTGCCGTACGACGGCTCCAAGGAGCTGGTCCGGGCCCTATCCCCGGTCAAGCTGTTCGAGTACCTCGCATCGGGGGTGCCCGTGGTCGGGGTCGATCTGCCGGCGGTCCGGGCGCTAGACGACGTCGTACGCGTGGCCACGACCCACGACGAGTTCGTGGCGCACGTGTTGGCCGCGGTGGCCGAGCACGACCCCGCCGCGCGCCAAGCGCGGCAGGACCGGGCACTGACTGAAGGCTGGGACTCGCGGCTGGACAGCCTCGACGCCTCCATCCGCGAGGTGTTCCCGGGTCCGGGCAGAAGCGCGCGATGAGTGCCCCGCGGGTCTCGGTGATCATGCCTGTGTACAACACCGAGCGGTACGTCGAAGGGGCCATCCGATCAGTGCTGGATCAAACGTATCCCGACCTGGAGCTCGTCGTGGTGGACGACGGCTCCCGAGACTCGAGTCTCGAGATCTGCAGGCGGTTCACCGATCCACGCGTGCTGGTGGTCACGCAGGAGAACCGGGGGCTGGCCGCCGCTCGCAACGCGGGCTTACGGCAGAGCCATGGAGAGTACGTGGGGATCCTGGATTCGGACGACCTCTGGATCGACACCAAGCTGGAGGAGCATGTCCGCTTCCTTGAGTCGCATCCGGGCGTCGGCGTGAGCTTCAGTCGTTCGGTGCTCATCGACGAAGACGGCCGGCCCCTGGGAATGGACAAGGGGACCAAGGTCGGACGCGTGCAGGCGAGTGACGTCCTCCTGAGGGACCCGGTGCTCCCCTCGTCGGTCGTGGCGCGAAGGCAGACCTTCGAGGACGTGTCGTTCAGCGACGACCGCAGGGGCGATCCGGAGACCGCCTATTTCGACGAGGATTTCCGAAGCTGCGTCGACGCGGAATGCTGGCTGCGCATCGCCTTGACCACTCCGTGGGGCTTCGAGGGTCTCCCCGCGGTGCTTACTCTCTACCGGGCGAACCCTGAAGGGCTTTCGGCGGATCTGGACCGCATCTCGGCGAGTTGGGAGCAGTGCGTCGAGAAGGTGCGCGGGTACGCCCCTGATTTTGTCGCCGAGTGGGCGGGACTCGGCCGAGCCTTCCAGACCAGGTATGTGGCCCGCCGGGCGATTCGTGCCCGCGACGGTCGCCGCGCCCTCACCCTCGCGTGGTCGTCGATCCGTCAGGACCCACGCATGCTCCGGATGGAACCCTTCACGACCCTCACCACGCTGTCGGCGGCCGTCGCGTTGGCCGCTCTGCCCCGGGGCGCCTATCGCAGACTCGAGGCCGCCGGGATGCGAGTGAGCGGCCGGTTGCAGAGACTCTCCCGCCCCTCTCGGTAGCTCCTGTTCGCGGACCGCACCGGTCCGCCGCCTCGGACCCTTCGTGAGAAGACCCTCATGGGCGTCTCATGGCCCTCTCATCCCCCTCGGAAAGACTGCCCGCGGCCCTAGGAACTTCGGGCGGGGCGAGATCCCCGCATAGCCGGCGCGGAGCGGTTTTTGTGCAATTTGCGTGCATTTTCTCCGTATCTTGGCTAAGGCGTCCGCGTTGAACACCGATAGAGATAGTGGGTCCGGAAGAGGCGGACCCAGGACAGCGATAAAGGCATACCCATCGCGAGGTGGGGGCGCAAAGCCACGGGACTCCGATACGAGTCAGCCGAGCCGCCGAAGGTCCACAGGGCCAACTTGCCTGGCGTTTTGTCCAGCAGTTGGTCCCTTTTTTTGGAGGTGTACGAGATGCAGAAGTACGGAGCGCAGGGAACGGGGAAGCAGTCCCTCGGGTCTCGGAGCAGTGCGCTGGCGATCCTGGCGCTGGTCATCCTCACGGCGTTGTTCCTCGCAAGTGGCGCGTCCGCCGCCTACGCGGGGGACCTGTTCGGAGTGAACAGCGAAGTGTCATACAAGAACTACAACACGACCTACAGCGGCAACGTCGACAAGGAGCTCGATGCTCTAGCAGCCGCTGGAGTGAAGTGGGTCCGCTTGGACCTCTCCTGGGGGTGGGCGGAGTCGAAGAAGGGGATCTACGACAGCACCTACCTCAACGGGGTCGACGCAGCCGTGGCCAAGGCCAAGGCCCGTGGCATCAATGTGCTGTTCGCCACAGTCGGCAGCCCTCTCTGGGCCAATCCTGGCGGCAAGGGCTACCCACCCCAGAATCCGCAGGATTTCGCCAACTGGCTCACCGTGATGGTCAATCGCTACAAGGGCAGCGTGCATCATTGGGAGATCTGGAACGAGCCCAACAACAAGCGATTCTGGGGCGGCGCCCCGAACGCGGCCCAGTACGTGGCCCTTCTCAAGGTCTCCTACGCGGCCGTCAAAGCGGCAGACCCCTCCGCGGTGGTCGTAAGTGCCGGTCTCGGTCAGGGCGGAGGTGCGCTCGAGCCTGGACAGTTCCTCAAGGACATGTACGCCGCGGGCCTCAAGGGCAACTACGACAAGTTGGGCTTCCACCCCTACAGTGCCCAAAAATCGCCCGACACCTGGTACGACTCGAGCCCGCGGGACACCTTCCCGGTGACGGCCAAGGTCATCTACCCGATCATGCAGGCGAACGGTGACGGCGCCAAGGGCATCTGGCTCACCGAGATGGGCTACTCCACCTATCAGAAGACCGACGGCACTGTGGGCACCTACGGCGTCGACGAGGCCACTCAGGCCAAGTACCTGAAGCGGGCGTACGACAAGGTCCGCACCGAGTGGCCCTTCGTGGAGGTCATGTTCTGGTACAACACGCGCAACGACGGGACCACGCCGACTGCCTTCGAGCAGAACATCGGGATCATGCGCCGCGACTACACCCCGAAACCGTCGTACCAGGCGTACAAGGACGCCGTGGCGGCCGCGGGCGGCACGACCGTGACCACCCTGCCGCCCACCACGTCCACCACGGTGGCCCCGACGACCGTGACCACCCTGCCGCCCACCACGTCCACCACGGTGGTGGCCCCGACGACCACGACCACCGCGTCGACCACGACGACCACCGTGGCTCCGACCACCACCACCCTTGCCCCAACGACCACCACCCTTGCTCCGACCACCAGTACGACCCTGGCCTCGACGACCTCCACGACTGTTCGTACGACGACCAGCACCCTTCCGGGCGTACAGTTCGTGAAGCCGGCAGAAGGAGCGATCGTCCAGGGTCTGGTGTCGGTAGAGGTGAGCGTGTCCTCGTCAGTCGGCATCTTGAGGGTCGAGTTCAGCGTCGACGGGGCCTTGGTTGGCTCCGACCGCAGCGCTCCGTACCGCTTCTCCTGGAACGCCACGAAGGTAGCCCAGGGCGATCACGCGCTGATGGCGACCGCATATGATCAGGTAGGCAACAGATCGG
>JAJZQZ010000207.1 GCA_021802965.1 Actinomycetes bacterium
TCATCGGCGCAGCACGCCCTCGTCCGCCGGCTGAGCCAGGCCGTCCCCGTTCTTCTCTCGCTCGACCATGACCCGGAGCGAAGCTACCGCCGCGCCTACGACGCCGAGGTCGACCTGTGGCGCGGTCGGGCGCGCGAGACGATCGTCCTCGGGCGCCAGGCCGGCGTCTTCGTCTCGCCCGACCTCGCGTATCTCGACGCGGCGTTCCTGTCCACGGACGGAGTCACGATCCCTGCGCCCGCCGACCGACGGCCGGGCGACGGGGGAGTGCGCTTCCTGATGGCGTCGGGTCGTCGGGGAGAGGTGGAGCTCGTGGGCGAAGAGGTCGTCCGCCTCCTGCGTGAGGGGTGCCTGCCCGATGACATCGGCGTCGTGGTCCGCAGCATGTCGCCCTGGCAGCGCCTCATCCGGCAGGTCTTTCGCTCGTACGCCATCCCTCACCGCCTCGATGCCGAGACGTCTCTTGCCGAGACGGGGCTCGGCAGCGCCCTTCTTCAGGGACTGCGCGGATTGGCCGCCGCGAGATTGACGCCGCTGCTGGTCTACCTTCGCAGCCCGTACACGCTCCTCGATCACGACGCGGTCGACCGGCTGGAGGTGCAGCTGCGTCGGGCCAAGAACACGGTCGGCGAGTCCATGCTGGCGAACGTCGAGGCGATGCTACCCGGATCGCTCTCAAGTCTTCGCCGAGCCGTCGCCCTGACTCCTGAGGGCCGCGCGGGCCTGAGCCCGCAGCACGTCGAGTCACTCGCCTGGGAGATGCTGGCCGCGGCGGCCAGCGAGCATACGTTCGACTCGTACGAGATGGAAGAAGACGTCGAGTCCTTCACCGCCGTCGCGAGCGTGGCCCGCGACCTCGCGTCGTCACTCGAGGCGGGCTGGTCTCTGGGGGGTCCGACGTCGCCCGAAGGAACCGACATCGAGTTGACGCTCGCCCTTCTGGCGGCTGCCCCCGTGCGCACCGGGCGAGGTGACGAGCGGGGCGTGGTGCACGTCATGGCGGTGCCCCGCGCCCGGGCCCGAAGGTTCTCGGCGGTTTTCGTCCTGGGCGTGGTCGAAGGCGAGTTCCCGCAAGGGCAGCGACCACCTGGTCTCCTGAGCCGAGCCTCCCGCCGTCGGGCGAATGAAGCCTCGGGCGCCGTGCTCTTCTCCGAGCCGGTGGAGGGCGAGGAGGCCTCCCTTTTCGCCCTTGCCCTGTCGCGCCCCGTGAAGCTGCTGTACCTCTCGACTCGCGACGCCGAGGAGGACGGCGAGCAGGCGCAGCCCTCGCCCTACTGGAGCGAAGCTCATCGGCTCATGGGGCAGCCGCGGCTGTATCGCCGCCGGACCCTTCGCGACATCTCTCATGAGCCCTCGCAGGCACCCTCGTTGCGCGAGTACCTGAGGACGTGCGCGGAGGCCCGGCTCCTCCCGCCTGACGCGGCAAACCGGGCGGCGATCCGATCGGCACCGCGTTGGCGGTGCGACCCGGATCGTCTCTGCTCGCCAGCCGCACTCTGCCGCTTGCAGGCCATCTCCGTGTTCTCGGCGACCTCTCTGGAGAAGTACGCGGAATGTCCCTTCGCCTGGTTCATGAGCCGCCTCGTTCGACCGGAGGTCATCGAGGAGAAGCCTTCGGGCCTGCGGAAGGGTGATCTGGTGCACGCCGTCCTGGCCGACACCTACCGGGCTCTCAAGACGGAAGGCCTGCTTCCCCTCCGGCAGCCCTCGTTCGGCCGGGCCGCGGAACTCGTGGAGTATCACCTGCAAAGGCTGATCGAGCCCGCCGGCGACCCCGATGAGCTTGCTGAGCGGATATTCCTCGAGTGGGAGGTGCGCCGGCTCGCGCGCGCCGCACTCTCGCTCGACCTGCAGCGCCCGGCCCGGTGGACACCCCGCTTTGTCGAGTACAGCCTGCCCGAGGACGGAGTCGACCTCGGTGACGGGTTGCGCATCAAAGGTCGCATAGACCGGGTGGACGAGCAGCCCGGGATCGACAGCTTGTTCGTGGTCGACTACAAGTCGGGCTCGGGAGCTAAGGGGCCGCGCTTCGTCGAAGACGGTGCCTTGCAGGTGCCGCTGTACATGCTTGCCCTCCGCCGGCTGTTCCCCGAGGCCGACGTCGTCGGCGGCGCCTACTTGGCTCTGGCTAAGGCCAGAGCTCGGGGGCTGGTGCGACACGGCTTCGAGGAGACGGTGGCGCCTTGGTTGCCCAAGACCTGCACGCTGGATGGCGAGGGGTTCGAAGCCGAGCTGTCATCCGCCCTTGCCGCGGCGCACGAGGCCTCTCGCGGCATGCAGGCGGGGCTGATCCCGGCGGCTCCCCGCGGAGACTGCCCGGCATGGTGCGACTTCCGTCCGGTGTGCCGGACGAAGAACCCGGTGGCGACATGGCCGAGCTGACACCCGAACAGGCGCGAGCGGTCGAAGCGGACGCACCCCGGGTGTTCGTCAGTGCCGGGGCCGGCACCGGCAAGACCCGTCTGCTGGTCGCTCGCTACATGCGGGCCGTGCTCCAAGACGGATCGTTCCCCGCTGAGCTGCCCACGGTCACCTTCACGCGCAAAGCCGCCGCCGAGCTTCGCAACCGCATCCGCCTGGGCCTACTCGCCGCCGGTCGCACAGAGATCGCCTGGTCGCTCGACACGGCGCCCATAGGCACCATCCACAGCCTCTGCAGTGCGCTTCTGCGTTCCGACCCGATGGCCGCGGGAGTGGACCCCGGCTTCACAGTGCTCGAGGATGAGCAGTCCGCTATCTTGCGGTCGCATGCATTCGAGCTTGCGTGGCGGGCGACGGTCGAGGGTGTCAGGCCGGGTGAGATCGATCTCGTGGGTCGTCTCCAGAGCTCCCTGCGCCAGGAGATCCCGCCCCTGTACGTGGGGTTGCGCGGCTTGGGCTGCGATCGACCCCGGTTCACGCCCACCGCACCACCCGACCTCATAGAGGCGAAGCAGCGGCTGGGATCCGTCCTCAGCCGGCTACTCGACGAGCTCCGGAGTCTGGAACTGGCGGGCGCGGCGGCCGACAACGCCGATCGGGCGCGAGAGTGCCTCGAATGGCTGCCGGGTGTGCGGCCGGGCTGGGAGGACTTGGACGCGGTAGACCGCTTCAGGCCCCTCCTCACGGTGGGCAAAGCGACGAAGGAGCTGTTCTCGGCTTGCAGGGACGAGCTCACGGCGTTCCGCCAGGTGCTTGGCGCCCATACCCTGATACCGCTGGCCGAATTCGCCGATCGCCTTCTCGTTCGCTTCGACGCCGAGTACCGCGTTCTCAAGGCTGCGCGAGGTGCCCTTGATTTCAACGACCTCGAGCTGCGGGCTCTCGATATGGTGACTCGCGGCGCGCGTCCGTTCGGGGATCGATGCCGGCTGATGGTCGATGAGTTCCAGGATACGAATGCGCTCCAGGTGGCTCTGCTCGAGGCGCTGGATCCGGCCTCCTTCCTGACCGTAGGTGACGTGCACCAGAGCATCTACGCGTTCCGCGGCGCCGACGTCGAGGTGTTCGTCCGGCAGGAGCAGGTCTGTCGGGCCGAGTCAGGGGACACGTCGCTGGTGACCAGCCTGCGCGACAACTTCCGCAGCCGGGGTGCGGTCCTCGACGTGGTCAACCGCATCTTCGCGCAGGACCCTCTCTTCGGGAGCGCGTACGCTCCGCTCGAGGCTCGTCGGATCGGTGACGCGCCGCGTGGTGAAGCGGATGAGGCTCAGAACGAGGACAGACGGGGATTACTCGCGCCCGCGGTCGAGATCATCGCCGTCGATCGGCGCCAGGCGGGGGCCGGAGATGCCACGGACACGGAGGCCTTCGCGGTCGCCGACCGGATCTCCCGCCTGCTGAACGACGAGGGATGGCGTCCACGCGACGTCGTCATCCTCTCTCATACACTGAACGGAGTGCACGCCTACGAGGATGCCCTGGCCGAACGAGATATACCCGCGTACGTCGTCCATGGGAAAGGATATTTCCGTCGCGAGGAGCTCTTCGACGTGCTCTCTCTGCTCCGGTCATTGGTGAATCCCTACGATGACCTGTCGCTCGTGACCGCGCTGCGGTCTCCCTTGGGGTCGGTCGGCGACGACGTCCTGCTCCTACTTCGTATGCAGTCCGAAAGCATGGGGGGGGTGTCACTGTGGGAAGCGCTGCAGCAGGGTGACGTCGCGGGCGCCGACAGTGACGACGCCGCCCGGCTCCGACTATTCACGGCGAGGATCGCCTCTCTCCGTCGCCGTGTGGGGTCTCACGGCCTCTCGAGCCTCCTGGCGGAGTCGGTCGAGGCCTTCGATTACGACCTGGTCTTGCTGCAGGCCCCGGATGGACGCCGGCGCTTCGGGAACGTGCGGAAGCTGATGCGGCTGGCCGACGAGTTCGAGGCTCTCGAGGGGCCCGACCTTGCCGGCTTCATCAAGCATCTCGATCTCCGCCGGGACCTGACGGCGGACCGGGAGGGTAACGCAGCACTGCTCGCCGAGGATGACGACGTGGTGCGCATGATGACCATCCACCAGGCCAAGGGGCTCGAGTTCCCCGTGGTGGTGCTCACCGGGATGGGACGGAGCCCCCGGCGCAGCAGGAGCGACCTGTCCTTCGGCCGCGACGGCGGCGTCGCGGTCTCGATAGCCCGAGACGACGACACGAACCTGGGTGGCCGCATCGCGCTCGGTCCCGCCGAGGAGATCCTCGACGCCCGTGCCCTCATGGAGCGCGAGGAGTCGGTCAGGCTGTATTACGTCGCTATGACACGGGCTGAAGAGCGATTGGTGCTCGTGGGCCTGAACAAACCGGCCGACACCGGTACGTTGCTGGCTCAGGTCCTGGGCGCCCTGGGTGTGGCGGTCGGAGAGCCGCAGGACGGCGAGGTCCTCCGTCCTCAGGCCGACCTCGACCTCGTGGTCTATCGGCGGTCACCATCGCCCGAAGTGCCCGGCGTGGTGGCGCAGGAGGCGTGGGCCGCGGCCCCAGCGGCCCCGCCGCCCCTGGCCGAAGGACTGCGGCGGGCCGGGGTGCAGCGGATCAGTTTCTCGGCCCTCGCTCACTATGATCGTTGCCCCCGCGGCTACTATCTCGAGCGTGTCCTCGGATTGCACAGGGTGCCCGGGCGTGATCCCGGCGGCCTGGAACACGTCGTCGACCAAGATTTCGAGCACGGACGGGAGCCCGGCGGCATACCGGTGGGGCTGCTCGTCCATGCGGCCCTCGAATCCTTGGCGCTCGGATCGGAGCCCTCGCCCGAGGTCCTCCAAGGAGTCCTCCGCGCAGCTGCGTCACGGTCGGCCGACGTGCCCGGCGGCGACGTGCTTGGTGGTCCCGAGCATCTGGATCGCGCGGCTGCTCTGGTGCGGGCCTTCTGGCGGTCTCCGCTCGCCCAGGACCCGACACGATCCCTCGCCCGCACGGAGGTGCCCTTTGTCTTCAGCCGGAAAGACGTCCTCGTGACCGGCGCCCTCGACCTCCTGTACGCGGGCCCCGACCGGTGGTGGGCGGTCGATTACAAGTCGAACCGACTCGCCGGACGCACGGTCGAGGAGGCGGCCCGTGAGTACGAGCGTCAAGCCGACCTTTACGCTCTTGCATGCCTGCTCGGTGGTGCCCCCCGGGTGACCTTGAGCTTCCTCTTCCTCGAGCGCCCAGAAGAGCCGGTGAGCCGGGTCTTCGAGACGACCGACCGTGCACGGCTCGAGCTCGCTCTCGACACGGCTCTCGAGGGCATCCAGGCGGGGCGGTTCCCAAGACGGGAGCAGGAGTGCGCGGCTTGTTCGCTGTCCGAGGTCTGCATGGTGTAAGATACGCGTCCGCGGGGCGTAGCGCAGCCTGGTAGCGCGCATCGTTCGGGACGATGAGGTCCCGGGTTCAAATCCCGGCGCCCCGACTCACGCGCCAGAAAGCGCGTGCGGCGCCCGTACAGGGCGCCGAAGACGTAGGGGGGCGGTGGCGCGGATGGACCATGACGTCGACGAGGCCGATGAAGTCCTGAGGGAGCTGGACCAACCTCCGCGCGCCTCCTTGGGCCACTCCATAGTGCGCCCCATGGTCATGAGCCTCATCCAGTCGAGCTATCTGCGTACCCACACGCTCAACGAGTTCGCGCATGACGTGGTCGATATCGTGGGCACGGCGGTAGCCGTGCCCGTCGCGTTCGCCGAGGGATTTCTGCGTTCGTTCCTCTCCATCGAATCCGTCCGGGAGGACGGCTCCGGACGGGTCTACATCACCCCAAAGGCCGGGGCGAGCGAAGAAGACATCATCCGTGAGGTCGACGAGATCGCGGCGA
>JAJZQZ010000008.1 GCA_021802965.1 Actinomycetes bacterium
ACCGTGGTCTCCCTGATGGTAGTATCAAACATGGTCGGCCTCCTTCTTTGGGCCCACGAGCCCGCCGTTCATTGGGGACCGTACGGTACCCCGGGGGAGGCCGGCCCTCTCATCCCATCTCCTAGAGATCTTCCTCGGTCAGTGTGCTTTCGATGGTGTTGTCGACCTCGGCGTCGACGCCCACGCCCTCAGCCGCGGAGCCGCTCCGGGAGCCGGTCTCGCTGTCGCGGGCGAGGAGAGAAGCCTCGCCGCTCATCATCGCGTCGAAGGCTTTCGCTTTGAGCCGGTTGCGCGTCTCTTCGATACGCTTACGCATGGCGTCGTGGTCGAAATCGCCCGCTGTAGACGGTGCCGAAGCGGACGACTCAGGCGTGTAGGCGATCAGTTCCTCGACCTGTTCCAGCGCCGGAGGTTCGGACGCCCCTTCAGTCCCCACTCCGACCGCCACTGATTCGAGTTCGGTGGCTTTCGGCTGGGCGGCTGCAGCCGGGGCAAGCTCCGTGATCACAGTCGGGATCTGCACCGAAGGCAAAGTGAAAGAGAGGGGCGGGACGTGCGGCATCTCGGGCGTTACGGGAGCAACATCCTCCAAGGCTGCCGGCTCGATGTCGACCTTGGTGTCCGCAAGGATGCTCTCTTCCACGACCGAGCTCAGAGGCGATGCCACCATCGGCACCTCGAACGCGGAAGCCTCCGCGACATGCTCCTCGACGGCCTGCTCCTCGACGGCCTGCTCTTCAGCGGCGAGGACGGGGGTCGAAGGTGTCTCGCTGACCCGCTCTCCCACGTCGGGGACAGCGGGGAACGACGGGGGCGGCACCTGGAACTGCGACGAGGCCTCGAAGAAGGTCGGTGCCTCGAACGCCGCGGGGGCCTCAGAGGAGGTCGATGTTACGAACGGCGCGGGGGTCTCGGGGGGTTCCGGCGCGCCGAACGGGCTGGCTGCCGCCTTTTCGGTAGGTGCCTGGGACGGGGGCTGCGGCTGGAACGGCGAGGGCTCCGGGGCGAAAGCAGGCGGCTGGAACGGCGAGGGCTCCGGGGCGAAAGCAGGCGTCTGAAAGGGCAGGGCCTGGAAGGGGGCCGGGGCAGGCGCCGGCTCAGGCTCGGACGGCATC
Organism: Actinomycetes bacterium; assembly: GCA_021802965.1. Classification (GTDB taxonomy): domain Bacteria; phylum Actinomycetota; class Thermoleophilia; order RBG-16-64-13; family RBG-16-64-13; genus JAJZQZ01. The sequence goes on from JAJZQZ010000008.1 coordinate 1,116, forward strand.
ACGATGTCGAGGGGCGGCAAGGTCTTGGGCCCAACGGGCTCGGTCTCGAAGGGCGACGGGACATGCACCTCCTCGGGCAGAGGCGGGAAGGCCGGCGGAGGCACCTCCAAGGAAGACACCGTGTCCACCGGCTCCACCGGCTTCACGGGTGCGAAGAGGGGCGGAGGCGCGAACGACGCTGACGCAGCTGCGTCGTAGGGGGCTTCAGGCTCTCCCGCCGGGGCGCCCCAGCTCTCTTCTTGGAGGAAGGTGCGGGATGGCCGGGGTGCTGTATCGCCTTCGCCCGCGAAGGGGTGCTCCAACTCCTCCTGGATGCGGCGGCGTGTCTCCTCGATCCTCGCCTTCAGATCGGATGGGGTCGGTACACGAATGGTCTCCTCGCGGGGCAAGAGCTGATCTTCCACGTCCGCCTCGGGAGCCGACTCGTAGCCGGACGCGACCTCGAAAGGCGTCACGGCCTCGGGTTCCGGCTCGATCGCCAAGACAGGCTCCGCTTCGACGACGGGCTCGAAGTCGGGGATCGCAACCGTAGGCTCGACCAGCCGAGCAGGTGCGACTTCGACCGACGGCGTCGCGGTCTCTCCCATCGCCGACTCCGCCTCGGGAGCAGGCTCCGGCGCAGTAGGCCACTCGATCGGCGGCTGCGGTTGGGGCTCGAGTTCTAGGACCGGCTCGGGTTCGGGCGCGGGAGCAAATTCGGGCTCGGGTTCGGGTTCGGGTTCAGGAACAGCGAGAGGTGTGGGCAGGGGCGCCAGTTCGACGGCTGGAGGTTCCTCTACAACCTGAGGTTCCTCTACGGCTGGAGGTTCCTCCACGACGGGGGCGCTCTCGGCGACCCACCCTCGTTCGGCGGGTTCAGGGACGAAGGCTGCCGGGGATGCTTCGACCGGCGGCGGCGCGGGAGAAAAGGCCTGCGGCGACGGCTCCACGGGGACGAGCTGGGGCGGAGCAACGGCCGCAGCAGCTGCGGTAGACTCGGGCAAGGCGCCAACCGCCGCCGTCGAGGCGGCCTCTCGAGCCTCCTCGCGGGTGAGCAAGGCGTCCCGGACGCGCTGGGCGCGCTTGGGGGACACCAAGAAGCCGAACAGGGCCCCCAGGACACCACCGAACAAGAACTTGCCTAGGCCCTTCATCGGGCGCTCCCTCCTTCTCGCCTGAGGCGGCCCACCCCAGAGCGGCTATGTGCACCGCTGAATCTTATCACCGTGCATCAGCACCATCGGCCTCCACCCGTCCGTCCTTTAACGTGGGTCGAGGTAAGGCGCTACGGTCACTCTTTCTGCTAGGCCTCCCGAAGTCCTGCCCGTCTCTGCAACCACCCCAGTGGCTCCCGCAGCCCGCGGGAAGCAGCGGAGCCCGAGATCAGCCCAGCCGGGTGATCTGCAGACGGCCTTCAGCGTCCTCCGACGCGACGATCGACCAGGACGGGCCAAGATCGACCGCCGCCTGCATGACGACCTCCTGCAGAGCCGCCCGGGCCTTGGGATCGAGCACGAACGTGAGGGGCATGGGAGGCCGCCCACCGACCTGCACCGTCACCTCTCCGGTCGCCGAACGACGGGCGAACACCGGTTCGGCGGAAAGGGCTGAGAGTCCCACCCGTCTCTCGTACGTGCGCGTCATGGCAGTGGCGGGGCCGGGGCTCGAGCTGCCCCATTTGGCCTCCGGAGGCAAGGCCGCTCCCTCTGATCCACCCTGTGACGCGGGGTTCCAGGGCCGACCTACAGGCGCCGACACGTCGGACTGCATCTCTTGGCGCAAGAAAGCCTGCAGCCTCTGGTCGGTGTTATCGGCGGACTTGCGCGCGGTGGCCAGCCGCCAGCCGTAGTACCCGACGAAGGCGACCAGGAACAGCACGAGGAGGAAGCCCAAGAGATAGAAGCTCTGGGCGGCCATCAGTCCGTCTCCTCCTCTCCGCGCTCGCGCAGGCCGCGCATGCGCTCCAGGAACTCGGCCAGCCGGGCCTCGTCGCCGTGCCCGGTCGGCTCGTAGAACCGCGATCCCTCGAGCCGTTCGGGCATGTACCTCTGAGCTACGTACCCGCCACGCGCATGCGGGTAGACATAGCCTTCGCCATGGCCCAGCTTGGCCGCCCCACGGTAGTGCGCGTCCCTCAAGCGGGCCGGAGGCGGGGCTGCGCCATGGGCCTCGATCTCCTCGAGAGCAGCTTCTATCGCCGCATACGAGGCATTCGACTTCGGGGCGCAGCTCAGGTAGGTGACGCCGTGAGCCAAGTTGATGCGGCACTCGGGGAGTCCGACGGTCTCTACCGCCTGGGCCACGGCTGCAGCCACCAAGAGGGCGCGGGGATCAGCATTGCCGACATCCTCCGAGGCGAAGACCAGCATGCGGCGGGCGATGAAGCGGGGCTCTTCGCCCCCTGTCAGCATGACGGCGAGGTAGTAGAGGGCCGCGTCGGGGTCGGAACCTCGCATGCTCTTTATGAACGCCGAGACGACGTCGTAGTGGGCGTCGCCTTTCTTATCGTAGACCACCAGCTTCTTCTGCGCCGCCTCCTCCAGCGTCTCCCTGTCGACCGACGCGAGGCCCTTCGCCTCAGCCAGGTGCACGGTCCGTTCCAGAAGGTTCAGCGCGCGGCGCGCATCGCCCAAGGCCGCTTCGGCGATGATGTCCCGGAAAGCCAAGGGCACGTCGGCACGGCCGGCGAGACCACGCACCTGGTCGGTGAGAGCGCGGTCGAGCAAACCGCGGATATCGGCGGGCTCCAGGGCGGTGAAACGGTAGAGGTCGCAGCGCGAGATCAGCGCGGGGATCACTTCGAAGTAGGGGTTTTCGGTGGTAGCCCCGATCAGGTTGACCAGGCCGTCCTCGACGGCGTGGAGGAGGGCGTCCTGCTGGGACTTCGAGAACCGGTGCACCTCGTCGATGAAGAGGACCGTGCGCCTCCCCGATTCCTCGCGCCGATGGCGGGCCCGCTCGAGAACCCTCCTTACGTCGGCGACGCCGGAATCGACAGCGGAAAGCTCCTCGAAAGAGGCATCCGCGGCCTCGGAGACCAGCCGGGCGACCGTCGTTTTCCCCGAGCCGGGCGGGCCGAAGAAGACCATCGAGCCGAAGGTCCCGCTCTCTATGCTCCTCCGAAGGGGGCCCGTCGCCCCCAAGAGCTGCTCCTGGCCGACAACCTCGTCGAGGAAGGTCGGGCGAAGACGGCTGGCCAGAGGGGCGTTCCGAAGAAGGTCTTCGGAGAGGTTGGCGGAGAAGAGGTTGCCTTCGTCCATTTTTGGATTCTAGCAGCACAGACTAAGAACTGGGGTGTTGAGGGCCGTGTGCAGGTCCGGTAGAATGCGCCAAGAGCCCGAGTGGGAGGAGGTCGGTGCGCCGCGACGTCCTGGTGCTGAACGCCACCTATGAGCCGATCAACGTCTGCTCACTCAAGCGCGCCGTCGTACTGCTGCTAAAGGACCGGGCCGAGATCCTGGAGGCCGGCAATCGGGCCATGCGGGCTGCGGGCTTCAGCATCCCCCAGCCGCACGTCATCCGGTTGCTGAACTACGTGAAGGTCCCGCGGGGCGACCGGCGCAAGCTCTCGCGCCGGGTGGTCCTCGCCCGCGACGGCTACCGGTGCCAGTACTGCGGCAGCACCCGCCACCTCACCCTCGACCACGTGATACCGAGAAGCCGTGGCGGGTCGACCTCGTGGGACAACGTCGTGACGAGCTGCGCTCCCTGCAACACTCGGAAGGGCGCGAAGCTACCGCACGAAGCGGACATGACGCCCGCAAAGGCGCCCAGAGCGCCGACCCTGACGGACTTCCTGGTGGCCACCCCCCACGACGTGCCCGACAGCTGGGCTGCCTACCTGGCCTCAGCAGTGGCCTGAGTTATTCAAGCCCCAGCCGTCTTGGGCCGATAAGGGCAGCGTACCCCCCACCGGAGATCGACCGGAGAAGCATGTGGACCACGAAGGCACACTCGTCTTGATCGTCGACGACGAGCCGGACATCCGGTCGTTCCTCGCCGATCTGCTCACCACGCAGGGATTCCACTGCACGTGGGCCGACAGCGGCCCGGCCGCCCTGGCCCAGCTGGGCCCCCTGGACCCCGACGTGATCTTGCTCGACATCATGATGCCGGGCATGAGCGGGCTCGAGGTGCTGCGCCAGATACGGGAGCGCGACGACGTAGATCCCTCGGTCATCATGATCTCCTGCCTGGGGCACCCCAATACAACTCTCCGCGCGCTTGAAGAAGGAGCCGACCACTTCGTCGTCAAGCCGTTCCGCGTCAACGAGTTACTCGACACGATGAAGCAGGTGCTCGATCGCCGGGCCCTGGGCGAGGACGTCCCCGACGACCAGAAGTCCTAGACGACGATCTCGCCCGGGGCCAGCACGCCCATGTTGAGGTAACGGCTGCGCCGCTCGCGCATGCGCACCCCCGGTGCCACCGCTTCCAACTCCCGCAACCCGGCCTCGATCTGTCGAGCCACAACCTTCGCTGTAGCCCTATGGTGCTTGTGCGCCCCCTTCCGGGGCTCGGGGATCACCAGGTCGACGACTCCCAGCCGGTACATGTCGAGGGCCGTGAGCCGCAGGGCCTCGGCCGCCTGATCGGCCTCGGCGACGTCACGCCAGAGGATCGCCGCGCAACCCTCGGGGGTGATGACCGAGTAGTAGGCGTTCTCGAGCATGTACACGCGGTCGCAGAGACCCAGAGCCAGGGCCCCACCCGAACCCGCTTCGCCGATGATGACGGCGACCGTGGGCACGGATAGTCCGGCGAAGACCTTGAGGGTGCGCGCGATGGCGCCCGCCTGCCCCCCTTCCTCGGCGTCGACCCCGGGAAAGGCCCCCTGCGTGTCGATCAAGGTGACCACCGGCATGGAGAACTTCTCGGCGAGCACCGCCAAGCGTTGCGCCTTGCGGTATCCGTCGGGCCGGGGCATGCCGAAGCTGCGGAACTGACGCTCCTTCAGGTCGTGACCTTTTTGCTGCCCGATCACCACCACGGTGCGTCCGTCCAGTGAGGCGAGACCCGCCACGATGGCGGGATCGTCCGCTCTCAACCGGTCGCCGTGGAGCTCCACGAAATCGGGGAACGCATGCTCGATGTAGTCGAGAGTCTGGGGTCGATCTTGGCGCCGGGCAAGCTGAACCCGCTTCCAGGCGACACCGGACGAGTCCTTACGTTCCCTCAGGCCCTCGAGTTGAGCCTCGATCTTCTGGATCTCTTCTGAATAGCCAACCCCGGGGAGTGAGGGCAAGCTCTTTAGCTCGTGCAATTGCTTGAGTAAGCGGGCCGCCTCCGCGTGGTACGACCTCCTGATGCGGTCGAAGGGGTTCAATGTCACAGCGTACACCTCCCTCCAACAGCGTCAGCAGTCTCACGAGCTGCACCCGCAGGTCGCGCCGATGGACCACCATGTCGATCTGACCGTTGGCCAGATTGGACTCCGACCGCCCGAAGTCGGCCGGCAGCTTCTCCCTGGTGGTCTGCTCGATCACGCGAGGCCCGGTGAAGCAAAGGAGCGCGCCCGGCTCGGCGACGATCACGTCGGCCAGAGTCGCGAAGCTGGCAAGCACGCCGCCCGTCGTCGGATGTGTGAGCACCGACACGAATGGGAGGGCATGGTCCGCGAGGAGGTCGAGCGCGACCACGGTCTTGGCCATCTGCATGAGCGAGAGGATGCCCTCCTGCATGCGGGCCCCCCCCGATGCCGCGACAACCACCAGCGGGACCGACTCGTCGATGGATGTGGTGACGAGACGCGCGAACCGCTCCCCGACCACGGAGCCCATCGAGCCGCCCAGAAAGCGGAAGTCCATGACCCCGAGCCCGGCCCGCTTTCCGCCGATGCGACACATGCCCCCGAGGAACGCCTCGGAGAGGCCCGTCTCGAGCTGAGCGTCAGACAAGCGGTCGGTGTAGGAGCGGCTGTCGAAGAAATCCAGGGGATCACTCGGTCTGAGGTCACCCGCGACCTCCACCCAGGTACCCGCATCGGCCAACTGGGTGATGCGATCCGGAGCGGTCACCGGAAAATGGTGGGAGCAGTGGGGGCAGACGAAGAGCGCCGCCTCGAGCTGCTGCTGGGTCAGAGGGTTATCGCACTGTGCGCACCGAGGAATCTCCGGCTCGGCCGGCGCCCCCGAGACCGGGGGCTCCTTCGGTGTGATCTGGACGGTGACGTATCTGCTCACGCGCTTACCAAGACTTCATGGCTCGACGGTCTCCTCGGCGGAGACTACTCCTCGTGGCGCCCGAAGACGATGGTGGCGTTGTGCCCTCCGAAGCCGAAGCTGTTGGAAGCGGCGTAGCGGACGTCGGCCGTGCGCATGACGTTGGGCACGTAGTCGAGGTCGCATTGAGGATCGGGGTCTTCCAGATTGATGGTGGGAGGCACCTTACCCTCCACGATGGTCAAGACCGCAGCCGCCGCCTCCAGAGCGCCGGCGGCCCCGAGACAGTGCCCGAACATGCTCTTGGTCGAGCTGACCATCACCCGGTCGGCGGCGTCGCCCAGAGCGTAGCGGACGGCCCGGGTCTCCATGGCGTCACCGAGGGGCGTCGAGGTGCCGTGGGCGTTGATGTAGTCGAGTTCCTCCGGCTCCACCCCGGCCATATCTATGGCCTTGCGCAGAGCCGTGCCCGCAGGCACGCCGCTCGCGTCGGGCTCGCTCAAATGGAAGGCGTCGCCAGTCATGCCGTAGCCCAGGAACTCAGCGTAGATGCGGGCGCCGCGCGCCAAGGCATGCTCCCGCTCTTCGAGCATCAGGACCGCCGCCCCCTCGCCGATTACGAAGCCGTCACGGCCCCGGTCGAAGGGGCGGCTGGCGCGCCGCGGCTCGTCGTTGCGGGTGGACAGGGCGCGCATGGCCGCGAACGCGGGCACCCCGATGTGCCCGATGGGAGCCTCGGCGCCCCCGGCGAACATGGCCACGGCGTCGCCGCGCCGGATGATGTGGAAGGCGTCGCCGAGGGCATGGGTGCTCGCGGCGCACGCGGTGCAGGTGGCGCTCACCGGGCCCTTGAGGCCGAGAGTGATGGACACGTGGGCAGCGGCCATGTTGGGGATCATCATCGGGATGAAGAACGGGTTCACGCGGTCGGGCCCGCGTTCGAGCAGCACCTTGGTCTGCTCGTAGAAGGTGTCGAGTCCACCGATGCCCGAACCCACGAAGGCTCCCACCGAATAGGGATCGAAGTCCGCCGGGAAAGCGGCGTCCTCCCGGGCCATCACGGCGGCCGCCACACCGAACTGTGCGTAACGGTCCATGCGCCGGGCCGCCTTCTTCTCCATGTACCGCTCGGGCTCGAACCCGTCGACCTCGGCGCCGATGGTGACGGCGAAGCCGGTGGTATCGATACGCTGTATGGTCCGCACCCCGGACACGCCGGCCAAAAGGGCGGAGAAATACGCGTCCTTGCCCACGCCCACCGCCGACACCACGCCGATCCCGGTGACGACCACCCTCCGGGGGAGTGCCAGCTTCGCGCTCATATCCCGAGTCCACCGTCCACCGGGAGCACGACGCCGGTGATGAAACCGGATGCGTCGCTGGCAAGGAACGCGATGGCTTCCGCGACGTCCTGCGGCATGCCCATGCGCCCGAGGGGGGTGCTCCCGACGATGGCGTCCCGGACGGTCTCGCTCAGGGCGGCCGTCATCTCCGTCTGGATGTAGCCGGGAGCGATGGCGTTCACGCGGACGTTGCGGGGAGCCAGTTCGCGAGCGAGCGACTTCGTCAGCCCGATGAGGCCGGCCTTCGCGGCGGAGTAGTTCACCTGGCCGGCGTTCCCCCGCCGCCCGACGACGCTCGCCATGTTGATGATCGACCCCGAGCGCTGCTTCATCATGCTGCGCGACACAGCTTTGCTCAGCAGGAACGACCCTTTCAGGCTGACGTCGACCACCAGGTCCCAGTCGGCCTCGGACATGCGCGCGACGAGGCCGTCGCGAGTAAGGCCGGCGTTGTTGACCAGGATCTGGACCGGGCCGAGGCCGGCTTCGACGGCGGAGACCGCCTCGAGCGTATCGGCCTCGCGGGACACATCGGCGACCACGGGGATCGAACGACGACCCAGACCTTCGATCTCAGCCACGACGGCGGCCAGTCGGTCAGTATCAAGGTCGAGCACAGCCACGTCGGCACCCCGTTCGGCAAGAAGCAAGGCGATCGAACGCCCGATGCCCCGGGCTCCTCCGGTGACGAGGGCCACCTTGCCTGCCAGCGACCACGCCTCGCCACTCATTGGGAACCTCCCTTGCCGTTCAAAAGCACCAACACCTCATCCAGGGGCACGGCCCCGTCTGTGCCGTACACGGAAAAACCGGACGACACCCTCTTCACCAGCCCCGCAAGCACACCGCCAGGACCCACTTCGACCCCCACTTCGAGCTCGGGGAGCAGACCGCGCATGCTCTGTGTGAAGCGCACCGGTGACGTGAGCTGGCGGACAAGCGTCTCCCCTATCTCATCCGGCTCAGGATACCTCAGCTCCGTGGTGGAGAAGAACCTGCCTCGGACGGGCGCGACGAACCTCACCCGCTCCAACGCTTGTCTCAGAGGCCCGGCGGCCTCGGCGACGAGAGGGCTGTGGAAGGCGCCCGACACCTGCAGGGGCAGCGCCCTGCGGGCTCCCCTTTCGAGAGCGAGCTTGCAGGCCGACTCCACTCCGCGTGGAGTCCCTGAGATCACTACTTGGCCCGGGCAGTTGTAGTTGGCCGGCCAGACCTCGCCGACCTCGGAGCAGACGGCGTCCACGTCCTCGTCACCGACGCCCATGATCGCGGCCATCGCGCCGGGCTTCCTCTGGCCACACTCCCACATCGCTCGTCCCCGGGCCTCGACCACCCGCAGCGCGTCGGCGAAGTCCACTTGGCCGGTGGCCACCAATGCCGAGTACTCCCCCAGGGAGTGGCCGGCGGCGACTGAGAAGTCGAATCCCGCCTGCTCGAGCACGCGCCACGTCGCGACGCTGCAGGCGAAGATAGCGGGCTGTGCCTTGTCGGTGCGCGTCAACTCGGAGAGCGGCCCGTTCATACATAACCCGCGCAGATCCCAGCCGAGCAGGTCTTCTGCCTCGTGGAAGACGGCTCGCGACACGGGAAACGTCTCCCACACCGACCGTCCCATGCCCACGGCCTGGCTTCCCTGGCCGGGAAACAGTAGTAGTACTCTAGACATGAATCCTCCTCGGGCGGCCTTCTGCCGGCGCGCCGCTCAAAGCGGGCCGGCCGCACCCCATTCCATGAGACATGCTCCCCAGGTGAGCCCGGCCCCGAACCCCATCAGTAGAACCAGGTCACCCTCGTGCAGCCTGCCGGAGGCGCTGGCCTCGTCGAGGCAGAGGGGGACCGAGGCGCACGAAGTATTGCCGTAACGCTCCAGGTTGGTGCACACCCGCTCGCGCGGGATGCCGAGGCGCCCTGCGGCGTGCTCGATGATGCGCATGTTGGCCTGATGCGGCACGAAGAGATCGATCTCGTCGATGCGGCGCCCGCACTGCTCGAGGACGCGAGTAGCCGAGTCGCCGATGATACGTGTGGCGAACCGGTACACCTCCCGCCCGTTCATCTTGAGGTAATGCTGCCGGGCGTCGACCGTGTCGTGCGTCGCGGGCATGCGTGAGCCTCCCGCGGGGACCGAGAGCAACGGGCCCCCCGCGCCGTCGCTGCCCAGGTCGAAGCCCAGGATGCGTCCGCCGCCCTCCGTCGCGGGCGCCACGACCGCCGCTCCCGCTCCATCGCCGAACAGCACCGCCGTGCTGCGGTCCCGCCAGTCCAGGATGCTCGAGATGACCTCGGCGCCCACTATCACCACGTGCTCGTGGATGCCCGCGCCGACCATGCCCGAGGCCAGAGCCAGGGCGTAGACGAAACCGCTGCAGCCGGCGGATAGGTCGCAGGCGCCCGCCCTGACGGCGCCGATCTCATAGGCGATCCGCGAGGCGGTCGGCGGGAAGAGCTGGTCCGGAGAGATGGATGCGGTGATGACCAGGCCGATGTCTTCCGGAGGTAGACGCGCACGGTCCACGGCCTGTCTCGCCGCGAGAATGCCCAGGTCCGACGCCGATACCCCCGGCGCCGCGACCCGGCGCGCGCCGATCCCGGTGCGCTGCCTGATCCACTCGTCCGTGGTGTCGAGGGAGCGACTGAGCTCGTCGTTGGTGACTTCCCGGTCCGGCAGCGCCGTGCCGAGCGCCGTGATCGTTACCGCGCGCCCCTCGAGTCCCACCATGCCGCGCGTCAGCTGGGGTCGGTCAGCGCGAACGTGAGGGTGGCGGCGCAGGCAAGCTGGCCGCCCACGAAGACCTTGCCCTCGCCTTTACCCACGGGTCCGCGCACCGTCGCCACCTCGATCTCGAAGCGCATCGTGTCGCCCGGCACCACCTGCCGCCGAAAGCGGACCTTTTCGATGCCCGCGAAAAGAGCGATCTTGCCCCGATTCTCCGGAACAGAGAGGAGCGCCACCGCCCCCGTCTGAGCCAAGGCCTCGACCTGCAGCACGCCGGGGAACACGGGATAGCCGGGGAAGTGTCCCCGGAAGACGTCTTCATCGCCCGTCAGGTCACGCTCCGCGACGGCGCGTTTGCCGGGCTCAAGCTCCAGCACCCGGTCGATCAGCAGGAACGGATCCCGGTGCGGGATGATGGCTTCTATCTGACTCCTGTCGAGCACCTCTCCCCCAGTCCCACGCCCCCTGGCGACACCAAGTCGGGCACATCAACAAAGGACCGACCCGGAGGACGTGACGGACGATGCCCCCGGGTCGCGAATGTTAGTATTGTCCAGGAACCACCCACCCTTTTCAAGGATGGCGCCGTCTCCAGTGGAGTCGCCCTCCTACATCGATTCATCCATCCGCTCCTTCCTCGTTAACCTGGCAGGGAAGTCCACGGAACCCGCCGGCGGAGCGGCCCTTGCCCTCGCGGCGGCCTCGGCTGCCGCGCTGGTGTCGTTGACGTGCCATGCCGGTATCTCCGCATTGGCCCGAGGCGGGGGCGAAGCAGACGACACTCGGGCTCTTGAGGCCTGTCAGTTCGGCGGGCAGGCTCTCAGCGAGCGCATCCAGCACCTCATTGACGAGGATGTAGTGGCGTACCACGAGGTGACCCGCGCACTGCGGCTGCCTCACTCGACGACCGAGGCCGGTCGCGCCCGGAAGGAGGCCCTCGACCGCGCGCTCCGCGGCGCGATCGAGGTCCCGCTCGAGGTGGCTTCGGCCGGGTTGGAGATCTTGGAGCTGGTCCTCGATGTCGAGCCCACAGTCCACCCCCCGGCTTTCGGCGATCTGGCCGCCGCGGCGCATCTGGCCGAAGCCGCCGTCAAAGGCTCGCTCCGCAACGCACTCCTCAACGCCGCGGCCCTGGCCGACGAAGCCTTTTCGGCCGAGGCGCGTGCCAGGATCGACGTCCTCGATGCGCGGCTGAAACGCCTGGCGGGGATGATCCTCGCCGCATTCGAATCTCCCGGGGCTGTTGAATAATGACGCTTCGCCGCCACAGTGCGCTGGACATGCGCAAGGCTAGAACGCAGGAAGCGCTCATAGCAGCGCTATGTGCGCGACCGAGGACGACGCGTGGCGCCGTCCAGTGCGGCGTGGCGAGCCAAGACTTCATTGTTCAACAGCCCCCCAGCGCCTGAGTCGTCCGTGCAGCTGCAGCTTTCGCTCACCCTCGCCGACGACCTGCACGACCTGCTGCTCATCACCGGGGAACCCCTCGACTACCTGCTCGCGGCGCAGCGCCTCCTCGCGCTCCGAGCAGCGCCTCCGGTCCTGTGTCGCCGGATCATGAGCACGCTCGTCGACGACGACCGCCGCTTCTGCTGGGCCAGCCCCTCGACCATCGGCCTCGCCGACTGGCGCCTCGCCGATCCCGACCTGAGCACGGTCTCGTTCGTGGTGATCGACCTGGAGACGACCGGCACCCGCCCCGGGGCGGGCAAGATCACCGAGATCGGGGCGGTGCGCATCGAAGGGCTGCGGCAGGTGGCCACCTTCGAGACCCTTGTGAACCCGCTCCGTTCCATCCCCCCGATGGTCATCCAGATCACGGGGATCACCCCCCTCATGGTCCGCGACGCCCCCCGGATCGAGGAGGTGATGCCGCACCTGCTCGACTTCGTCCGGGGGGCGGTCATGGTGGCGCACAACGCGATATTCGATCTGTCGTTCCTCAACTACGAGCTGACCCGCCTCCGTGGCCGACGGCTCGGCGACGGGGCCATAGACACCGTCACCATGGCCCGCTGCGCCGCTCCCGGGCTGCCGAACTACCGGCTGGGGACGGTGGCCGGAGCCCTGGGCTCGCCCGTCGCCCCCACCCATCGCGCGCTCGCCGACGCGGAGGCCACCGCACACGTCTTCCTCCACCTGGTGGGGAGGCTGCAGGAGCAGGGGATCACCTGCCTGGACCAATTGCGCAGCCATGTCGACCCGAGCCACCGGCGTGACCGGCACAAGGTCGCCCTGACCCGTGACATCCCGCGGCGGCCGGGCGCCTACCTGTTCGTCGACCAGGACGACAACGTCATCTACGTGGGCAAGGCGGAGGTCCTTCGCGACCGCGTCCGCTCGTACTTCCTGGCACGCAACGACCATTCCCGGAAGGTGCGGCAGGCCGTCCGACGCCTCGTCCGCGTGGATTGGGAGGAGACGGGCTCGCCACTCGCGGCCGTCGTGCGCGAGCAGCAGCTGATCCTGCAGCATCGTCCCAGCGGGAACGTACAGGGGAGCCGGCCCGAGAGCTACGTCTACCTCAAGGTGGCGAGGCAGACCGGCGGGCTTCGCCTCTACGCGAGCGACCGCATGGGATCGCACAACGGGAACGCCAAGCAGCCCCTTACCCTGGGTCCCTTCAGAGGAAGGGGGCGCGTGAAGGGGGCGATCGACCTCCTCAACCGCTGCTACCCCCTCAGGCGCTGTTCCGGCCGGTCCACGGCCGGCCCTTGCCTCTACGGGCAGACGGCCAAGTGCTTGGCCCCCTGCAGAGGGGAGCAGGATGTCTTGCGGGAACACGACGACCTGCTCGCCGCCCTCGTGGCATGGATCGCGGGCGAGGATCCCCTCCCGGCCGGCGACGACCCCCTCGACCGGGGACGGGTGCTCATGACGACGCTCGCCGCGGAGCGCAGATACGAGGAGGCTCAGGAGGTGCGTGACGCTCTCGATGGGCTTGCCGGCGTCCGCCGTTCGTACCGCGCGCTGCGCGAGGCGTGCGGGCTGCGTCTCGGTGTCTTCACACCCGCTTCCGAGGCCCTCGAGCCCAGCATCCAGCTCGATCTGGTGTGGCAGGGGCGCCTGCACGCCTCGACGGTGCTGACCGCGTCTACGGCGGCCTTGGAGATCGGGCGACTGATCCGCTCGCTGCCCGACGACGACACAGGTTTCGACGAAAGCGCCGCAGCCGGCGGCGCGCAAGGGGACTCGGCAGGTCTGCCCGCGGACCTCGTCGCCGTGCCCCAGCAGGAACTCGACCTTCTTCTAGCCGTCCGACGCTGGGTGGCCGAGTCGCCGGAGGCTCACATCGTCCCCATGACCGGCGCGCCAGGCGCGCCGGTCACAGCGGAATCCCTGGAGGGATGGCGGGTGGGCCTGATACGAGCAGCCCTGGGACGGCTGAGCTAGAGCCTCCGCCCCGGGGCCCGCCAAGGTCCCCGCTGACCCTCCGTCGACTTTCCTATACGGGAGCGACCTCCCGGTCCTTGACCACGATCCCCTTGGCCTTCATCACTACCGTGAGGAGGCTGCGGTCGATCTTGCCCTTGTAGATCGGGATGCCTTCCTCGATGCAGAACTGGATGACATCCTTGGTCTCCATGCCGAGCTCCTTCGACAGCTCCTCCGGCGTGAAGTGGTTGGCCATCACTTCTCCTTTCTGAGGTGCACAGCCCCTAGCAGGCCGCTGAAAAGTGAAGCTTCGCTCCCAGGGCGCGCTGGGCGGACGCGACAGAAGGACGCGGGAAGCGCGCGTGGCGGGGCCACGTGTGCGACCGAGGACGCCCTATCGCGCCGGCCGGTGCGTTCTGTCGAGCCAAGACTTCGATCTTCAGCAGCCTCCTAGGCCGGAAACAAAAAGAGCCCGGCGTAATGCTCCGCCAGGCCCTCAGTCACTCTCGACCGGACGTGGGCGACGATGCCCTCCCCGGCCGGGGAACCCCCCGTCATCGACTCTGTATATCATGCTGGCATTCTACTCCCACGAAGGTCGCAGGGCAACACCGTCAGGCGTCCGCCATCTCCTCGCGTAGCAGTAGCAGATCCACCTCGTCGCCGGCGCTGAGAGCCCGGTCGGTGGGCACGAAGATCAGACCGTCCGCCTTCACCATCGACTTCAACATGCCCGAACCTTGCGGTCCGGTGGAGCTGGCGTGCCACCGCAGCCCCTCGCGCCAGGCGCGTACGCGCACTACGTAGACCCGGCCGTGGCCGTTTGCGATATCGTCCTCGAGGATGGCCCGGTGGGTGGCGCGCAGCACGCGCCGGTGGCCCATGAGGCGTAGGAGTGCGGGTCGCACGAACAGCTCGAACGAGACCATCGCGGCGACCGGATTCCCGGGTACTCCAAAAACCAGGCACGACTCGCGGACGCCGAAGGCCAGCGGTTTGCCCGGCTTCATAGCCACCTGCCACAGGCGCCGTTGCACCCCGAGAGAGTCCTGTACCTCTTTCACGAAATCGAACTCCCCGACGGAGACCCCGCCAGAGGTGACGAGCACATCGTAGCCCAGCCCCCGTTCGAGCATCCTCCGGGTTGTGTCGTAGTCGTCCTCGGCGATGCCCAATCGCTCAGGCAGGGCGCCGGCCTGGCGACACAGGGCTTCAAGCGTGTAGCTGTTCGAGTTGCGTATCTGCCCCGGACCGAGCGGCTGATCGACTTCCACGAGCTCACTGCCCGTAGAGATGATGGCCACGCGCGGCCGCCGGTACACGCGCGCCCTCGGAAAACCAAGACTCGCGAGCACGCCAAGCTCCGCGGGGCCCAGCAGATCGCCGGCGAAAAGGACCGGGGCCCCCCGAGCCACGTCTTCGCCGGCCAGCCGAACGTGGAGGCCCGGTTGCACATGCTCGAATAGTCTGACGCCGGCGGCCGATTCTTCGGTGTGCTCCACCTGCACTACTGCGTCGGCGCCGGGAGGCATTGGGGCGCCCGTCATGATCTTGGCGGCCGTGCCGGGCTCGAGCCGGATGTCGGAGTGAGAGCCCGCGGGGATGGTGTCGACCAAGCGGACTTCAACCGGCCGGCCGGGGCCGGCCGCCATCGTGTCCTCCGCGCGCACGGCGAAACCATCCATAGCGGAGTTGTCGAACGGCGGCACGTCGTGCGGAGCCCGGATGTCCTCGGCGAGGACCGACCCGAGCAGTTCAGAAAGGGGCCGTTCTTCAGGTTCGAGGGGCTGGGCTTCGGCCAGCACGAGCGCCCGTGCTTCCTCGATACTGATCACGCCCGTAACTCCGCCCCTTTCCCGCCCGTTTATAAAGTCGCAGCTACCCTCGACCGATAAACCAGGATAACACGCAGCCTGGGGGGCGCGACGGGATGATCGTTTCGAACCAAGAGATAACTCGTGTCATGAGTCTGGTCGGCGGAAACCGCTATCCGAGGAACGGTGTCGCGGCTGAATGCGCCGCTCCTGTCCTGCCCCCGATCGTTTCCGGCCGCGTCGAGAATCGGCCGGCCGCGGGGCAAGACCGCGACTTTCGGAACACCCGCGTACGGCGGCTGCAGGAACTGCTCGCCGACGGAGCCTACCCTGTGCCTCCGGACCAGATCGCGGGGAAGATGATCGGCCGGGCCATCTGCGACCAGGTATCCCGCGTCTTCGACAGCTGAGCCGAGGCCGGCAGCCACGCCGCTGTTTGTGCCTCGCCCGCGTCCGGCATAGAATGCTGCACTGACCGTACCCGGACGGGAGGGCGGATGCAGCTTAACGCTCGGCACAGGCTGGCCGACCGGATCTGGCAGTGGAGAAAGATCACCTACGCTATCAGCACCGTCGTCGTCGCCGTGGCGATCGTGGCGGTCTTTCTGTCTATCTCGTCCCCCAGCACCCTCGTGCGGGTATCCACCGAACCCACGTTCTTCGAGGCCAGCCGGGCCTTCCGCAGCGCCCAGATGTTCGCGGCCACGTTCCCCGACCGCACCGCCGGGTTCGACGGGGATGCGGCATCCGCGGCGTGGCTGTCGGCACGGCTGAAAGAGCTCAAGATCCCCTCCTCCACCCAAACGTTCACGGCCCAGCTCGGCGATCGCATGGCCACTTTGCACAATGTGGTGGTGGTCCTCCCGGGCGAGAGCAAAGAGGCGATCATGCTGAGCGCCCAGCGCGATCCCACCCTCGCCCGCACCAACGTCCTGACCCCCCCTACGCTGACCCTAGGCGACGCGGCGGGGACCGCGATCCTCCTGGACCTCATCCAGGTCTTCGCGTCGCGCCCTCACGAGAAGACCCTGATATTCCTGTCGAGCGACGGCGGAGGCTACGGTGGCTTGGGAGTCGACCGGTTCCTGCGCGCGGGCGGCGGCGCGGACGTGAGAGCGGTCATGTCCATCTACGGGCTGGGGCGAGAGGACCGTCACACACTCCAGGCAGGGATCGAAGGGCCCGATGGCACCTCTCCCGGCTGGCTGTTCCAGCTCGCCACCGCGACCATGGCCGACGCCGGGTTCGCCCTGGATCACCCGGGCCTGGCCACACAGGTCGCAGAGCACGCGCTGCGCCTGGCCGACGGCGAGGAGAGCGCCGGTCTTGCCCAGGGCGTGCCCTCGATCGGCATCACGGATGCAGGACCCGGCCGGGTCACCGCGGCCAGCCTGGCCACGCAGGGAGCTGCGGTGGAGAGACTTCTCCTCTCCCTGGACGGAGGCACCGAGATCCCTCCGGACCCCGGGACCGCCGTGGTCCTAGGCTCCGGTCGCTACCTCACCAACGGGGCACTCGACTTCCTGGCCACACTCATGTTGCTGCCCGGCACCCTGATGGCTCTCACGTGGCTCGCGGTCACGCGCATCCGACCGGACGCTTGGGCCCGCTACCTTCGGAACCTGGCCTCCTTCGTGCTCCCCTTGCTGGCCGTCCTCGGGCTCGTCTGGCTGGCCTCCCGGGTCGGCCTGCTTCCCCATTACGACCTGCCCGCTCCCCCCGACGACCCCCCGGCGAGGATACCGGACTATCTGGTTTCGGCCGCCGTGGCCGCCGCCGGATTGCTCCTCTTCTTGCTGAGCCGGCATTTCCTCGGCTACCTGCGGCCTCGCGAGTCGCTGGTGATGGCTGAGACCGTGAAACTGAGCATCGGATTGATAGTGCTGGTCGTGGGCCTCGGCCTACTCGCTTCGCACTCCGCCTTCTCCATCCTGACCGCTGTGACCGCGGCCTGGGCCTGGCCCCTGGTCACCTGCTTCGCCGAACCCAGTCGCACCGACGGGGGTCAGTGGTACCGCGCGCGCACGAACCGGCTCCTGCTGTTCTCGGGGCTTGTAGCTCCGGCCGCTCTCTACGTGTACCTGACAGTGGCGACAAGCCTGAGTTGGCGGCAGGGGTGGTGGTGGCTGATGACGCAGACGGCGTCCGGAGCGTACGGGGTACGCGGCCCGGTGGCGTCCGTGCTCATAACCGCGGGCTTCCTGGTGCTCCTGGGCGTCAAGCGCCTCCGCTTGATCCCCGTCGAGACCCTGGAATCTGACGACCTGGCCATGGTGCTGCCGTCGCCCCGCGTACGCAAGGTGAAGAGACGCGAGCAGCCGTCGGACTCGCCAAAGATCGTGGGGTGAGGACCGCGGGGGCTGGCCCAGAGACGACCCGCGAGCTCAGGCCCGAGCAGGCTGCTGAAGAACGCCGTGGCGCGCCGTCCTGTGCGTTCGGGGGGCCAAGGCCGCCTCGGTGTTCAGCAGCCTTTCCGGTGCTTCTACCGGTAGTCCAGGTACTCCAGAGCCATGTGCCGGACTTGCTCGGCGTTCTCGGCGGCGGCGTCGGCGATCGACTCCAGCCGCTGGATGATGGAATTGAGCTGGTAGAACGTCTTGTAGTCGGTGTCCCAGTCGAACATGAAGCGGTACATCGTCGCGAACGTGTCGTCGGCCCGACTCTCGATCTTGTCAACTTCCAGAGAGATCTCGAGCGCCTCCCGGATGTCGCCGCGCATGGCGAAGACGGCGTCGCGGAGCTTCCGCACCCCCTCCACATCGATCTTCGCCATCTGGATCAGGAGCTTGTTCAGCTCCGGCGGCACGGTGATAGGCCTCATTGCGATCCGGTCGGCCGCACCGACGGCGAAGTTCGCGATCTTGTCGACGGAGGCGACCAAACGGGCGAGATCGGCTCGGCCCATGGAGAAGACCCCGCCCATGGATAGGCGATCGGCGATCTGCTCCTTGCGGTCGTCGGCCTCACTCTCCAACGCGTCGAGCTCCTTGACCGTGGCCGCAAGCTCGTCGTATTCGTCAGCGACGAAATGCCGTACCACTTCCTCGAGCTCGTCCACGATACGCACCACTAGGTCGGTGAACTCGCGGACGTGGGTGAACACCTGCTCTTCCTTCTCCTTGCCCATGGCATCCAGGGCACCTTCAAGGGAAGCCTGGCCTCCGAGCGTCTTGCGGATCCTCTTGATCGCCGACTCGTCCACGACTCCCCCTTCCGGGTATTAGAAGACCAGGCTCGAGGCGAAATACAAAAGGGCGGCTGCCACCGCACAGAACGGCAGCGTGACCACCCACGCCAGCATGATAGCACGGAAGACTTTCCAGCTCACCGAACGGAAACCCATGGCCATACCCGTTCCCGTGACCGCGGATGTCACCACGTGCGTAGTGGAGACGGGCAGGCCGAAAATCGACGCCACCTGGATGATGAGCGCTCCGCCGACCTCCGCGCTGAACCCGTTGACCGGATGGAGGTGCGTGATCTTCTCGCCCAAGGTCCGGATGAGCCGGAAGCTGCGAACGGAAAGGTAGGTGCCCACCGCCATCGCCCCGGCGCAACTCAGGATCACCCAGAGTGGGAACCCATGAGCCTTGATGTACTGGTTCACGCTCAGGCCTTTGTCGGCCGCCAGGAAGATGGCGATGATGCCCATGACCTTGGTGGCGTCGTTGGATCCGTGGCTGAACGACACCCAGCTTGACGAGACGACCTGCATATACTTGTAGAACTTGTCGGCGCGATCGATGTCCAGCCGGATCTTCTTCAGGATCAAGCGGCTCGCCCACATGAACAGGAAGCCGGCCAGGATGCCCAGGAAGGGCGACACGAAGAGCGAGGCGAAGACCAGGATGAGCTTGTTCCAGTGGATGCCCGCGGGACCGAGAGCCGCCAGGCCGGCTCCGACAAGCCCGCCGACCAGAGCGTGCGACGAGCTCACCGGCAGGGCCCATATCCAGGTGAGGACATCCCATAGGAGGGCGCCGAGGAGCGCGGCCACCACCAGATGGGCGGTGGCGTCCTGAGCGCTGATCACACCCCCGATCGTCTTCGCGACGGCCACGCCCATGATGAGTGGGCCAAGGAAATTGAAAGCCGCCGAGATGGCGATGGCCACTCGCGGCTTGAGGGCGCCCGTGTAGATGACCGTGGAAACGGCGTTGCAGCCGTCGTGGAAGCCGTTCATGAGGTCGAAGCAGAGGGCGACCACGACGACCACCACGAGAACCCACGCGTCGCTACCCATCCATCGACCTCATCCTTGCGCCCTCCGCCCTTTCATCCCTCGTCGCGCCAGCTGCCCATGATTGTCGATATACCGGCCCTTAGAAACCCGTTCCTTCCGCCCGGCGGCATCGTTAATAGAGGTGTCCGCACCGATCTAGGGGGATGCACAGGCAGTCGCATGGAGAGGTTCGAGACACAACAGCCAAAGCCCGTCGCCCGTGGCAAGGGTGAGAAGCAAGGCCCGCTGCGCCGCGGGGGCCCAGTTCTTTCCCGGGCCCGCCGCGCGCTCGGGGTCAAGATGCTCCTCGCCACCCTGCTCACGGCCTCCCTGCTCCTCTCGCTCCAGGACGTCTACGTGGGTCTGACCCTCGCCGTTCTCTTCATCATGGTGACGGTCGTCCTCGACTACTGGGTCTATCGAGCCGTCGATGACCTCTTCAAGCGCCTCCAGTCGCGGAACCGTGAGGCTCACTCTGTGGACGCGGCCGACCTGCACGTCGGGCTGGAGACCTTGATGACCGACGTCTTCCAGCGCTTCTCCGGCCTCGAGGCGCTCGAGGTCGAGACGGTCCGCTCCGACCTCTCCCGACTGCGGAGCTTCAACAACCAGCTGATGCGCCTCGGCGAGATAGCCCAGGAGCTCAACGCCGCTCTGCCCTTCCGCGAGACCAAGACGAAAGCGCTGGAGCTCTCGCGTCAGCTCCTCTCCGCCGACGTGGTCGCACTGGTGTCCGAAGACGGGCGCCGCTTCGCGCTCGAAGGTGTGGCCGGTTGCGAGGAGAGCGAGATCAAGGTGGATTGCTGCACCTACTACGCCAAGTGCCCGGTGAGAGCCTCCTTCCGTGACCTTGAGATCGACCGGACCGCGGACCACGGGTGCGCGATGTTCCCCCCGACGATGCGCGCACAGCTCTCCCTGCCCTTCAAGCTTGGCGACCGAGTCACCCTGTCACTCCTGGCGGCGGCGGCCCGACCCGACGCCTTCGCCGACCTCTCTCCGGTGGTGCTGGCCACCCTGGTGGGCCACATCCAGACCTCGCTCACCACCGCCCAGAAGTACGACCGGATCCGCCGTGAGGTCGTGACTGATCCATTGACGAACCTTTACAACCGGCGGTTCTTCGAGAAGCGGGCCGAAGAGGAGATCGGACGCAGCCTCAGGCATCAACAGCCCCTCACGCTCCTCATGATCGACGTCGATCACTTCAAGCGCATCAACGACTCCTACGGCCACCAGACCGGGGACAGAGTGCTGCAATCAGTCGCCAGGCATCTGCGGGACGGCGTGCGCCAGACCGACATATGCGGACGGTACGGGGGTGAGGAGTTCGTGGTGCTCCTCCCGAACACTCCCGGGCGGAACGCGGTCTTTCTGGCCGACCGCCTGCGCGCCGGTGTGGCCGACATCATCTACTCCGGTCTGGGGATCCCCCGCGACGTCGTCATCACCATCAGCGTCGGCGTGGCCACCTGTCCACGCGACGCCACCACGGTCGACGACCTCATCGCCCGCGCCGACGCGGCACTGTACGAAGCCAAGAACGAAGGCCGCAACCAGGTCTGCCAGGCAGGCATCCCCGACCCGCCGCTGGAGCACGCCGAAGCCCGGGCACCCCGAGTCGACCGCCGGATGGGCCTGGCCCGAGACTGAGGACGACGCATGGCGCCGCCCGGCGCGGCCCGGACGCCTAGCTTCGTCCCGGGCCCCAGGACCGAGCGGCGGGTCGCGCCGCGCCGCCAGGGTGCGCCGGGCGGATGCAAGGCGAGGACGCAGGGAGTGCGCGTAGCCGGAGGCTACGTGTGCGACTGAGGACGACGCATGGCGCCGCCCGGCGCGTCCTGGCGGCCAAGGTGTGGCCCGCCGCTCGGTCCTAAAGGTAGTTGCGCCGCCAGAAGAACAACGCCGCCAACCCGGAAATCCCGAACGAGATCGCTATGATGAGGGCGAACGCGTGGGGGCTGTCGGCGATGGGCGCCGAAACGTTCATCCCGTAGAAGGCGGCCACCGTGGCCGGTAGCGTCAGGATGATGGTCACCGAGGTCAGGAACTTCATGACCATGTTCAGGTTGTTCGATATCACCGAGGCGAAGGCATCCATCATGCCCGCGAGGATGTTCGAGTAGATCTCGGCCATCTCGATCGCCTGCTTGGTCTCGACGATCACGTCTTCCAGCAGGTCCTCGTCTTCCTCGTACTTCTTGACCGCCGGCGTCCGCAGCAGCTTGCGCAGCACGGCATCGTTCGAGCGCAGCGAGGTGCTGAAATACACGAGGGCTTTCGACATGGTCAGCAGATCGAAGAGCTCCTCGTTCTTCATCGAGGCGCGCAGCTGGCGCTCGATCTTGTCTGTCTCCCGGTCGATACGACCCAGGTAGCGGAGATAGAAGCCCGACACCCTCAGCAGGACCTGGAGCAGGAAGCGCGTCTTCTTGAACGTGGCGAAGTCGCGCACCGCCCCGCGCTCGAACTCCCCCAGTATCGGATTGGACTGCAGGCAGGTGGTGACGAAGTAGTCGGGATGGACCAGCATGCCCAGCGGGATGGTGTCGTAGCCCCGCTCCTCCTCTGTGCGGGCCACGACCGGGATGTCCACGATGACGTGCACCAGGTCGTCCTCGAGGTCGATGCGAGACTTCTCTTCGGCGTCGAGAGGCCCGCGGAGGAAGGCGAGAGGTATGCCCAGCTCGTCGCTGACCTGTTGCAGCTCCTCGTCGGTGGGACTGACGAGATCGATCCAGGCGCCGGGCTCGAATCCTTCCAGCCGTTCCAGGCCGGAGGGCATCGTCTTGAAGATGCTGAGCATGACTCACCCCCTTGCGGTAAAGAGCGCGCACGACGAGAGCCCCGCCGAGCGCTGTATGCGACCGCTGCTTCCGGTGTGCCCCGAGGATGTTCGCGCGGTGTGGACCGTGAGGGGCATGGGTTGGGTGCAGCCCACGGATTCTCTCATGAATCATGGCCGTTGCGCTATCATCCCTGGGAAAAGCGGACGCCCTTTCTCCTCGCGAGGCCGGCACCATGAGACCCACGATCACAGCCATCGAGCAGGACCTTCGCCGCCTGCTTCGAGGCGATGTCGAATTCGATGATCTGACCCGTCATCTCTACGCAACCGACGGCGGCATCTACCAGATCGAGCCCCTGGGGGTCGTGTCTCCACGCGACGCCGAAGACGTCAGCCGATTGGTCGAATACTGCAGCGAGCGGGGCGTGGCCATGGTCCCTCGAGGCTCCGGATCGGGGCTCGCCGGGGCCGCGGTGGGCGCCGGTTTGATGGTCGACTTCACCCGCTACATGAACAAGATCCTCGAGGTGGCGCCTGACGGCAGCTGGGCCCGAGTGCAGCCGGGGCTGGTGATGGGGGCGCTGAACGCCCACGTCAGGCAATACGGCACCTTTTTCGCGCCGAACCCCTCCAGCGAGAATTACTGCAGCCTGGGGGGGATGATCGCCAACAACTCGTCGGGTGGCCGGTCGGTCGCCTATGGCGGCACCAAGGACCACGTCCTTGCCCTGGACATCGTGCTCCACGGGGGCGAGGTCTTCCGCGCATCGGCCCTCGGCCGCGACAGCGCCGAGCTTGCGGAGTTCCTGGCAGGAGGCGGTCTAGGCGCGAAGGCGTTCGCCCAGATCCTGCCGTTGCTCGAACAGAAGCGGCAGGCGATCGCGGCGTCGATGCCCCGGGTGCTCAAGAACTGTTCCGGGTACCGCATCGAGACCGTGTTCGACAGCTGGGCGTCCTCGGGAGCGCCCGCGTGGCGAACCGGCGCCGGTGGCGGGAGCGGCGGAGAGGCGGGCACAGGCGGCAAGAGCTCGGGCGACGGCATGGTCAACCTGCAGAAGCTCTTCGTCGGCTCGGAGGGGACACTGGGCCTGGTGACGGAAGCGACGCTCAACCTGGTGCCGCTGCCCGGCCGGCGGGCCATCGGCATGGCCTACTTTCCCAGCGTCTTCGCCGCGGGCGAGGCCGTCTTCGGCATCCTCGACCTAAAGCCCACGTCCATCGAGATCATGGACTCCAACTTCCTCGCCTTCGTGCGAAAGAACAACTCGAAGATCGACGCGATGCTGCCCGCGGTGGTCGACACCGCCCTCTTGATCGAGTTCGAGGCCCCGGACGACGCGGAGCTCGACGCGCAGCTGACGTCCCTCGAGCGCCTGCTTGCCGGTGGTACGGCTCTGCAGGTCAAGCGCGCTCTCGGGGCCGCCGAGCAGAAGCAGCTCTGGGCTGTGCGCCAAGCTGCCGTGCCGCTGCTGCAGAAGCTTCCCGGACCGCGAAAGATCGTGGAGTTCATCGAGGACATCACGGTCCACCCTGACGTGCTCGCCCAGTACATGAGCACGGTGGCCGGCATCCTGGAGCGTCACGACGTGCAGGCCATCATGTACGGCCACGCCGGCGACGGCAACATCCACACGCGCCCGATCCTCAGCACCAAGGACCCCCGCGACCTGCGCCTCATGAGCACCATCATGGAAGAGGCGATGCAGGTGGTCATGGAGCTCAAGGGCACCCCCTCGGGGGAACACGGCGACGGGCTGGTCCGCTCCCCCTACGTTCGGCGCCTCTACGGCGACGAGGTCTACGGGGTGTTCCAACAGATCAAGGAAGCTTTCGACCCCGCGGGTATTATGAACCCCGGCAAGAAGGTGGTCGACGAGGCGACCACGGGGGGCATCGCGACGAACCTCCGCTACGGCCCCGACTACTACGTGTACGAGCAGCGGAACCTGCTGCATTTCCCAAACGGTGAGTACCAGATAGAGATAGAGAAGTGCCACGGGTGCGCCCAGTGCAAGAGCGTGGTCGCCACCACCATGTGCCCCACGTACAAAGCCGTGCGCCGGGAGCATGCCTCTCCCCGAGCCAAGGCGAACCTGCTGCGCAACGTCATCTCCGGACGGCTGGACCCGTACGACACGTGCGTCTCCGAGGCCGCCAAGGAGATCACCGACTATTGCATCGAATGCGGCATGTGCGCCCTCGAATGCCCGTCGAACGTCGACATCCCCAAGCTGATGCTGGAAGCCAAGTCCAAGTATCGGGCCGCCCGCCCGGGAGCGCCCGTCGACGCCATCCTCGGTCATGCCGAGCTGGTATCCAAGCTGGGAAGGTTGGCGTCGCCGTTGGCGAACCCTCTTGCCAACCAGGGGATCGTGCGGCGCGTGGGTGAGAGGCTCGGGGGCATCGACCGCAGGCGGACCATGCCGAGATACGCCCGCAAGAGCTGGGCACAGATGGTGGCCGCGCGGCGGAAGGGCGGCGTGACGCCCCCGGTGGCCCAGGCACGCTTACAGGACGACGACTCCGCGCATGCCGGGCACACCCCGGTAGACGCAGTGCCCGCCGCCGGCGCCGTCGCCGCGATCACCTCCGACGGGCTCCCCGCGACCGGCCGCGGCGGTTCGGTCGCCTTCTTCTACGACCTCTACGCCAACTACAACGACCCCGCACTCGCGCAGACCATGGACAACCTGCTCCGTGCTCACGGGGTCGAGGTGCACTACCCCGACCAGCGGGGATGCGCCGTCCCGGAGATGCTGTACGGCTACGCCGAACGGGCCCGCGAAGCCGCCGCCGCCAACGTCGCCGGGGCCCTTCCCTTCGTACGCGCGGGCGACCAGCTGGTCAGCGGGGAGCCGACCGCGAGCTTCGCCTTCAAGGTGCACTACCCCGACTACGTACCCACCGCCGAGTGCTCGCTGGTCGCCAACGCCGCCCGGGATCTGGGCGAGTTCCTCTCCAACCATCGCGCCGACCACCCGGAGCTCGCCCCCAGCCCGGTCGCGGGCCTAGCGCTCAAGGTAGCCTACCATCAGCCCTGCCATCTGAAGACCCAGCAGATCGGCATGCCGTTCTTCGAGCTGCTGAAGCAGGTCCCCGACCTCGAGCTGGTCAACCTGGATGCAGGCTGCTGCGGCATGGCGGGTACCTTCGGCATGAAGGCCGAGAACTTCGATCTCTCCATGGAGGTGGGCAAGCCGCTGTTCGAACGCGTGGCCGCTGTCGCCCCCGACATGATCGCGTCTGAGTGCAGCACCTGCCGCATGCAGCTCGAGCAGGCGACGGGGCTCCGGAGCTTTCACCCGGCGGAACTGCTGGCACGCGCATACGGCATCTGAGGGCGAGCGCCGGGATCGCTGCGCTGTGAGCCAGGGGCCCGGAGCGCCCCTGCGAAAAGGGAGGAGAGCAGCATGTACATCGACGTGCCTTGGGACACGGCCACCGTCCCGGTCAAGATCGACGAGGCCCGCTTGGGCGCCGTCATCGAGTCGAAGACCGTCAAGGTGCGCGACGAGGCCGCTCTGCTGCGCGAGCTCCTCGCTGGGGACCGCGGCGACCCGGGACTGCGGGCGTTCCTCGAGGCTGCGAGCGGGCCCGTGGTGGTGGTCGTCAACGATGCCACCCGCCCCACCCCGAGCGGCCGCGTCATCGAGATCATGCAGCCCGACCTCGAGGGATACGACCTGGAGTTCCTGGTCGCCACGGGCTCCCACAAGCCGCCGGGGGAGCACGAGCTCGAGCAGATCTTCGGCCGCGCCATGCGCGAGCACTACCTCGACCGCATCCACAGTCACGACGCCAAGGACGACGGCGAGCTCGTGCACATCGGCGAGACCTCCCGAGGTGTCCCGGTCTGGCTCAACCGGCGCATCGCCGAGGCGAAGGACCTATTGCTGATCAACTCTGTCGAGCCTCACTACTTCGCCGGCTACACTGGGGGACGCAAGTCGCTCTTCCCTGGCGTCGCGGGCTACGCCACCATCGAAGCCAACCACAAGCTGGCCCTCGACCCGGCCGCGGACAACCTTGCGCTGGAAGGCAACCCGGTGCACGAGGACCTCGAAGAGATGGTCGCGCTGCTCGGGGACAAGCGCATCTACTCCATCCAGATCGTCCTCGACCATCAGCACCGCATCCATTCGGCCCACGTCGGCGATCTCGAGGAGAGCTGGCGTGCGGCCGTTCACCATGCCGACGACCACTACGTGGTCGACCTCCAGCAGAGGTACGACATCGTGGTCGCGGCGGCCCCGTACCCCATGGATTACGACCTCTACCAGTCGCAGAAGGCTCTGGAGAACGGGTCGCTCGCGCTCAAAGATGGCGGAGTGCTGATCCTGGTCTCGAAGTGCCGTCACGGCATCGGCGCCGAGACCTTCTTCCGGCTGATGTCCTCAGCCTCGACCCCGGATGAGGTGCTGTCCTCCATCGAGGGCAACTACATCCTCGGCTACCACAAAGCCGCGCGCCTTGCTCATATCGCCAACCGCGGAGAGATGTGGGGGGTGACCGGCCTACCCGAGGACGACCTCGAGGCGGCCTTCATCCGGCCCTTCCCCTCGGTGCAGCAGGCCGTCGACGCCGCTTTGGCCCGCAAGGGACCCAGGGCCCAAGTGCTGTTTCTCATGGATGCGTCGATCACGGTACCACGGGTGGCGACGTCGGCCTCCTAAAGCCGGTGGGCTGTGGACGGATGACGCTTTGCCGTCAGGGAGCGGGGCTCTCAGGCTGTCGGCCGTCCGATGTCGCGCAGCATGGCGACCACATCTTTGGGCAGGACCTTGGGCTTCTTGCGGGCCGCGTAGCAGCTCCAGATGAGCTGGGAAGCCCGCTCGATGATCTCCACCGAGTTGGCGGCTTGACGCAGATCACCTGCGGCCACCAGCAATCCGTGGTTCTGCAGTAGGACCGCGCTACCCTCGCCGAGAGCCCGGGTGACCGCATCGGCGAGGTCCCGGCTGCCGGGCATGATGAAGGGCACCCGCGGGATGTCCCCGAAGAAGGCGGCCTCGGTGGTGACCGGAAGGAAGGGCAGCCCGCTCAAGGCCAGGACGGTGGCATAGGGGGCGTGCGCGTGGATGACGGCCTCCACGTCCGGCCGCGCCTTGTAGATGTCGCAGTGCAACAGACGCTCGCTCGAGGGGGTGAGCGCATCCGGGTCAAGGGTCGCACCGTCGAGGTCGATGCGAACCAGGGACGCCGGCTTCAGCTCTCCCTTGAACAGCTGACTCGGCGTGATCCATACGATGTCGCCGCCGGGTTCACGGGCACTGATGTTCCCCCCGGTCGGAGTCAGCAGCTGAGCGGCGAACAGCTGGTCGGCGATCCGCACGATCTCGTCGGGTAGGCCGTCCCCGGTCCCGGCGGCGGCGCGAGGGCCAGGGACGCGCAAGACGGGAGCGGATGGGACGGTCTGAGGCAAAGGCACGGCGGAGAAGTCGATGCCGCCCGCTTCGTCCCGGCAGGCGGAGTACAGGCGGATGAGGTCCCGCTGCACCTTCTGCACTCCCATGGCCAGACGCACGTCGCCGTTGAAGGAGAGCTTGCCGGACATCGCCGCCCGGTGACCACTGATCTTGCCCGTCAGGATGCCATCGAATACCTCAGCCCTGGCCTTCATGCGCACTTCGGCCGGGCGCGGGGGAGCCCCCATGCCCGCGGTGGTCCGGCCGTTGTTGAAGCCGATGAAGAACTCCAGGTCCAGGTCGCTCATGATGTAGTGGGTCGTCACGTCCCGCTTCGCGGCGAACGCGGCGAGGGCGGGATCCTCGAGGGCGCGCGCGATGAACAGGTGGACGATCTTCTCCACGTGCGCCCTCAGGGGTGAACCCGCCTCGGAGGGAGGACCTGGCGGCGCCTCCGCGGCGACGGCAGTCCCCGCACCGGCGGGGGCCGCAGCCCCCACGCCGATGACAAGGGCGGCGGCGGAGCCGGCCCCGCCTGCGAGGGCCGCCCCGGTCGAGGGTATCGTGGTGGCTTGAAGCCGGCTCCCGGCTGCCGAGTCGCCGGCAGGGCGCAGATCGCTCACCTCGGGGCCGGGCCGCTCGGCCAGAGCGTCCAGGGTGGCGTCATCGAGGAGCCGCCGCGGCCCCTCCCAGGTGAACCCCACCAGAGCCTCGGGGTTCAGCAGGTGAGCGGGCGGCTGCCCCTTGGCCATCCGGCGCAGATCGGCGGCGATAATAAGGCCTTGGTGCCCCGCGACCTCGAACGTGTTGCCTGCCATATGCGGCGTGGCGACGACGTTGGGCAAGGCCAGCAGGGGGTGATCGGCCCCGGGGGGTTCCACCGAGAATACGTCGAGGGCGGCGCCGGCAAGCCGGCCGGCGCGCAACGAGTCGGCGAGAGCGACCTCGTCGACCAGCGCGGCCCGAGCAGTGTTGACCAGAACGGCTCCGGGCTTCATGCGGGCAAGCTCGCGGGCGCCGATGAGGCCGCGGGTCTGGTCGGTCACGGGGGCATGCAGGCTGACGATGTCGCTGGCAGTCAGCAGCTCGTCGAGCGTGGCCGGCTCGGCGTCGGCCGCCAACACGTCGGCGGGCCGGGCATAGGGGTCGTAGACGAGGATCCGGGAGCCGAACCCACGCAGCCGCCCCGCCACGGCTTTCCCCACGGCGCCCAGGCCCACTAGCCCGATGGTCCGGCCGCCCAGCTCGTGCCCCTGGAACTCCGAGTGGGCCTGGCCCTGGCGGCCCATGTCGCCCGCTTCGCCACCGGGCAGTCGCAGGAAGGCGTCGGCTTCGAGCACGCGGCGCAAAAGTACCAGCATGAAGGTGACCGCGAGATCGGCGACCGCTTCCGCGTTTCGCCCGGGAGCATAGAGCACCGGGATGCCCAGGGCGGTACAGGCGGCGACGTCGACGTTCACCGCCTGGCCCCGGCAGGCGGCCACGACCCGCAGGTCGGGCAGCTCACGCAGGGCCTCGACGTCGACGATGTCGGCCTCGGTGATGAAGACCTGACAGCCCTGCAGCTCCTCGACCAGGTCCTCTCCGGAGAGGACACGCAGAGCTTCGCGGTAGCTGACGTGGGCGACGTCGCCCAAGGTGCGAAGCTCGGACAGACCGGCTTCGTCGAGATCGGCGGTCGCCAAGATCCGAAGGCGGGGCGCCGGCGCGGCCACGGGCTCCACCGGGTCGGGGCGGTGCATGATGCCCTCGAGGGCGGCCGTCGAGGCAAGCTCGTCGGCCGCCATCCCCGCCTGCCGCACCGCCAGCCAGTCGGCGTACAGCCCCGCGTAGATCGAGGTGTTCTCGGGGTGGGGCTCCACGGGGCGCACGCGCGCGAGCGCGCGGGCGCCCTCGACCAGGTCCGAGTAGACGCCGGCGCCGACACCGCCACAGATGGCGGCCCCGAGAGCGCTGGCTTCAGGCGTGGATGAGACCAAGACGACATGACCGAGAGTGTCGGCCACCATCTGCGTCCACAGAGGGCTCCGGGTCATCCCGCCGGCGAGGCGCACGTCGAGCGAGGGGGGCGGCGCGCCGCAGGCCGCCGCCACGATGCGCAGCTGATCCAGGTTGGCTCTCACGGCGTACGCCATGCCCTCCAGGACGGCCCGGTTGAGGGCTGCCCTTCGTCCCGCGGAGTCGCCCTGACCGCCCATATGGGCCAGTGAGAGGGAGCCCACCGGAAAGCCCATCTCGCGCGCGTTCATCACGGCTGCCCCGAACGTCGAGAAGATGCCGTCGGAGCCGGGAACGGAGCGCTCCGCCTCGGAGGCGAACCTGCTCACGGGGTTGGCAGAGCCCGGATAGAGCACTCCCGAGAGCCAAGCGAGAGCCTCTCCCGTGTCCCCGGCGTTGCTTTCGAGCACCCAGGCCTCTGACATGACGTGGCACCCCGTCCATGTGCGCGCCTGCGGATCCGTGCAGGGGCGGTCGACCACGGACTGCACCGGGGTGGTGCTGCCCGCGATGGCGGCCACCTGACCGCTCTCGACGGCTCCCGCGCCGAGCAGCCCGCACTGAGTGTCGGCCCCGCCCATGGCCACGGGCGTGCCGGCCCGCAAACCCAGGGCCGAGGCGGCGCCGTCGGTCAACCTCCCGAGCACCGACCCCGACTCGACGACAGGAGGCAGCAGTGTACGGGGCACCTCGAGAAGCTCGATCAGGTCTTCACCCCAGCTCCTGGTGCCGAGATCGAGCATCAGGCTCTCGGCCGCTTGCGAGGGGGTCGTGGCCCGCTCCCCTGTCAGCCAGCAACCGATCCAGTCGCTCAGACTCAGGGCGCCGGCGGCTCGGGCCATCACCTCCGGTCGATCGTGGGCGAGCCAGCGCAGGCGAGCGGCCGCAAAGATGGGCAACGGCCAGTGGCCGGCTCTGCCCGCGAAGAGACTGCCGTAGTCGGCGGAGAGGGACAGCCCTTCGTTGGCGGAACGTGCGTCACGGTTCGGCACCGCAACGAGGGGGCGCCCCTGCGTGTCGACCACGACCAGAGAGAAGCGCATGCTGGTCGCGGCGATACCGTGGACATCGCCCGGTGAGGCCCCCGCCTTGCGCAGGGCCTCCCGCGCCGCCTCACCGAGCAGGCGCAGACAGAGATCGAGGTCGAGGTCGAAGGCGAAGGCGCCGGAGGCGGGGACCGGTTCCCACGGCCGGACGGCGGTGACGACACGCCCGGCCTCCGCTTCGACCAGCAGGCAACGCACGCTGTGGCCTCCGACATCAAGGCCCATCAAGAAGCTACTCAGGAGGTGCTCCCTTGCAGGGTAGGATGAGCGGGGACAGCTCGGATTCTACACCAGGCTCATCGCCCGCGCCCCCGTCGCGCAGGGGCAGCCGGGCGCTCAGTCCGTGGGCAGGAACACCCCGAACCCGAACAGCAGCGCCGCCAGCACGGCCACGACGAGCACCACGACGATCGCGATCTCCACGAGCAGCAAGACTCCGAGCTTGGAGTTGATCGAGGCGAGTATCTGGAGCATCTCGCGGTCACGCCGAGCGCTGTCGGGGGCGAGCCGCTCATCCTCTTGGGCCACCGTCACACCCCGCGCTGCTCGACCAGCTCGACCAGCTCGTCCAGATCGATGTTCCCACCTGACACGACGCAGGCGATCTTGCCTCGGCCGGCCCTCCCCGCGAGCGCGGAGGCCACCGGGGCAGCCCCCGCTCCTTCGGCCAGCGTGTGGTTGCGCTCGAGCATAAGAAGCAAGGCCTCGGACACCTCCGCCACCTCGGCCACCAGCGACCCGGCTACGAGCCGGCGGGCCCGCTCGAACATCTGTGGGAACACCGTCTTGCTGCCGATACCGTCGACGAACGACGGCTCGTAGTCGATCACCTGAGGCGAACCCGCGTCGAGGGCGGCGGCAAGTGGCGCCGCCCCCGCCACCTCGGCGGCGTAGACCCGGCAGCCGGGTTTGAGCTCCCGGACAGCCGCCGCGACTCCACAGGTGAGGCCGCCGCCGCCCCAGGGAGTCAGGATGGCGTCGACGTCGGGCAGATCTTCCAAGATCTCCAGGGCTATCGTGCCGTTCCCCGCCATGACCAGAGGATCGTCGAACGCGTGCACGAACGTGCCCTGTACGCCGGGATGGCTGCGCCGCTCGAACGCGCTCCACCACTCCTCATAGGTGACTCGGAGAACCCGGGCGCCCAGCTTCTCGATCGCCTGGATCTTGGTCTCCGGCGCGCTCTCGGGACAGATGACGGTGCAGGGGACCCCCAGCCGGCGCGCCTGCCACGCGACTCCCTGAGCCATGTTGCCCGCGGAGGCGGTGACAACACCGCGCTCCAGGTCGGCGGGAGACATCCGAGCCATGACGTTCGCCGCCCCGCGGATCTTGAAGGCCCCTATTGGCTGCAGGTTCTCGAGCTTGAGATACACCTCCAAGCCCTCCCCCGTCAGCCGCTCATCTGTGGCGTCCAGGCGCAGCAAGGGTGTGCGGATAGCGGCGCCCTCTATGGCGGTGGCCGCGGCACGGATATCGTCCAACGTCGGCAGCACAGCGACCTCCAAAGAGCTCAGTCGGCGAAGTACGAGGAGATGGTCTCCCGCTCCTCAGGAGATAGCCGCATCTCCAGCGCGGCGAACCCGGGGTCCAGATGCTCCGGGCGCCTGGGGCCGAGAATGGGCGCCGTGACACGCGGGTTCGCCATGAGCCACGCGAGCGCCAGGGTCGCGGTATCGACGCCTCGCTCGCGGGCCTCGGCCTCGAGCCGCTCCAGACCGCGCCACACCGACTCCCGCTGCAACCCGACATACGGCTCGGGGCGCAAGGTCATGCGCGAGCCCTGGGGAAAGGACCGGTCGCGCCGGTACTTGCCGGTGAGCCAGCCTCCAGCGAGAGGGCTGAAGGGTGTGTAGCCGAGGCCCTGATCGTGGAGCAGCGGGAAAAGCTCCTTCTCGTCGCCCCGCTCCAGCAAGCTGTAGCAGTTCTGGATCCACTCGAACCGATGAAGGCCCAGCTTGTCGCTCAACCAGAGGGCCTTCGCGGTCAGCCACGCAGGCATGTTGGAGGCGCCCAGGTACCGCACCTTGCCCTGTCGCACCAGGTCGTCGAGCACCTGCAGGGTCTCCAACAGGGGGGTCGTGGGGTCGGGCTCGTGGATGAGGTACAGGTCGAGGTGATCGACGCCCAGGCGGCCCAGACTTGCCTCTACC
>JAJZQZ010000208.1 GCA_021802965.1 Actinomycetes bacterium
TCCAATCCGCGCACAACGACATCCCACTCGTCGGGGACCACAGAAACGGCCACGAGATCGGAAGCCAAGTCGCCCCCGAGCCAAGTTCCGCCGTACGAACCACCGCTGTTCTGTGCCGACCAGAGACCGTGGTCTGACCCACGCACGGTGAACACGTCGATCCGATCCGTTCCAGTGACGACCGCGGCGGGTGCCGAGGCGTAGGCCCCGGGAATCGTGCCGAGATTCTGGAAGTCC
Source organism: Actinomycetes bacterium (assembly GCA_021802965.1). Taxonomy (GTDB): domain Bacteria; phylum Actinomycetota; class Thermoleophilia; order RBG-16-64-13; family RBG-16-64-13; genus JAJZQZ01. The sequence continues at coordinate 238 of JAJZQZ010000208.1, forward strand.
GCGGACGGACCCTCGGTCGTGGTGGTGGTCGAACTCGAGGTCGTGGTGGTCGAAGGCGGCAGCTTGCCCAGCAGGTTGTGCAGCACCTGCGCCACCTCTCCGCGAGGCATGTTCCCCCAGGGGTCGAGGCTTGCGAGTGTCAGTCCATCCAGAAGGTGGTTGTAGTCCGCGCGGCGGGCGTTCGGGGAATGGGTGGGGGAGTCGCCCCAGTTGGCGGCGCCGTTGAACGATGCCGGCGGGGTGGCCAGTAGGCCGGGGTCGAGGGCGTCGGCGGTGCGTACCACCATGGTGACCACCTGGTAGCGGCTGATCTGGTTGCTGGGGGAGAAGGTCCCGGGGCCGGTGCCCACCGTGATCCCGTGGGCGGCGGCCACGGCCACGTAGTTGTCCGGGTAGAGGGATCCCGGGCCCGAGTCCTCGACGTCGCCGAAGGGGCAGACGTCCGCTTCGGTCACCGGGTAGCCCGCGGACAGCACGATCATCTTGGCGAACTGCTGGCGGGTGACCGGGTCGGCCGGTCCGAAGGCGCCGCTCGTATAGCCGTTGATGATCCCCCGTCCGGCCAGGTCGCTGATGGCGTCGTGGTAGGGATGGGAGGCGGGGACGTCGGGGAAGCTCAGCGTCGGAGCCAGGGCGGGCGAGGCGAACACCATCACGAAGATCACCAACGCGCCCGCAGTCAGGGCCAAACTCAGCCCGAACCGCCGGCGTGGGCGCGGCGCGCCTTTCGATGGACTCGGCTTGGCGACTATGGCTATCTCCCGGTGGTAGGCTCAGCCAGATACGCTTTGTTCACCTCGAGAGATATGAGCATAGACCGAGAAAGCGAGCTGCACAACGGGTCAGGGTGACTTTGCGAACGTGCGGGCCGCTCATGCGGCCGGCAGCCGACCCAGCACCAGCTGGCTGTCCGAGTTGCTCAGATCGACCACCTGCACGTCTATGAAGCCCGCGGCTTCCAGCCACGCCCGGTAGTCTGACTCGCGCCAGACCCCGCCGTCCACCGTGGCCTGAAGCATGTTGACCGCGAATAGAGCGGCGCGCGGGCTACGCTCCCAGACGAGGTCGCGGATGGCGATGACGCCGCCGGGTGCCAAAGAGGCCGCCGCGCGCGCGACCAGGGCGGCGTCCGTCTCGGGCCCGTAGATGTGAGCGATGTTGCCCAGGTAGGCGAGGCCGAAGGGGCCGGGTGGCAAAGCCTTGGTGAAGTCTCCCTCCACCATCTCGATACCGGAGGCCGCCTCGCCGAGGAACTCGCGCGCCTCGGGGAGCACGGCGGGCCTGTCGAACAAGGTGCTCGGCACTCCCCTCTCGGCGAATGCCAGAGCCACGTGCCCGACCGCCCCGCCCACGTCGATCATGCTCTCGACCCGCCCGGCATAAGCGAGGCAGCGCTCGACGACCTCGGCGATCCGCTCAGGGTCGCCCTCCCCCATCGTGCGGACGAAGCTGCGCAGGTCGCGCTCGGCCGGATCTCTTTCGGGGTGGCGTCCGTGCGCGATGACGTAGGGCAGGTCCAGCATGCCTCGGGCCTTGCGCAGCTGATGAAGCAGCGACGAGCGCTCCAGTTCCGGCGGAAGCGGGTCGCCCGGAGGAGGCTCCACGAGGTGCAGACGGGCGGTCTCGGTCAGAGCGTAGCCCTTCCCCGCGTTCGTCATCACCCCGAGCGACCGCAGGGCCTCGAGCATGATCCGGCAGGCCCGCAGGTCGGCGCCCAGACCCCGAGCCACCTCTTCAGCGTCGGCGCCCGGAGCGGCGGCGACAGCGTCTATGAGGCCTGCGCGGAGGGCGCCGCCGATGATCAACAGCTTATCGATCTCGGTCCGGTCGACCAACGAAGTCACGCTCACTCCCCTGTCTGCGCCGACGAGCCGGCCGACGGCTCCTCGTCGCTGTCCAAAGAGAGACCCAAGAGGTCGGCTATGTCGACCCGGTTGTCGGCGAAGCCCCAGAACACCCGCTTGCCTACCACGATCACGGGCGTAGCCACTCGTCCGAAGCGCCGGACCATCAGCTCTCGGGAGGCAGGGTCGGCGATGACGTCGTGCTCCACAGTTTCCACATGATGAGCGGCGAAGAACCTTCGCGCGTCCTGGCAGTCCAGTCAGATGGGTGAGTGGTAGACGACCACGGGCTCGGGCTTGCGCGCCAGCAGCCGCTCGAACAGACTCATGATGTCATGCCTTGCCGCACCGCCACGCTCACCCCTTCTCGAGGGGCAGTCCCGCCCGTTCCCAGTCATCAAGGCCGCCTGCGTAGTCACGGACATCGCTGAAACCCAGCTGTCGCAGCTTATCGGCCGCGATCGCGCTGGCCTCTCACGTGTAGTCGTTGCAGTAGACGACGATGGGCTCGTTCTTCTTGAAGCGCTTCCGCGCCTCGCGCGTGAGGCTGCGGAAGTCCACCCACGTCGCCGTCGGCAGATGTCCGGCTCTCCAGTGGTCCTCGCCCATCACGTCCACCACGTGCACGCCGGCTTCGCTCTCGATCAGCTCCATGAGAGCCTCACGCTCGATGGTGGGCACGCTCGGGCGGCCGGCGTCGGGGTCGTAGAACACCAGGTACTCGGCGGCCGTGTAGTAGCCCGCCGAACGAAAGATGTCGCGCCGCAGGTGGTCGCGCGAGTCGACCACCGCCGCGGGAGTGAGCCCATCCGCTTCGGCGACGCGGCCGGCGGTCTGCAGGGCCCAGACTTGAGAGGCTTCGTCCAGATGGGGGGCGACGATGTCCAGCAGCTGATAACGTCCCCCGTGGCCCGCCTCCTGCACCACCAGCCCGACCGTCTCGCCGTTCCGCGCGATCACGCTCAGGCGGTCTGTCTCCATCTGAGTCTCCAGCTCGCTGTACGTGGGAGCCTGCTGCACACCGCTCACGTGCACCAAGAGGTCGTGCGCGTCGTGGAGGTGGGCGTAGTCGAGCGGCACCAAAGCCAACCCGTCGCCCGAGGGCGGGGCATATGAGGCCCGGGCGACCATCACCGCCGAACTCGCCTCCATGGGGAGGCCCTGGGCGATCATCGCGGTGGCGAAGGTGCAGTCGTCGCTGCGAGCCAGGTAGGCGCTCGGCGTCATCTTCTCCTGCACCAGATCGAGGAGGTCCTCGTAGCGGTCTCGGTACGGGGCGGTGAGATATCCCTCGATCAGGGTGACGTGGTCGTGACCCTCATGCGGTTCGCGCAGCACGAGCACATAACCGACCGGGCTCGCGCCCTCGAGCACGTGGTAGGGATCCGCGTGCAGAGCCAGATGTGCGTGGAACGAAGGCAGAAGCGGGACCCGGAAGGTGGTGGCCAGCTTCTCCCCTCGGAGCGTGGCGATCTCTTCTCTCTCTGCTGCTCTCAGTTCCACCGCCGCTCCCCTCTTCGGCCTGCTTCGCCCACGTGTTCCGCCCTCACAAGGTGACGCCGCACGACCCGCACCCTGGCCCAGGACCTTCATCCACCGGCGGAGGCACGATGGGCTCGGCCGCTGCTCTGACAGCGGATACGAAATCTGCCGTTGACGGCTTCTTCAGCTCGTCGGGGGTGAACCAATATATGCGCGTCATGCCCGGCTCCGACAAGTCTCCGTAGACGGCGGCGGGCCGGCTCAGGAACGGCAGGGCGGTCTCCTTGACCACCAGGACCGCCGGCTCCCCGTGCGGATCGACGACCCCTTCGGGCGAGACCCGGAAGAAGAGCAGCTCCCGAGCCTGGAGTGCCAGGAGGGGTTCAGCCAGAGAGCCCAATTCGTGGTATCTCGAGTAGATCTTCCGGTCGTCGGGCAGGAGTTGCGTCATCGCGGCACCTCTTCGGGCTGGACTGAGTTTCCCGGTCATCTTTACCCACCCTACCCCACACCGTACACTGATTCCACGACGGTCGGACACGCGGAGCAAACCGGGCGCCGACGCGCCCTGCGGCTCGTCAGGGCCGCGGGCCGCGACGCTCAGACGACCGCTTTCTCCTTCAGGAAGCGGCCCAGGCGCAGAGCCATGTCCGGCTCGAGAGTGCGTGTACGCACGCCGTCCCTCGGCCCCCCGGCACGCAGGAGCGGCAAGAGATCACCCCGGGTAGCGATGAGCACACCGCACACGTGGCGCAGGTCGGGGGCGGACGGGTGCAGCAGGATCTCGCCCAGCCGCAGCCCCTCACCCTCGAGACAGACGAAGACCGGTTGTACACACAGCGTGCTCCCCAATCCCGAGGCCCGGCCTATCGCCGCCTCGAGATCGGCGGCACGGCCCCGAAGGTCGCTCGTGACGCGTTCGTGGAAGCTCGTCCCCGTGTCTCGCGCAAGCCACCGGAAGACCTCGACCGCGAAGGCCCCGCCGGGGCCCACCGCGAGGAACTCCACCCCGCTCCCCCCGAAGAAGAAATCTCTGAAGACCCACCAGCTGTCGGGTAGAGACGCAAGATCGCCGGCGACCGCCTCAGTGTCCTCGGCGCGCCGCCCGCCCGGTCCCGCGCCGAGCCGGCGGTCCAGCACGAGCTTGCCCACTACGAGACCAGCCGTGACCACCACCAAGACTACCGCCACGAGAACCGCGGAAGCGCCCGCGGACACGAACTTGATGCCCGCGAAGAGCGCCGCCACGACCAGCACGACCGCGGCGACCGTGGTCAGCGTGCGGAGGGTCTCAGACCCGACCCGGCCGCCTTTGCCGCCCACCACTTGGGCCACGACCCCCGGCTACCTTTCCCTCGGGTCTATCACTCAGTCGGCGGCGCGGAGGATATAGTAGGGGTTGGTCGCCCCTCCCCCTCCCGGGTGGATCTCGAAATGGAGGTGGGGACTGCCGCCGCGCGCGTTGCCGGTGCTCCCCACGTACCCGATCGTCTGGCCCACGACCACGGAGTCTCCCCCGGAGATGCCGCCGGCGATGCCGTCGAGGTGGGCGTAGTAATAGCTCGCCCCGTTGTTGCCGCTGAGCCAGATGATGGTGCCCCCAAGGCCGGAGCCGTAGCCGGTGCGACGGATCCTGCCTGAGACGACGGCGACGACCGGGGTCCCCCGGGCCGCCATGATGTCGGTACCCTGGTGGCTTCGGCCCCCGGAGCGGGCGAAGCCCCAGTCGTTGATATACGAGTGCGGACCGTCGACCGGGAAGACGAAGCCGCGAGCGGCACCGGCGGCGCTGGGAGAGGACCTGGTGACGACCTTGGCTCGGGCCCGCTCGGCTTCCGCCGCCCTCCGAGCGGCTTCTTCCAGGGTCGTGACGCGCTTCTTGAGCCGCTTGTATTCCACCGCGGTAGCCTGGAGGCGGTTCTCCATGGAGGCACGGGACGCCTCGAGCGTCTTCATCTGCGCCTTCTGCTCCGCCCGCTTCGCCTCCAGATCGCGCTGCTGCTGCCTGACCTTGTCGAGATGACGGGCGACCTGGGTGAGAGTCTGTTGGTCTTGGCTGGCGACCTTGTTCAGCATGCCCACGCGCTCCACCATGGTCGAGAAATCGACGCGGGCGAAGAGGAGTTCGAGAAAGGCGGGGACCGACCCGTGGTTGCCTTTGTACAGGCTCACTACCCGCTGCGAGAGTTGAGACCGCATCGTGGCGAGATCTTGACGCGATCGGGCCTCGTCTTTCTCGGCCCGCTCCACGGCGTTGTCGATCTCGTACATGCGCGACTCGGCTCGCGAGTACGAGCCGGCCAGGCGGTCGAGTTCGTCCTGCATCTTGCCCAGCTGCCGGCGGGCGGCCGCAGCCTCGGCTTTGGCATCGCCGAGGGTGGATGCGACGGCCCGACCCCCGCCGGCCGGACCACTGATCCCGGACAGCGCAACGACCATCAAGACCACGGAAAGGAGGATGGGGGCAGCGGCCCGGCGTGCCGCTTTCGCGGCCGCGGCATGGCTACACCCGGGTGCCGATGTCCTCCCCCAGCCCATACGCGGACCTAATGGTACCAGA
>JAJZQZ010000009.1 GCA_021802965.1 Actinomycetes bacterium
GTCCTCGGTCGCACACGTGGCGCTGCCACGTGTGCTCCCTGCGTCCTTCTCTCGCCTCGCCCACCGCGCCCTGGTGGCAAAGCGTCACTTTTCAGTAGCCTGCGCGCCACAGTGAAGATCGCGACCACCCAGCACGAGGATTTCCAGCCGCACGCCGAAGCCAACTTCGGCGACGTCATGGTGGTCGGCGGAGGCATCAGCGGCATCCAGGCCGCCCTCGACCTCGCCACGGCCGGGTTCAAGGTCTACCTGGTCGAGAAGAAGCCCACGCTGGGCGGCAAGATGGCCCAGCTCGACAAGACCTTCCCCACCAACGACTGCTCGATGTGCATCGAGTCGCCCAAGTTCATCGAGTGCAACCGGCACCCGAACATCGAGATCCTGAGCTACACCGAGGTCGACCACGTCAAGGGCGAGGCCGGCGACTTCACCGTCACCCTGACCCGCAAGCCCCGCTACGTGAACGAAGACGTGTGCACCGGCTGCGGCACGTGCGTGGAGTACTGCCCGGTCAAGATCAAGAACGAGTACAACCAGGACCTGGGCGAGACGAAGGCCATCCACCTGTACTTCTCGCAGGCCGTGCCCCTGGTCACCTACATCTCCGACGAGTGCCTCTACCTCAAGGAGAAGAAGTGCGGCATCTGCGAGGGTGTCTGCAAGAACAAGGCCATCGACTTCTTCCAGAAGCCCGAGGAGATCGAGATCAACGTGGGGGCCATCGTCTTGGCTCCGGGCTACGAGACCTTCGATCCCAAGATCCGCGGCGACTACGGCTACGGCACCGTGCAGAACGTGGTCACCAGCCTCGACTACGAGCGCCTGCTCTGCTCCACCGGACCCTTCGAAGGCGAGATCCTGCGTCCCTCGGATGGCAAGCATCCGCACAACATCGCCTGGATCCACTGCGTGGGCTCGCGCCAGGTCATCCCCGGCGGCAACACCTACTGCTCGGCCGTCTGCTGCGCCTACACCCAGAAGCAGGTGATCCTGACCAAGGACCACGACTCCGAGGCGCGGGCCACCGTCTTCCACAACGACATCCGGGCCTACGGCAAGGACTTCGAGCGCTTCTACCAGCGGGCGGCCAACTTACCCGGTGTGCGCTTCATCCGCAGCTACGTCTCGCTCGGCCGGGAGGACCCCGAGACCCACAACGTCTCCATCCGCTACGACACCCCCGAGGGCGTCGTGGAGGAGGAGTTCGACATGGTGGTGCTCTCGGTGGGGATGAACCCTCCGGCGGGCGCCGAGGACATGGGGCGCACCTACGGCATCGAGCTCGACTCCTACGGCTTCTGCAAGACCGACCCGGTCAACCCCATGCAGACCACTCGCCCGGGGGTGTTCGTCAGTGGAGCCTTCCAGGGCCCCATCGACATCCCCGAGTCGGTGATGAGCGCCAGCGGGGCCGGGGCCCAGTGCGGAGCGCTGCTCGACTACCGGCGGGGCAAGCTCGCCAGGGAGCGGGTCTACCCCGAGGAGCGCGACACCACCGAGGAGGACCCTCGGGTGGGCGTCTTCGTCTGCCACTGCGGGTCCAACATCGGCCGGGTGGTCGACGTGCCTTCGGTGGTCGACTACTCCCTCGGCCTGGAGAACGTCGTGCACGCCGAGGAGGGCCTGTTCATCTGCTCCACCGACGCGGCGGCCGGCATCGCCGACACGATCCGCGAGAAGAACCTCAACCGGGTGGTCATAGCCGCCTGCACGCCGCGCACCCACGAGCCCCTGTTCCGCGACACCCTGCGCGAAGGCGGCATCAACCAGTACTTCTGCGACATGGCCAACATCCGCGAGCACTGCTCCTGGGTGCACTCCCGGGAGAAGGAGCTGGCCACGGCCAAGGCCAAGGACATCGTGCGCATGTCGGTGGCCCGCACCTCGATGCTAGAGCCGTTGGAGGAGTTCGACCTCCCGGTCAACCACGCCTGCCTCGTGGTCGGCGGCGGCATCGCCGGCATGACCGCCGCCCTCAGCGTGGCCGAGCAGGGCCTCGAGGTCTACCTGGTCGAGAAGGGGCACGACCTCGGCGGCACGGCCCGCCGTATCCGCCACACCCTCGAGGGGCTCGACGTCCCGGCGTACCTGGCCGGCCTCGAGCGCTCGGTGTACCAGCATCCGCGTATCCACGTCACCACCGACGGCGTCATCGTCGAAGCCGCGGGCTACGTGGGCAACTTCGTCACCAGGGTGAAGTCGCGGGGCCGAGTCAAGGAGATCCAGCACGGGGCCACCATCCTCGCCACCGGCGCCGACGAATACCGGCCCACGGAGTATCACTTCGGCGAGGATCACCGCGTCCTGACCCAGCTGGACCTCGAGGAGAGGCTGGCCGACGACCCCGAGTGGGCCGCGGGTCACGAGAGCCTGGCCATGATCCAGTGCGTCGGCTGCCGCAACGAGGAGCGCAACTACTGCGCCCGGGTCTGCTGCAGCCACGCCATCAAGAACTGCCTGACCCTCAAGGAGCACAACCCGGAGATGGACGTCTTCGTCCTCTTCCGGGACATCCGCACCTACGGCTACCGGGAGGACTACTACCGCGAAGCCGCCGAGAAAGGCGTGCGCTTCATCCGCTTCGAGGCCGAGGCCGCGCCGGTGGTCGAGCAGGTCGACGAAGGCGGCCGCCACTGCCTACGCGTGACCGTGACGGACCCCGTCCTCGAGAAGCAGCTGGCCATCGACGCCGATGCCCTGGTGCTCTCGGCGGCGGTCATCCCCTCCGAGGGCAGCCAGGAAGCTATGCGCATGTTCAAGGTCTCGAGCAACCCAGACGGTTTCTTCCAGGAGGCCCACGCCAAGCTGCGCCCGGTGGACTTCGCAGCCGACGGCATCTACCTCTGCGGCGCGGCCCACTATCCCAAGCACATCGCCGAGGTCATCAACCAGGCCTACGGCGCCGCCGGGCGGGCGGTCACCTTGCTGTCCCAGGAGACGGTCACCGCCTCCGGCTCCGTGTGCACGGTGAACGAGCCGGCCTGCATCGGCTGCGGGGCCTGCGTCGAGGCCTGCACCTACGGGGCCGTCGACCTGCGCGAGACGCGGCAGGGCGATAAGGCCGGGGTCAACCCCGTGCTCTGTAAGGGCTGCGGTCTCTGCAATGCGAAGTGCCCTACGGGAGCCATCTCCCTGAAGCACTTCACCGACGACGTCGTGATGGGGCAGCTGAACGCGGCCATCCCCGACACGGTGGAAGTATGCTGAGCCGCGCCACCCTGTGCGGACGACTCACGGTTGCTCCGCCCGTCGGCCGGCGCGGCGAAGCGACAGAAGCAACCCTCGAGTGAGGACTGAGTGAGCAACGGACTAGAGTTCAAGCCCAGGATCGTAGGCTTCCTCTGTAACTGGTGAGGTTACTCCGCCGCGGACCTGGCTGGAGTTTCCAGACTACAGTATAGCCCCGAGATCAAGATCGTCCGGCTGATGTGCACCGGGCGCGTCGACCTGCGCTTCATCCTGCGGGCCCTTGCCAACGGCAACGACGGGGTGTTCGTCGGCGGGTGCTGGCTGGGCGAGTGTCACTACATCACCGAGGGCAACTACGATGCCCTCAGCCTCATGCACCTGGCCAAGAAGATCCTCGAGTACCTGGGCCTGAACCCGGACCGTCTGCGCATCGAGTGGCTCTCGGCCTCCGAGGGGGTCCGCTTCGCCGAGGTCATGAACGACTTCTCCGCCCAGATCAAGAGCATCGGCCGGCTGGGGGAGGCCGAGGGGCTCGACCACATGGAGCTCTGCCGCCGGCTCGACCAGGCCACCCAGCTGGTGCCCTACATCAAGATAGCCAAGCGCGCGAAGCTGGCCATGCGCCTCTCGAAGGAGGAGGAATACCTCAGCCTCTTCTCCACCGAAGAGGTGGAGCAGATGTTCGACGAGGCGCCTAGCTACTACATCGATCCGGAGAAGTGCTACGCGTGCATGATCTGCCGCAACCGCTGCCCGGTGCAGTGCATCTCCGGAGATCGCAGCCGCATCCACGTGATCGACCAGGAGGCCTGCATCCGCTGCGGCACCTGCCTCAAGGTGTGCCCGCCGCGCTTCGGAGCGGTCCAGAAGCTGATCGGCGAGCCCGCCCCGCCGCCCCTCCCCGAGGAGCGGCGCCTGCTACGGAAGGGCAAGGGCGAGAAGTCGGAGGAGCCGGCCGCGTAGGGCGGGCCGCCGTTCCTAGTACTGCCCGATGCCTCGCGGCCTTCAGCATGGTGAAGAGGTTGTTGGACGCGGCGCCGATGGGCACGGAGCAGCCGGTCATAAGTATGTAGCCCAGGGGAGCGTCGCGGCCGGCGAGCACGGCCAGGCGGGTGGCCTCCCAGACCTCCTCGGCCGAGCCGAGCTGCAGGAGCGTCGGTTCGACGTTACCGGCGACGATCACGCGATCGCCCAGCGTCTCGACGGCTGCCCGCAGCGTCACCTCATGCCCGAAGCTGATGATGCCCGGCGGCCCTCCCGGCCGGCCGAACTCGATCTCTCGGTAGGCCCGCAGGTTACCGTTCTGCTCACCGCAGGCGTGGGTGTGGAAGAGCGTGACACCCAAGGCCAGGGCCTTCTCGTGCAGCTCGCGGGAGTAGGGGAGGGCGAAATCTCGAAAGTGCCGGGGCGAGATGAGGGCGTTCGCCTCGCTCGGGGCCATGTCCAGGCCGATGATGGTGCGACCCGGGAAGAGCTCGACCCAACGCTCCGCCACGCGGAGGAAGAAATCGGTGATCAGCCGCAGCAGGTGGTGGGCCAGGTCGGGCCGCTTGATCATCCAGCGCATGAAGGTGCTGATCTCTACCAGGTTGGCGGCTCCCGTGAAGACGCTCCCCAGCTGCACGGTCACCGGTCGCCCGGCGCGGTCCTGCAGGCGCGAGAACTCCAGCATCAGGGGGATGGCGCCCGAGCTGAGGACGTCGTCCGGTGGGCGGAGGCGGTCGACATCGTTCTCATCCCTTACGGGGAACCGCACGACGGAGGTGGCCTGCATGGCCTCTCCTGTCGGAAAACGCAGCTCACCGCCGAACTCCCAGGCTCCGATCGTCCCCAGGGCCAACGAGGTCCACTCGTCCCAGCCGAACTGCTCCTGAGTGCGAGTCTGCGTCAGGAATGCGGCGCGGGCTTCGCGCCGCGCCACCCCTGCGGGCACGCCGCAATTCCGGGCCGAGAAATCGGTGGCGAAGGGGACGAAGGGGACCCGGTCCGGGCGCCGGCCGGGATTCAGCAGCGCGCGCATACGCTCCGCCGAGGTGTGGCGGTCGGCAGGCAGGTCGGCGAGATGGGGGATCGGTGAGGTCAGCTCGTGTTCCTGGGTCTGGGTGCGTCCAAGGGCGGCATGGCTGGTCGATGCTCGACGAATGGAGTCTATGAGCGTGTCGCTCGACTTTCAAGTTACAATAGCGGCTATGCCTCGCAGCAGCACATCGTCCCTCCGCGCCGGCACCCGCCGGTCGGTGGCCTGCGGTCTGTGCACGGCCAACTGCGGCCTCATCGTGACCGTCGACGACAACCGCATCGTCGCCGTGCGTGGCGACCGCGACCACCCGGTGAGCCGAGGGTACATCTGCCCGAAGGGGGCGGCGCTGGGTCAGATACAGACCGCCTCCGATCGTGTCCCCTGCCCTCAGCGCCGCCTCCCGGATGGGGGTTGGCAGGACGTCTCCTGGAACTCCGCTCTCGACGAGATCGCCTCTCGCCTGGCCGCACTCCGCCAGAGCCACGGCGCGGAGGCGGTCGCGTTCCACGTGGGTCGCGCCGGCATCGGCAAGGAGTTCATCGGCTGGGCGGAGCGCTTCGCCCACGTCTTCGGCTCGCCCAACTTCTCCTCCTGCGGAAGCCAGTGCAAGTGGGCCTACGAGATGGCCAACCACATCACGTACGGCAAGCTCGCCATACCCGATATCGTCCGAAGCCGGTGCCTGCTCTTCTGGGGGGACAACCCGGAGCAGTCGATGCCGGTGCGGAAGCGGCTGATCGCGGAGGCCCGCTCGCAAGGGGCGAAGCTGATCGTCGTCGACCCGAACCGCAACCGCATGGCCGCCGACGCCGACTTCCACCTGCAGCTGCTGCCCGGTACCGACGCTACCCTGGCCCTGGGCTTCTTGCACGTGGTCATCGCCGAGGGCCTGTTCGACCGGGACTTCGTCCAGGCCTGGACCGTCGGCTTTGACGCCTTGGCGGCCCGTGCCGCCGAGTTCCCGCCCGACCGGGTGGCGGCCGTCACCGGGGTGCCCGTTGACCTCCTGGTGGCCGCGGCGCGCGCCTACGGCAGCACGAGGCCGGCCTGCCTTGCCATGGGTAACGGCATCGAGCTACACCACGACGGAGTGCAGTCGGCGCGCGCACTCGCCTGCCTGCAGGCGATCTGCGGCAACCTGGATGTCCTCGGGGGATCGGTCCTCACCCTCAAGAACAGGTTGACCCCTCTTGTCCCTCCGGTCTCGCCCGGGCCGAATGGCGAAGTCCCCGCTGCGATCGGGGCTCGCGAGTTTCCCTTCTTCCACGAGCTCCGGGGCCAGGCGCAGGCGAACCTCCTGGCGCGCGCGGTGCTGGACGAGGATCCCTACCCCGTGCGCGGTCTGGTGATCTCGGGCAGCAACCCTCTGCTCCAATGGCCTGGAGTCGAGCGCCTGGGAGAGGCCTTCGCCCGGCTGGAGCTGCTGGTGGTCATGGATACCTCGTTCACCGAGACCACCCGCGTGGCCGACTACGTCCTGCCTGCCACGCTGCCCTTCGAGCGGGACGAGATCTGGGACACCATCCTGGTGGGGGGCGAGCCGAGGCTCGGGCTGTCGGCTGCGGCGGTCGACAGAGCCGACGCCCGGGATGACCGTTATCTGTGGAGCGAGCTTGCGCGTCGCCTGGGCCATTCGGAATGGTTCCCCTGGGAGACGACCCGTGACGCCCTCGATCAACGTCTGGCGCCGTTGGGCGTGGACGCCGAGGAGCTCGCGCGTCGCGGACCACAAGGGATCATCTATGCCGACCGCGTCGAGCGGGCCTACGAGGCGGCGGGCTTCAAGACGCCGAGCGGCAAGGTCGAGCTTTCGAGCGGGGTCATGGCTTCCCGAGGCTACGATCCGGTCCCTGGGCCGGTCGTGCCTGAGTCGGGCCCTGACTTCCCCCTGATCTTGACCTCGGGGGCCCGCTCGGTGGGCTACACGCACTCGCGCTATCGCAACGTGCCCGCGCTGCGCCGGCTGCAGCCGAAGCCCCTTCTCAGCGTGCACCCGGACACCGCGGCTGCTGCCGGGCTGTCCGACGGCGATATCGGGGTGGTCGTGTCCTCCGAGGGGCGGCTGCGGGTAGAGGTGACCCTGGCCGACGATCTCGTGCCCCGAGTGTTGCGGATGCCGCACGGCTGGGAAGAAGCAAACGTGAACCGGCTCAGTAGCGCGCGGCTCGATGATCTCGACCCTGTCTCGGGCTTTCCGTGCTTCCGTTCCTTGCCCGTACGCCTCGAGGCCGCACCTCCCCTGTCGCCGGCGGGTCACTGACTACATCCTTGTCGGCGCCCGCGCATGTCGGGCGCGCTTCGGCCAAGAACAGAAACAGGGCTGCCAAGCGGCAGCCCTGTTCGCTCAGCTGGCGTTGTCGGTGTGAGTGTTACTGACCCAGCGCCTCGAAGGCAGCGTCGAGCATCGCTTTGGTATAGGCGGGGTTGTGGACGCCCTTGCTCTTGTCTTCGTGGGCGATGTACAGCCAGTTGTAGAGGGCGACAGCCTGGTTCTCCGGGGCTTCGGTCACGGCCGGGTGGCCGTCGATATTGCTGGTGGCGGCGGGATCCTCGAGTTCGAGCAGACCTTCAGCAGCCAGCAGCTTGGCGAGTGCGTCCAGGCGGGTCTGGGTCTCAGTCTGCACGCCGTTGATGTCGAAGTTTTCGGCACCCGGATGGCATGTCTTGCACACGCTCAGGTCCGCGCCAAACAGGTGGCTGCGTACGGCGGGCGTGTGGCAGCCGACGCAGGTGTCGGCGACCCCGGTGTAGTGGAACATGGGAGAGCCGTCAAGCGTTCCGCCATCGGCAGCGGCACCGGCGGTACCAAGGAGCGTCGCGGACTGGGGACCATGGTGGGGGCCCCAGTGGGTGCTGATGCCCGTGATGATGCCATCAGCGTTGGGTGCGGGGAAGGTGCGACGCGGCTGATGGCAGTTGGCGCACAAGTTGCCCTTGCCGCCGTCGAAGGTCTCACCTGGGGCGGCGAAGAGCGCTACCGCTGCGGTCGTCTCCAGGGCCCAGTCAGCGCCAGTGCCGGTCTCGTGGATCTGGTGGCATGCGCGACAGCCCTGGCGGGTCGGGTCTGGATCGCCCGCGGAAACCGTGCTCGGGTTCTGGCCCGCTGCGATCATCTTGCTGAATGCCCCACCGGAGTGGCAGCCGGCGCAGCCTGCGCTGGTGGCCCGCACGAATGATTCGTTTTCTCCGTGGTTGGACTCGGCCCACGTGGCCTGCTTGCCCGTTATCAGCGTCGTGTCGTTGTGGCACTCTTTGCAGCCCGCGGTTCCGTCAGCGGCGCCCTGGTTGGCGAAATCGTCGTAGTTCTTGAACATCGAAGCGGCCTGGCCCCTGGTGATGTTGTCGTATGGGCCGAAGTTGCCGTTCGTGTAGCCGTTGACGACGCCATTGTCCGCGGCCCACTGGATGTCGGCAGCATGGACGTCGCTCGGGTCCACATCCGGGAATGCGCCTGCGGCATACGCGACTCCTACCGCGATCAGCAGCGCGGCGACCGTGAGCGACACGATCAAAGTCGTCCGTTTACGTCTGGTCATCCTATCCCTCCATCAGTCTGGTGACCCCCCCCGGAACCCCCGACTGCCGAACGTTGCAGGCAATGAACAAGGTGAGGCCTGCGCGCGGTTCATGGCAGCCACGTGGACCCTCATTCCAAGCGCATCCCTCCCTTCGCCGAGCACGCCACGGGACGTGTACGCGTCTCGATCCGTTAAACCGACCTACCCCCATTTCGGGGGAACGATCAACGTTCGCCTGACACGAGAGGAGCAAACCGCCGCATCGGTTGATGTGGCCGGATGCTAATCGGCAGATCGGGCCCGTGTGATTAGCGTCACAATAACATGGTGCCCGCCACGCCGAAAGTCTTTTGGTCGCCAAGAGGCTCAGAAATCCAGCCGCTCAAGCCAAACCAGCCGCTCACGCCAAAGCTTCCGTAGTCTCACGCCGATACCCATTTTGGCCTCCTTTGCCGTATGTGCCGTTGGGCGGGCAGATGGGAGGCGCCCGGGTAGGATAGCGGTCCTGTGAGGAGCGGCCATCCCTGCGCCACCATGGGGTGTTGATACCCCCGCGGGACCACGACCTGCCCGCAGGAACGGTCGACCCGACGGACGAGAGTTCAACTGAGCCTGGTGTCCGAACTCGCACCCGCGGGCCGGTCCGCACAAGCGACGCGCCAAACCGTCAGGCCACTCGCCCCCCGAGCTTCCCGGCGGCGGGGGCCGTTCGACGAAGGCATGGGATTGGGTAACGTATCTATGACACGAATAGATCGAGGAGGCCTGCCATGGCGCGCCCACTATGGAAAGGGGCCATCAGCTTCGGCTTGGTCACGATCCCCGTTTCGCTGTACCCGGCTAAGAGTGCCCGCGAGGACCTGAGCTTCCATATGCTTCACAAGACCGATCTGAGCCGCATCCGTAACCAGCGGGTCGACGAAGAAGGTCATGAAGTCGCATACGACGACATAGTCAAGGGATACGAGTACGAGAAGGACCAGTACGTGGTTATCGGGGAGGCCGAACTCGAAGCCGCCAACGTGGAGGCCACTCAGAGCATCGACATCATGAGCTTCGTCGACGGCGACGACATCGACATCGCGTACTTCGACACGCCCTACTACACCGAGCCGGCGAAGGCGGGGCGCAAGGCATACGCCCTGCTTCGGGAGACCCTGAAGAACACGGGAAAAGTGGGCGTGGCCAAGCTGGTCATCCGCGAGCGGCAGCATCTCTGCGCGCTCGTACCCGACGGGAACGCCCTGATCGCCTACACCCTGCGGTGGGCGTACCAGCTGCGAGACGTGTCCGAGTTCGACCTGCCGGGCGATGACCTGGAGGCCCTGGGTGTGAGCGCGCAGGAGCTGAACATGGCCGAGCAGCTGGTGAGGGCGATGCGGGCCACGTGGGAACCTGCCCAGTATCGCGACACCTATCGGGACGACCTCCTTGAGCTGATCCACAAGAAGGTCGAAAGCGGGGACACTTCGATGATCACTGAGCCCCCCAGGCGTGAGGCGCCTGAGAGCAACGTGGTCGACATCATGTCGCTCCTGAAGAAGAGCATGGAGCAGCGAAAGCCGGCCAAGACCGACTCCGCCAGCGATGACGGGATCGGCGGTGACCCGGAGTCGCGCGCGGCCGGCGCCAAGAAGCGGAGCACACACGCGCGCGGCAAGAAGTCCGCGTAGGGAGGCGACCGTGGGACTGGAGACCTACCGCAAGAAGCGGCGTTTCGAGAAGACTCCTGAGCCATCGGGTCAGGCGGGCGAGCCGACGCCGTCGGGGGGCGGGGAGCGCGAGCCCCGGGACGGACCTCGTCTTCTGTACGTCATCCAGAAGCATGCCGCGACCAGGCTTCACTATGACTTCAGGCTCGAGCTCGACGGAGTGCTCGTCTCGTGGGCGGTGCCCAAAGGACCTTCGCTCGACCCTCACGATCGTCGTCTGGCCGTGCACGTCGAGGATCACCCCGTGGAATACGGCAGCTTCGAGGGGACCATCCCCAAGGGAGAGTACGGGGGCGGGACCGTGGAGCTCTGGGACCGGGGCACCTGGGAGCCCGAAGTCGACCCCCGGAAGGGCCTCGAGAAAGGCGAACTCAAGTTCACGCTGCACGGTGAGAAGCTGAAGGGCAGCTGGGTGCTCGTACGGACAAAGGGCCGCCCCGGTGAGGACAAGGAGCAGTGGCTGCTCATCAAGCACCGGGACGACTATTCGGTCGACGGTGACGGACAAGCGGTCCTGCGTGAGCAGGCAGCTTCGGTCGCGAGCGGCCGCACTCTGGACGAGATCGCGGCCGAGGGGGAGGCCAGCGTCTGGCACGGAGACCAGCCCCCCGATCGTCAGGCCGATGTGCGGGCCGCTGAGGAGTTCCTCATCGACCCCTCCGCCCTGCCGGGCGCGCGGCGCGCGCCGGAGTTGCCGCGCTTCGTCAGCCCAGAGCTGGCCACACTGGTCGAGCGCGCTCCGGAAGGGCCCGGGTGGCTGCACGAGGTGAAGTTCGACGGGTACCGCGCCCTCGCGCGGATCGAACAGGGCTCCGCCGTCATGTACTCGCGCAACAACAAGGACTGGACCGGCAGGTACCAGGTGCTGGTGGATAGTTTGGCCGCCCTGCCGGTGGAGAGCGCGATGCTGGACGGCGAGGTCGTCGTGCAGCTGCCCGACGGCACCACGAGCTTCCAGGAGTTGCAGAACCTCGCCGGCGCAGGGGAGCGTCCGGCCAACGGGCGACTCGTGTATTTCGCCTTCGACCTGCTCTACCTCGACGGGTGGGAGCTTCTGGCGGTCGCCATCGAGGATCGCAAGAGACTGTTGAAGCGACTCTTGTCGCGGGTCGCGGCCGGCGACCGGATCGTCTATTCGGACGACATCGCGGGTGATGGTGCGGTCGTCCTCGAGAGCGCCTGCGGACTCGGCCTGGAGGGCGTCGTCAGCAAACGGACGGGTAGCCGCTATCGGCCCGGAGTGCGCGGGACAGAGTGGGTGAAGGTCAAGTGCCGGCACGAGCAGGAGTTCGTCGTAGGCGGGTACACCGACCCCGCGGGCACCCGCGTCGGTTTTGGGGGCCTGCTCCTGGGAGTGCATGGGGACGGTGAACTGCGCTACGTGGGCAAGGTGGGCACCGGGTTCAGCGAGCAGCTTCTGCTGCGTCTCGGTGAGCGGCTCCGCGGTCTGCGGACCGACGAGGCGCCCTTCGCCGATCTGAAGCGCCTACCCAAGGGGTCCCACTGGGTCGAGCCGCGACTGGTGGCCCAGGTGGCCTTCGCCGAGTGGACAGGCGACGGGCGCATCCGACACCCCAGCTTCAAGGGCCTGCGTGAGGACAAGGCCTCGGACGAGGTCGGCCGGGAACCCGCCGCGCCGGCGGCCGTTTCGGCGGTGACGGTCGCGGCAGCCGGTACGCCGGCCGCAGTGGCCGGTTCGGTGGTGGCGGTGACGCACCCCGACCGCGTCTTCTGGCCCGCTCAGGGGGTCACGAAGCGTGGCCTAATCGACTACTACCAGAGTGTCGCTCGCTGGATGATGCCGTACGTCGTCGATCGCCCCGTGTCGATGGTCAGGTGTCCCGACGGGGTCAAGGGCTCCCCCGACGTCGTTGGTCAAGGAGGCGAAGCCGGAGGACAGTGCTTCTTTCACAAGCACCCGGGCCAGGATTTCCCGGGGCCGTTCCGCCGGATAACTATCGAGGAGTCCGGTGGCGTCGAGACGTACATAGCCATCACCGAGCCGGACAGCCTTGTGGCCCTCGCCCAGATGGGGGTCCTCGAGGTCCATATCTGGGGCTCGACCTGGCCCGACATCGAACGACCCGACATGCTCGTGTTCGACCTCGACCCTGATCCGGCCGTGGGATGGCACGACCTCGCCGAGGCCGCCCGCTTGATGCGGGAGACCCTTCGCGTGCTCGGCCTGCAGAGCTTCGTCAAGACCACGGGGGGTAAGGGGCTGCACGTGGTGGCGCCCATCATCCCGGGCGACGGTTGGCAGGCGGTGCGCGGCTTCTGCAAGGCGGTGGCGGAGACCTTCGTGTCGGTGGCGCCCGACAAGTACACGGCGAACATGTCCAAAGCCAAACGGCCCGGAAAGATCTACGTCGACTACGTGCGCAACACCCGGGGAGCAACCTCAATCGCTCCCTATTCGACCCGCGCTCGTGAGAACGCCACCGTCTCGGTGCCTCTGCGCTGGAGTGAGCTGGGTGGTCGCGTGCGCCCCGACTCGTACACGATAGCCACGCTGCCGAACCGGCTCAGGCGCCTCAAAGGCGACCCCTGGGAGGGGTACTTCGACGCTCGGGATTCACAACGGATAACTCCACAGATGAAACAGGCTCTGGGCCTGTCATAAAAGGAGGAGTCATGCTGCCGCTGATTCTGGTCATCGTGCTGGTCGTGTTGGCGTTGGCCGTGCTGCCGCTGTTCCCGTACAGCCGAGGCTGGGGCTACTTCCCGGGGGGCACGATCTTCGTGATCCTCGTCGTTCTTCTGATCCTGTGGTTGATCGGCGTCGTCTGACCGCGCCGCGTCGCCGACGTAGCATCAGTATCTGCCGACGGTGAGCCCGCCGTCGACCAGCAGGACCTGGCCCGTGATGTACCGGGCGTCGTCAGAGGCCAGGAAGACGGCCACCGGGGCGATCTCTTCGGGGCTGCCGACTCTCCCGAGGGGGATGAACGAGGCCGCCGCCTCTAGGCCCTCCGGCCCCAGGCTGTTCTCGCGCGAGAGCGACTGCGCGGTGCGGACGTAGCCCGGTGCGATGCCGTTGACCCGGACGTTGTCGGAAGCGAGCTCCACCGCGAGCGCCCGGACCAGGCCGACGACGCCGGCTTTCGCGGCCGAGTAGTGGGCGTGCTCGGACCAGCCGTACGAGACCCCCATGATCGACGAGAGGGCGATCAGAGAACCGCGTCGCCTCTCGCGCATCGCGGGCGCGGCCGACCGGAACACGCGCATCACGCCTTTCAGGTCGACGTCGAGCAGGCGATCCCAGACATCGTCAGCTAGCTCCTCGAAAGGCACGCGCCGGGCGATGCCCGCGTTGGCCACGATGACCTCGGGCGGCTGCCACAGGTTGCCGACCGATCGGACGACCTCGTCCACCTGACCCGTGTCGGCCACGTCCAGATGGAAGAACTCCGCGATGCCGTTTTCGGTTTCCAGGGCCCGGGCTACGGCCGTGCCTTCGGCGTCGAGCACGTCAGTCACCGCGACCCGGTAGCCTGCTTCGGCGAAGGCGCGCGCCGTGGCCGCCCCGATGCCTATGCCGGCCCCCGTGATCAGGGCTACCGGAGCTTTGCTCTCTGAAGTCTGCATGTATCCCCTCGGTGTCCGCTCTTGCTAGATCTGGGGCTCGTCGCTGGACCGAGCGCCGATGGCGGTGGCCGCGAAGGAGCCTGCCGTGCCCGCTGCGAGAGCGAGAAGCGCCCACAAGAAGCCCTTGCGGACGGTCCCCCTGGCCGCGTCAACAGAAACGGGGCCGGGGCCGGTCTGTGCCAGGGCGAACAGGGTGGCGAGCAGCACCAGGTTGTATTCGTAGCCGCCTTCGGTCGCCCAGGGACCATTCTTCAGGTGCACGGTGCGCGCGCCGGTGATGACCGCTCCGGCGAGCGAGGCGACGGCCAATGGAGTGGCGAGCCCTAGGGTAAGCAGGGCGCCGCCGCCCACTTCCGCGGCACCGGCTGCCACCGCGGCCTGCTTTCCCGGCCTCAGCCCGAGAGAGTCGAAGAACTGACCGGTCCCTTCCAGACCATGTCCCCCGAACCATCCGAAGAGCTTCTGCAGTCCGTGCCCGATCATCAGGACGCCCACGACCAACCGGACGACCAGCTGTGGCAGTCCCATGGGGACCTCCTTCCGTAAAGATGCAGTCGCCATCTAACGTTCCCGTCCGGCGGCGGAGCCACACCGGCGGGCAACGGGTATGCTTGCGCGGACCGGTGTACGAACGAGGAGGATCGAAAGTGGATCGATGAATCGAAGTCAAAGAGGTCGCGATGGCGCGCTTCCGTGACCCTGGATCGGCGCCCATGAACTGCGCCCAGACGGTGGTCTTGTTCGTCAGCCAGTGTCTCGGGATCGACCTGCAGGCGATCACGGTCGCACGCTACATGGGCGGCGGCTCGGTGGGTATGGGGGAGACCTGCGGCGCGGTCGAAGGGGCTGTCACGTCGCTGGGCCTGCGCGACTACTTCGCTCCCGACGAGCATCCGGCGATGGCTCCGGACGACAAGCAGGCACTCCAGCAACTGATCCGCGACTTCCGCGAGGAGTTCGGGTCCGCGACATGTCGCGGGCTCACCGGGTGCGACATCAGCAGCGCGGAGGGGTATGCCCCGCTTCAGGCAAGATGAGATCTCGAGGCGGTGCGAAGACTACGTGGCGTGGGTGTGCGACCGTCTGGCGGCGATCCTCGCGGGCTGAGCTACTTGGGAAGGCCTCGCCACCAGCGGTAGCCGGCCGTGGCTCCGGCTGCCAGCAGTCCGGCTATGATCCAGTAGACGCCCTTCTTCGATGGGCGCTCATCGCGCCTCGGGCGAACTCTTCCTGGTCTCCACGTCGTCATCGATGGCTCCTGTCGTGTCGCGGCAGTGGGTGGTACCGCCTGTAAACGAGCATATACCCTTCTCGGGGAAAGGCTGAGCGCGTACCATGTTCCGGCGCCACACGCGCGCGCCCCACGTGAACTCAGGGAAGGGATCTATGAAGGCCATAGCCATCAACGGCAGCCCCCGCAAGACATGGAACACGGCCACGTTGCTCGAGAGCGCCCTGCGCGGCTGCGCGGCCGGCGGAGCCGAGACCGAGCTCGTGCACCTGTACAGCCACGCCTACCAGGGCTGCACGAGCTGCTTCCGCTGCAAGAAGATCGGTGGCAGAAGCTACGGCCGGTGCGGCATGAAGGACGATCTGACCCCCATCTTGGAGCGCGCGCTCGAGGCCGATGTCGTGCTGCTTGGATCGCCCATCTACTTCCACACCGAGACGGGCGAGATGCGCTCGTTCCTCGAGCGCTTCATCTTCCCGAATCTCTCGTACACTCCGGGTCACGCTTCGATCTTTCCGCGCAAGCTGCCCATCGGTCTCGTCTACACGATGAACGTGACCGAGGCCCAGATGCCCGCCTACAATCAGGACGCGAGCGTCGCCGCCTCCAGCCGCACCCTCGGCCGGATATTCGGCAGCTGCGAGGTCCTGCTGTGCACAGACACGTACCAGTTCTAGGACTACTCCAAATATCTCACCACCGGGTGGGACGCCGCGGCGAAGGCCCGACGCCGCCAAGAGGTGTTTCCCAAGGACCTGGAACGGGCCTATGAGATGGGCTCTCGTTTGGCGGCCGCGGCGGGATAGCCCGACAGCGACACTCTGTTTCGGAGACCTCGGACCACGAGGCTTTTCACGCGCCTACTGCTGACCGGGAGACACCCGCCGTTGCATGGTGCGTGTCGCGAACCTCATCGCCCACACGAACACGGCGGCGGCCACGATGATGACCCCCAGCAGCGAGATCCACATGATGGTCAGCGCCGCAGTCGAGTTCGAGCTGCTGGTGAGCTTCTCGGCGAAGCCGGCCAGGTAAGACTGGTCCGCTCCCTCGATGGCGAACACCAAGGGGACGTAGTACAAGGTAGCGCCGAGCACCAGGAACACCGTCGACAGCCGGTACGCACCCCTGTCGTCGTCCACTCGCCTGAACAGCCTGACCACCAGGGCCAACAACAAGAAGAGCGTCGCCAGCGGTGCCGTCAGGGGCAGGTCCATGCTCTTGACCAGGTTCGGCTGGAAGAAGATCAGGCTCAGCCCGAGAAGTATGAGGAGAATGCCGTCCCGCAGCAGCAGGTAGGTCATCCACCAGATGTCGGCGCCGAATCTCAGCCCCATGCGCCGCAATGTGCGAAGGATGTATGGCCGCCCCAGGTGGAAGATCAGCCCGGCCGTCCAGAGAGCGGGCAGGAAGGCCACGATGGTGGCGACCAACCATTGCTGCCCCCCCTGGTTGAAAGCATCGGCGATAGCTTTGGAGACGTCGTCGGGACTCATCGCTGCCACTCCTCTCCTCCGCCGACCACGGGTTCCTCCGGCTCGGGGCGTCCGCCGGTGCTCAGCGTGTATGCCACTGCGACGGCCCCCATGATCCCCATGAGACCCATGGCGACGTACGCGAGGACCACCGCCCAGCCGGTGTTGGTGCTGCTCACCATGAAGTCGCTCATGCTCTTGAGCCGACCCGTGGCGACTCCGTTGAACTGGACTCCCAGGATGTACGGGACGTAGTAGAGGGCGCCCCCCAGGCCCAGGAGGTAGGTACACAGCCGGTAGCCGCCGAGGTCGTGATCCGGGTCTCCCATCAGCTTGACGAGCAGCACCCCCATGAGGGTCGCCGTGGCCAGGCTGCCGGTGATGGGCAACTGGTTGCCGGTCAAGACGTCGGGGAAGAAGAACATGAAGCTCATCACCATGCCGGAGATGATGAGGAAGTCCCGAAGGATCACGTAGATTATCCACAGCAGGTCCGCGCCGAGCCTGAGGGTGAAGCGCTCGATCATCAGCAGGAAGTAGGGGCGGGCTAGGTGGAGCCCGAGTATCAGCAACCACACCACCGGGAGGGCCGCGACCATCGTGCCCTCCAGGAAGCCCTCCAAGCCGTCGTTGATCCCCCCGATGATGCTGTTCGTGAGATCAGGTACTGTCACAGGAGCACCCCTTTCCAGAGTGGCCGAGATCCACGTCCACCGCTACTTTGTCGTATCCATCGCCTTCTCCCTCTCGACCACTTCGATCGCCGGGCACAGGTAGTCGAGGTCGCATCGCAGGCACCTCGCTGCCTCCCGGCGGGCCTGCGTTTCGTCGTAGCCACGGGCGGACTCGACCATCCGGTCTCGCGCCGCGCTCGGGTCGAGCGGCATCTCTTCGCGCGACAGGTAGTCGAGGTCGAGCGCGAAAGAGCCGCCGGGCGGCAAGGTCGACACCGACTGGAACTCATCCGGGGGCATCTCCGAGACACGGCTGGGTGACACCCCGCGCAGGTAGGCGTGGATGTACCGTGCAGCTTGCCGGCCGTGCGCGGCGGCCTGGATGATCGAGCGCGGCCCGTATGTCACGTCGCCTGCTGCGAACACGCCGGGGGCGCCGGTCGCCAGTGTCGCCGGATTGATGAGGAGACCCCCCCAGGGGGCCACTCCGATGCTCGTGCCTTCGGGCAGGAACGAGGGATCCGGCGCCTCGCCGACGGCCACCAGCACCCTGTCGATGGGCAGATCGAACTCGGTGCCCGAGAGAGGGACGATGGTGGATCGCCCTGTTTCGTCGGGCTCACCCGGCTCCACGCGCTGGCAACGTATCGCGCTCACGTCTCCCGCCTCACCCAAGATCTTGACGGGTATGACCATCTCGTGGAGGCGCACTCCCTCTTCGAGCGCGGCTCGCACCTCTTCGCCCTGGGCCGGCATCTCGGCCTGGCTGCGTCGATACAGCACCTGCACGCTACCGGCTCCGGCGCGCAACGCCGACCTCGCCGCATCCATCGCGGTGCTCCCGCCGCCTACCACCACCACGTCGCCTTCGAGCTTCGTCGCCGAGTCCAGATTGAACGCCTTGAGGAACGTGGTCGCGGCGATGACCCCGCGCAACTCGCCTTCCCCCGGGACTCCCAACCGTTGGCTCTTCTGGGCGCCCACGGCCAGCAGGACGGCCGCATTCCGCTTCTGCAGGTCGTCGAGCGACACGTCGCGCCCGACCGCGGTGTTGAGGCGGACGTCGACGCCGAGGTCCCTCATGGCCTGGACATCGCGTTCCAGTTCCGAGCGAGGAAGGCGGTAGTGGGGGATGCCGATCGCCATCATGCCGCCTGCGACCGGCATGGCGTCGTAGACAGTCACCCGATAGCCCCGACGCGCCAGATAGTAAGCGGCGCTCAGTCCGGTGGGGCCGGCGCCCACGATCGCGACGGTCTCGGGATACCGGTGCCGCGGAGGGGTGACTTTGCGATGCTTCGGGATGCCGTGATCCATGGCGAAGCGCTTGAGGTCGCGGATCGCGATGGCGGCCTCGAACTCCCCGCGTCGGCACACGTCCTCGCAAGGCGCCGTGCAGACCCGCCCGCAGATCGCGGGGAAGGGGTTGGGTTCGGATGCCACCTGGAGGGCCTCGTCGTAGCGCCCCTCGGCGATGAGGCCCACGTACAAGCCCGCGTTCGTGCCCACCGGGCAGGCGGTCTGGCACGGAGCCTGAAGATCCTGACTCAGATCGCCGAGCCAGCTGCGCCAGCTCTGCCAGATCTCCTCGCGCCCGGCCACGTGCCACGCATGTGCTTCGCCCCAGGGTGTCTCCCCGGGTTGTTCCGGGGTGGCGCGGGTGTAAGCGTCCAGCGGCTGCCACGTCCCCTCACGGGGTAGATGCGTAACCAGGCCTCGCTGGGCGAACTCGATATCGGCTATGCCGCTCTCGATCACGATCGCGTTCGTCGGACACTCGTGCGCGCACACCTGACACCCGACGCACTTGGCCACCTGCACAGGAGACAGCATCATCCACGTGCGGGCGCCCCAGTTCCCCGGCACCAACGTCCGTCGCTCGGAAGCGTCGGCCGGCGTGCCCTCGCCGGAGGGTCGCGTCATGTCCAGGCAGCGGACCGGGCACAGGTCCATGCATATGCCGCAGTTGATACACCTGTCTTTGCTAACGCGAAAACGGTACACCTTGCCTCCTTCTGGTGTGGCCCCGCCTCCTACCTCTCAGTGAGACTTCGCGACGCGTACACGTATGTGCGAGGCGAGCGCTCCCCATGACGCGCATACAGGGTGGTGGCGAGTCGGCCCGAACGTGGGCGGAGGACGCGGAAGCTGGCTCGTGGCAGGTCCGGAAAGGCGCTCTCGGGGTCGCCCACGATGATGTCGAGAGCGTTGAACGTACCGTGGGACATCCCGTCACCGCCGGGGAAGAAGGCTTTCACACGTCATACCCAGAATCTAGCTCTGTGTACCTCGTGCGGCTCGAACAAGAGACGAAAACACGGATGGAGGGTGGCGTGGGGGAGCCGGTCGATGGCAGATAGGCCGGACACGGGGCAAGCGCCGGCGGCTGAGCCTGTTCCGCAGAGGGCCAAAGTGGTCCCGTCGTGGCAGCGCTCCACCGAGCCCGAATCGAGGTGGCCCGTCTTCGGGGCGATCGTCATCGTCATCGCCGGTCAGACATGGGTGGCGAACAGCTTGGCTCTGCGCCCGGTCTGGCTGCTCCCTGTGGTCGCCGGCGTCCTGCTCCTCGCGTCGGTTGCCGTCTACATCCCGTCGCGGACCGAGCCGAGCCGCACGGCTCGGCTTCTCTCCCTCAGTGTGGTCGGGGTGCTGATCATCGCGAACGTCCTCAGCCTCGCCTTGCTCGTGCGTGGCGTCTTCTTGGGGTCGACGCTGAGTCCGACGGGGCTGTTGCTCGCCGGAGCGGCCCTTTGGATCGTCAACGTCGCGGTCTTCGCTCTTCTCCACTGGGAGCTCGACGGCGGCGGGCCGGAAGCTCGGGCCGACGGCTATGAAGACTACCCCGACCTCGTCTTCCCCCAGCAGCAGCAGGACCAACAGGGACTCGCCGCCGCCGATTGGAAACCCTCGTTTTCCGACTACCTCTTCGTCTCGCTCACCTGCGGGACGGCGTTCTCGCCCACCGACGCGATGCCGTATTCGAAGCAGGCCAAGCTCGTGATGGGCGTCGAGGCCACCCTTTCATTCGCCATCGCCGCTATGCTGCTCGCCCGCGCCATCAACATCGCTCACGGGTGACCGTTGCCCGAAGGTACTGAAGGTGTCCTGATCGGGGGAATACTCCAAGCATGTTGAACGTCTATGCGGTCATCATCCTCGTGGCGCTGCTCGCGACATTCGGCGTGGAGCGCTGGGCAGACCTGCGCAACCTCCGGGCATTGCGGCAGGGTCTGCCCGCCGAGTTCGAGGACGTCTACGACCGGGAGACCTACGAGCGCTCGCAGGAGTACTCGCGCGCCCGGCTCCGTTTGGGTTTGCTCACGACCAGTGTCGACCTCGTGGCGCTCCTGCTTTTCTGGTGGCTGGGGGGATTCGGCCGGCTCTTCCGTGGGATCGACCTACTCCAATGGGGGCCCATCGCCGGCGGTATCCTGTACATCGGTGCACTGGTCGTGGCACAGTGGCTCATCGGTCTGCCCTTCAGCGTCTACGCGACCTTCGTGGTGGAGGAAAGGTTCGGTTTCAACCGCACCACCCCGGCCACTTATGTGGCCGACTTGGCCAAGGCGGCGCTGCTGGCGGTGCTGGTAGGCGTGCCGGTGCTCGCCGCTGTGCTGGCCTTCTTCACCTACGCCGGATCGTGGGCATGGGTCTATGCCTGGGTGGCGGCGGTGGTGTTCAGTCTCGTGATGCAGTACGTCCTGCCCATCTGGATCATGCCCCTCTTCAACCGTTTCACCCCTCTCGAGTCCGGGGAACTGCACGACTCGATCGTCGCGTATGCCCGCGGAGTGCGCTTTCCGCTCTCCAACATCCTCGTGATGGACGGCTCTCGCCGATCCACCAAAGCGAACGCTTTCTTCACCGGCTTCGGCCGGAACAGGCGCATCGCCCTCTTCGACACCCTGATCGCCCGTCACACGACCCCCCAGTTGGTCGCCGTGGTCGCGCACGAAGTCGGCCACTACAAGGAGCGCCACGTGCTCAAAGGGCTGCTCCTGTCGATGCTGCACACCGGCGTGCTCTTCGCCCTGCTCTCAGTCTTCTTGTCGCAGCGAGGGCTGTTCCAGGCTTTCGGCGTCGACTCGCCCTGGGTCGCCGCCGGTCTCGTCTTCTTCGCGCTGCTGTTGGCGCCCGTGGAATCGGTGCTGGGCCTCGGCCTGCAGGCCCTGTCGCGCCGTCACGAGTATCAGGCCGATGCCTATGCCGCACGCACCACCGGCGACGCCGACAGCATGGTGGCGGCCCTGAAGATCCTCTCGCGCGACAGCCTGAGCAACCTGACCCCCGACCCCATGTACGTAGCCTTGAACTACTCGCACCCACCGGTGCTCGAGAGGATCCGGGCGCTGCGAGGTGTGGCTGTCTCGCCTGTATCCGCGCCTGAGCGGTAGCCCTCCACGGCGCTTCGAGGTCGAAGCTGCTATACTGCACGCAAGGAAACCGCCGGGTTCCCCTCTTCCACTTTCCTCCGATAGGGGATGCTAATATGGCCGACGCTCACCACGAGCACGACCCGTCCGGGGTGGTGCCCCCCCTCTTCGTAAAGCACGACCGAGTGCGCCACCCGGAGTTCGGGCGCGGATACGTCGTGGATTCACGAGGCGACAACTGCAGGGTCTTCTTCCTCGAAGACGGCAAGACAAGAGACTTCAAGCAGAGCAAGCTGGAGCCCAGCAGCTGACTTTCCAGCGGGGCCCGCGGCTATCCCGCGCGCCCCGCACTAAGAATGGGGCGCGCAGCGGGCGCAGGCTCCTTCGAAGCCAGAGCGTCCTAGAACGGCTTGCTGGTCATGAGGTAGAGCGATGCTCCGATCACGACGACCCCCGTCCCGAGAAGCAGGAACGGGTGCAGCCGGGCGACGGCGTCCTCGATCTCCTCTTGGGTGGCGCTGACCCCAGTCCCAGGGTAGATCTTGAACCCCTCTCGATATCGGATGCCGAGCGCCTTTCGTACGACGCTGTACTGCCCCCCGCCCACGACGAACATGATCGCGAAGGCGGCGAGCAGGAGGCCGATCGAGACCCACACGAACCCGGACGACCAATAGGTCCGGCGAAAAGCGCCTGCCACTCCACCCGCGATCAACACCAGCACGGCGGGATACAGCACCTTGAACGACCCTTCCGAGAGCTCCAACAGCCGCCGCATGCGTTCCGGGTGGCGCTCCCCGCGAAGCGCGAAGGCCAGACCGGCCGAGGTCCCGTGGGCCACGAGAAAAGCGGCGAGACCCGCCAGGTGGAAGAACAGGGACCAGAGGTCGTGCAACGCGGTCTTACTTCTTCTTGGCGACGGTCACGGGCTCTTCGGCGGGGGTGTCACTCGCGGCATCGACTGTCGTCCCGTCATCCTTGATCGCGGCTCGGAACCCTTCTTCACCCTCTTTGACGCCCTTCTTGAGCCCCACGAACGAGCGCCCGACTGAGGAGCCGATGCGCGGGATCAGCCTGCCCCCAAAAACGAGCAAGATGATGCCGACGACGATAGCGATCTCCCAGGGTCCCAACCAACCCGGCATCTAGCACACACTCCTCTTGTCAGTGTCGGCCACGATTCAGTCTATCCGATGTCGAATGAATCGGCGAGGGCCTCTCATGCGTTGCTTCGCGCATGTCCAGCGCACGTGGCGGCGAAACGTGGTCGGTCGCCGGGCTGGAGGCCCGGCAGTGCCGTTTCGGGAAGTTGTCTTGCCGGTACCTCTGGTAAGGGCGATCAGTAGCGAAAAGGGGATGCCATAGTCTTTCGGGGTTCAAGATCCGCCGAGCACGAGCGGGATGAGTCGGCAGGCGAGTGGGGCGACCCGGCGCTCCATTCCGAGCTGCTGAGCGCGGACCAACTCAAGCATCATGCCGCGAGCCTGGCCGGCAGCCATCGCGTCGACCGGCGTCCGGGCAAGGACAGGCTGCTCTCGTTGCTGGCCGAGAACGAGCGGTTGGTCCGGGCGGCGCACGATGTGGTCGCCGCCGCGGCGGTGCCGGGACGGCCGGTCCTGCCCGCCGAGGCCTGGCTGCTCGACAACTTCTATCTCATCGAGGAGCAGATCGTCCTGGCGCGCCGCCATCTGCCCCAGAAGTACAGCGGGCAGTTGCCACGACTTTCCGACGGCCCTCTCGAAGGTTTTCCCCGTATCTATCACGTCGCCCTCGAGCTGATCTCCCACCAAGACGGGCGGATCGACCGCGACAACTGCACGGCCTTTCTCTCCGCGTACCAGAGTGTCGAACCTCTGGATCTGGGGGAGCTCTGGGCGTTCCCCATCATGTTGCGGCTGGCCCTGCTGGAGAACGTACGCCGCGTCGGAGTGCGGATAGCCGAGCGTCGTGAGGAGCGCGACGCCGCCGTCGTGTGGGCCGACCGCATGCTCGAGATCGCCGACCGCGAACCGAGGCAGCTCATACACGTGCTCGCGGAGTTCGCCGCGACCGACGCGCCGCTCACCGCCCCGTTCGTGGCGGACTTCTACGCCCGGTTGCAGGCACGCGAGCCGGCCATGCTGTTCGTCCAGAACTGGCTGGAGCACCGGCTCTCCGAACAAGACGAGACCGCTGCGCAACTTCTCGAGGCCGCCAGCCGCACGGCTGCCACCGACCAGATATCGATCGCGAACTCGGTCGGCAGCCTGCGCTTCGTCTCGGCGATGGAGTGGGGCAGGTTCGTCGAGATGTTGAGCCTGGTGGAACTCTGGCTCCACATGGATCCCGCTGGCGTCTATCCTTTGCAGGACTTCCCGACCCGCGATCGCTACCGGCATGCGGTCGAAGAGGTCGCCAAGGGCTCCGTCAAGAGCGAGCTGGAGGTGGCGCGCGCGGCCGTCACTCTGGCGGACCGGGCTGTCGGCAGGGGCGCGAAGGATCGCACCGCCCACGTCGGCTACTACCTCGTCGGCCAGGGTCGGTCCCTGCTGGAGCAGGAGGTGGACTGCAAGGTCTCCACAGCGGTCCAGGTCGCCAGGGCGACGCGCCGGTTGCGCTTGCCCTTGTACCTCGCGCCGGTGCTCTTTCTTGCTGTTCTCGCCGACGCCTTCTTGCTCGTGTACCTGGGCTCACTCGACCGGGGCGTCGGCGTGTCGGTGTTCTTCGCCCTGGTCGGTCTCGTCTCGGCTACCGCCCTCGTCGTTCCTATCGTCAACATGTTCGTGACGATCACCGTGCCCCCGCGGAGCTTGCCCCGGCTGGACTTCTCCCTCGGGATACCGCCCGAACACCGGACCATGGTGGTCGTCCCCACATTGCTCGGGAACGAGGAGGACGTATCGGAGCTGCTGGAAGGCCTGGAGATACGCTACCTTGGCAATCGCGACCCCAACCTGTACTTCGCTCTGCTGACCGACTTCCGTGATGCCGGGCAACCGGACGCGCCCGGCGACGACACCTTGATCGCGCTCGCGCGCGAGGGCATCGAAGCTCTGAACGAAGCGTATGGCGAGGACCGTCCTGGGATCTTCTACCTCTTCCACCGTCCGAGAGTGTGGAACCCGCACGAACAGGTCTGGATGGGCTACGAACGCAAGCGTGGCAAGCTCGAGCAGTTCAACGCCCTTCTGCTGCAGGCCCGGTCCGATGACCCGCACCCGGGCGACGCCTCGCCGTTCTCGCACGTCGTCGGTGATCTCTCCGTTCTCGGGTCGATCAGGTACGTCATCACGCTGGACACCGACACGCAGCTGCCCCGGGACGCGGCCTACCGCCTTGTGGGCAACATGGCGCATCCGCTCAACCGGCCCGTGTACGACGGGGAAAAGGCACGCATCGTCGAGGGCTACGGGATCCTGCAGCCGCGCACTTCGATCAGCATCACCAGCACCGGCGGTTCCTGGTTCACCCGGCTGTTCGCGGGCGAGACCGGCATCGATCCGTACACGCGCCAGGTCTCCGACGTGTACCAAGACTTGTTCGGGGAGGGCTCGTTCGTCGGAAAGGGCATCTACGATGTGGAGGCCTTCTCGCAGGCGGTACACGGACGTTTCCCCGAGAACCTGATCCTGAGTCACGACCTCGTGGAAGGCTGTTACGCGCGCTCGGGTCTCGTGACCGACGTCGACCTCATCGAAGAGCATCCACTCACATACCCCATGGAGGCCAGCCGAAGGCACCGCTGGACCCGTGGCGACTGGCAGCTGGCCCGTTGGCTGCTGCCGCGCGTGCCCGGGGCCGACGAGGTGCTCCGGCGCAACCCGCTCTCGGCGCTGTCGGCCTGGAAGCTCTTTGACAACCTGCGCCGCAGCCTCGTGCCGGCCGCGCTCGTCGCTTTGCTCGTGGGGGGCTGGTTGTGGGCCGGTGGGCCCTCATGGGTCTGGACGCTGCTGGCGATCGGTGCGTTGTTCCTACCCGTGCTGCTGAACTGGGCCGTCGAGCTGGCGCGAAAGCCCGAAGGGCGGGGCTGGTTGTCGCACTTCGAGCAGGCGGCTAGGTCGGGGGCCCGTCCGCTGTTGCGGGCTCTGTTGACGCTCGTCTTCCTCCCCTATGACGCCCTCATCTTCCTGGACGCCATCGTCCGGGTGAGCGTGAAATCGCTCCACACCCGGCAAGGGCTCTTGCTGTGGCACCTGCCTTCGTACAGCCGCCGCAACGCGAGCCGTACTCCCTGGGACTTCCTCCGCGAGATGTGGGCCGCTCCCGCTCTGGCCGTCGCTCTCCTGATGGTCACCGTCGTCATCCCCGAGACCCGGATCGGCGATCGTGCGTTCGTCATCCCGGTGCTTGTGCTCTGGCTGGCGGCGCCCTTCGTCGGCTGGTGGATCAGCAGACCCATCCGGCCGCCGGTGGCGAGACTGAGCGTCGGCCAGCAGGCGTTCCTGCGGGCGCTCTCGCGTCGGACCTGGCGGTTCTTCACCGATTTCGTCGGACCCGAGCACAATTGGCTGCCGCCGGACAACTTCCAGGAGCACCCTGTTCCCACCCTTGCTCCTCGCACATCTCCGACCAACATGGGGATGGCCCTCCTGGCGAACCTGGTGGCGCACGACTTCGGCTATATCTCCACGGGCGAGCTCCTGCGCAAGACGGACCGGACCCTGAAGACGATGGAGAGGCTCGAGCGCTTTCGAGGTCATTTCTTCAACTGGTACGACACGCGCACCCTGGAGCCGCTGAACCCGCGGTACATCTCCTCGGTCGACAGCGGCAACCTGGTCGCAAGTCTTCTCGCGCTGCGCGCAGGCCTGGCCGAGTTGAAGGATCAACCGGTCCTGGGCCGCCGGCCCCTCCAAGGCCTCGAGGACACCCTGGTGGTACTCGCTTCCCATGTGCCATCGCCTGCTGTGCCTGCCCTGGAGAGCCGGATCAAGTCCATGCAGAAGGTGGTCGCTTCGGCGAATGCGGACCCGCCGTCAGCGAAGACCACACAGGCCGTCCTGGACGAGCTCCTGGGCACCGCAAAGGAATTGACCGCGGCGCCGCCGGGAGAGGGCGAAGGCGAGTACCGCTACTGGGCGAACGCTCTGTATCGCCAGTGCCGGCGGCTGCGTGACGACCTGACGTCGTTGACCAAGGGATCCGCTGGCTTCGCCGCTCTCCCCACGCTGGGCGAGGTCGCCGCGGCCGACGACGCCGACCGCCCGCTGCAGCCCCACGCCCGCTTGTCGGGGGCGCAGAAGCGCATGAGGGTCATCGACCGGCTGATCGCCCGCTGCCATGAGCTGTCGGCCATGGATTTCGACTTCCTCTACGACCCGGCCCGCGACCTGCTGAGCATCGGTTACGACATGGCCGAACGACGGCGGGATCCCGGCTGGTACGACCTGCTCGCGTCCGAAGCCCGGCTGACGAGCTTCCTCCTCATAGCTGAGGGGCAGGTTCCTCAAGAACACTGGTTCGCCCTGGGCCGCCTGCTCACCAGTCACGGCGGGGACATGAGCTTGATCTCGTGGAGCGGCTCGATGTTCGAGTACCTCATGCCGCAGCTGTTCCTGGCCACATACGAGAACACGCTGCTGGATCAAGCGTGCCGGGCGGCCGTCTCCCGACAGATCGAGTACGGGCACCACCGCCACGTTCCGTGGGGCATCTCGGAGTCGTGCTACAACGCCGTGGATATGAACCAGATCTATCAGTACCGGGCGTTCGGCGTGCCGGGCCTGGGCTTCAAGCGCGGTTTGGCCGAGGATCTGGTGATCGCTCCCTACGCGACGGCTCTCGCCTTGACCGTCTCACCCCGGGACGCGTGCCGCAATCTGCAGGTCCTCGCGACCGAGGGCTTTCTTGGCGGATACGGCTTGTACGAGGCCGTCGACTACACGCCGACTCGGGTGCTCCCGGGCACGGACCGAGCCATCGTCCGCTGCTTCATGGCCCACCACCAGGGCATGAGCCTGGTCGCTCTCGCTCATGTCCTTCTCGACGGACCCATACAACGCCGGTTCAGCTCCGATCCGCTGGTCCGGACCACCGACCTTCTGCTGCAAGAACGCGTGCCGAAGAACGCCCTGGCCCTGCAGCAGCGCGCGGGCGAGGTGGGTGAGGGCCACGTCGTCGTACCCGAGATGGGCGCGGTCCATCGCGTGTTGACCGACCCGAGCTCGCCCCTGCCTGAAGTCCACCTGTTGTCCAACGGCCGCTACCATGTCATGGCCACCCACGCGGGCGGCGGCTACAGCCGCTGGCGCGACCTGGCGGTGACCCGCTGGCGCGAAGATGCCACGTGCGACGCGTACGGGACGTTCATCTACCTCCGCGATCGCAACACCGGGCGGTACTGGTCGACCGCCTACCAGCCGACCAGGGCCAAGCCGGATCGGTACGAGGCGGTCTTCGTGCAGGCGCGGGCCGAATACCGTAGGGCGGATCGGGGCATCGAGGCGCACACCGAGATCAGCGTGTCACCCGAAGACGACGTCGAGGTGCGCCGCGTCACGCTCACGAACCTGACCGACGACCCCCGCGACATCGAGGTGACGAGTTACGCCGAGGTCGTCATGGCCCCATTGAACGCCGACCTGGCCCATCGCGCCTTCAGCAACTTGTTCGTGCAGACCGAGGTCATTCCCGACGAGGGAGCCATCCTCTGCCGGAGACGGCCGCGTACTCCCGGGGAGGAGACGCCGTGGATGTTCCACCTCTTGGTGGTCCCGGGAGGGGCGGCCGGCGAGACCTCGTGCGAGACCGATCGAGCCCGATTCATAGGGCGCGGCAGGACGGCCGCGGACCCGGCGGCATTCGACGACGGCGGCGGGACGACCCTGTCGAACACCGAGGGGCCGGTCCTCGACCCCATTGTGGCCGTTCGCAGCCTGGTGAGACTGTCGCCCGACGAGTCGGCGACGGTGCACCTGATCTCCGGAGTCGCCGAGACCCGCGACGCCGCGCTGGACATGCTCGTGAAGTATCGGGATCGCCGTTTCGTCGAGCGGGCCTTCGAGATGTCCTGGTTCCACAGCCAGGAGGTCCTGCGTCTGCTCAATGTCACCGAGGCCGACGCCCAGATCTACGGCAGACTGGCTGCTTCGGTGATCCACGCGAACGGTCTCAGGCGGGCGGGCCCCAGCGTCCTCGCCCGCAATCGCCTCGGCCAGCCGGGGCTCTGGCGCTTCGGTATCTCAGGCGACCTTCCCATCGTCCTCGTGCGCATCGGAGACTCGAGTCGCATCGACCTGGTGAAGGAGGCGCTGCTCGCCCATGCCTACTGGAGGTTCAAGGGCCTGACGGCCGATCTGGTCATACTCAACGAGGACTTCTCGGGCTACCGCGCGGTGCTGCAAGACGAGATCACGAGCCTGATCAACACCGGACCCGAGGCGTCCATCGTCGATAAGCCCGGCGGGGTCTTCGTGCGCCGTGCAGAAGGGCTGTCGGAAGAAGACCGGGTGCTCTTCCAGACCGTCGCCCGCGTGGTGCTCGTCGGCACGGGGGAGACTTTCGCCGATCAGGTGCGCCGCCGCGGCCCGGCCGAGGCCGTTCCCAAGGCCTTCGAGCCGTCGCGTCAATCGGCGCCGGAGACGATCAGCCCCCTGCCGTCTCCCGAGCGCATCTTCTTCAACGGGCTGGGGGGCTTCACCGCCGACGGCCACGAGTACGTCGTCAGCCTGGAGCCGGGCCGCACCACGCCCGCTCCGTGGGCCAACGTCATCGCGAGCCCGTACATCGGCACGGTCGTCAGCGAGAGCGGAAGCTCGTACACGTGGGTGGAGAACGCGCACGAATCCCGCCTGACCACGTTCCACAACGACCCGGTCAGCGACGGCACAGGGGAGGCCTTCTACGTCCGCGACGAGGAGACGGGCATGTTCTGGTCACCGACGCCCCTGCCGGCTCCGGGTCGGTCGGGATACGTCGCCCGGCACGGCTTCGGCTACACGGTGTTCGAGCACGATGAGTCCGGCATCTTCTCCGAGCTCTCGACCTACGTCGCGATGGATGCGCCGGTGAAGTTCGTGTCGGTGAAGCTTCGCAACCACTCCGGCCGGGCGCGGCGGCTGACTCTTTCGGGCTATTGGGAGCTGGTGCTGGGCGAGTGGCGACACGCGAACCTCATGCACGTCGTGACGGAGAAGGACCCACACACCGGCGCCATCTTCGCGCGCAACGCCTACGCCCGTGTCCGGCCTGAGCGCGTGGTCTTCGTAAATTCTAGCGAGGCCATGCGCACCGTCACCGGCAACCGGACCGAGTTCATCGGACGCAACGGATCGCTCGCCGACCCGGCCGCCATGCACCAAGCGCGTCTGTCGGGCAAGACCGGCGCCGGCTTCGATCCCTGCGTAGCCATGCAGACCCGTATCGAACTGGCGGACGGGCAGGAGCGGGTGGTGGTGTTCGTCATCGGGGCCGCGGACGAACCCGAGAGGGCGCGGGAACTGGTCCAGAGATTCAGCGGCCCGGCAGGCGCTCGCGCGGCCCTGGAGGCTGTCTGGGGGCATTGGAACCACGCGCTCGGGGCGGTGTACGTCGAGACACCGGATCGCGCGTTCGACGTCCTGGTCAACGGCTGGCTGGTCTACCAGACCCTCTCGTGCCGATACTGGGGGCGCAGCGGGTACTACCAATCGGGCGGCGCGTATGGCTTCCGAGACCAGCTGCAGGATGCCATGGCCCTTCTTCACGCCACGCCCTGGCTGGCGCGCGAGCATCTGCTGCGCTCGGCGGAGCGTCAGTTCCGCGAAGGAGACGTGCAGCACTGGTGGCATCCGCCCGAGGGACAAGGCGTGCGCACCCATTCTTCCGACGACTATCTGTGGCTGCCGTACGCGACCTGCAGATACGTGCGGACCACCGGGGATACCGGAGTGCTGGACGAGCAGGTGCACTTCCTCGAAGGCCGGGAGCTGAGCCCGGAAGAAGAATCCTACTACGATCAGCCTCAGCGATCGGCTGAAGCGGCGACATTGTACGAGCACTGTGTCCGTTCCATCCGGCATGGGCTACGCTTCGGCAGCCACGGTCTGCCGCTGATGGGCGCGGGCGACTGGAACGACGGCATGAACATGGTCGGCCACGAGGGCAAGGGAGAGAGCGTGTGGCTGGCCTGGTTCCTCCTCGACGGCCTGCAACGGTTCGGACGCCTTGCCGCGGGCCGGGGAGATGATGAGACGGAGCGACTGTGCGCCGTTCAGGCGGAGGAGCTTCGCGCGAACATAGAGACGCATGCCTGGGATGGCGAATGGTACAGGCGGGCCTATTTCGACAACGGTACGCCTCTGGGTTCTTCGACCAATGTCGAGTGCAGGATCGACTCGATCAGCCAGAGCTGGGCCGTGATCTCCGGCGCCGGAGATCCTCTCCGTGCGCGGCAAGCCATGGCGGCTGTGGACAGGCTCCTGGTCGACCGTGACGCGCGCCTCGTCAAGTTGCTCGATCCGCCCTTCGACACGTCCGCATTGGAGCCGGGATACATCAAGGGGTACGTGCCCGGCGTGCGGGAGAACGGGGGGCAGTACACGCACGCGGCCCTGTGGGCCACGATGGCGTTCGCCATGTTGGGCGACGTCGACCGGGCCTGGGAGTTGTTCTCGATGCTCAACCCCATCCACCATGGGGAGGATCCAGAAAAGGTCGAGCTCTACAAGGTCGAGCCGTACGTCGTATCCGCCGACATCTACGCGGCCCCACCGCATCGGGGTCGAGGCGGCTGGAGCTGGTACACGGGGGCGGCCGGTTGGATGTACCGATTGGGGGTGGAGACTCTCATCGGACTCAGCCTAGAGGTGGACAAGCTGCGCTTTGCGCCTCTGACCCCGCAGGACTGGGAGTCGTGCAAAGTCCACTACCGCTATCGGGACACCTTCTACCACATCACCATCATGCGGGTCGAGAAGACGCCCGAGCCGCTGGTCCGCGCCGTCCTGGATGGCGTGGAACTGCACCAGGACGAGTCCGGCCGGGCCACCATCCCATTGGTGGACGATCATCGGGACCACAATGCCGAGGTGCTTCTGAGCTGAACGGGCGTACTAACGGGGCTTCCCAAACTGGCTATTCAGCGCGCGCCCAGCTCTTTGAGATACGCGATGGTGGCGTCCAAGTCCGGGTCGGTCATCCGCCAGCGCGGCATCGTCTCGTCCAGGGGCCTGCCGCTCTCATCCAGTCCGTCTCGGATAGCTGTGCGAATAGTCGCGTCCGTGAAGCCGGCTTTGACAAGTGCGTCGTAGGTGATGTCGGGCGCGTCGATCGCCGTTCCGGTCATCATCTTGATCTTTCCGCCCCGGCCGCCGGCGCCGTGGCATGATCCGCATCCTCGGCCGCCCATCATGAGCGATCCCTGCGCCACGGGAGAGGCGGAGCGCGAGATGCTCTGACCGTCAGAGCCCACTCCCGTGAGATAGATGCGCTCGCCCGCCGATGAGTAGCTGGTCCCTCCCGACCCCCCGCCCATCATGCCCCCGGGGCCGCTGCCCGTCCCGCCGTTCCCCATCATGCCTCC
Source organism: Actinomycetes bacterium (assembly GCA_021802965.1). Lineage (GTDB taxonomy): Bacteria > Actinomycetota > Thermoleophilia > RBG-16-64-13 > RBG-16-64-13 > JAJZQZ01. The sequence goes on from JAJZQZ010000009.1 coordinate 32,261, forward strand.
GCCGCTCGAACCGGCGCTCGAACCGCCGCCGTACAAGCCGCCCGAGCTGCCGCCGGAACTGGAGCATCCCGCCATGCCTGCCGCGACGAGTGCGCCTAGGCAGGCCATCACGACAACCAAGAATGCGTGCCGACACATGACCGATCCTTTCGCCGAGGCTCAGGAGCTGCCTGTACGCGGGGTTCCTAGGTCGCGCCGAGCGCCCGCAACTCCCCGAGTGCCACCTGTGCCCGCGAAGAGATGACCTCGCTGGCGTCGGTATCGCCAAGCACGGCCTGCACGGGCTCGAGGATGCCCCGCACGACCGAGTTCCGCTTGGACAGGTCGGCGAAGACGTGGTGGGAGGCCTCCCGCAGGCCCTTGGACCCTGCCTCCTCGGTCAGCGCCTGCAATACGGCTGGTATGGAACGGTATCCGATGTTGATGAGGCCGATCGCGGCCAGCCAGCGCATGTCGGATTTGTCATCGGCGAGCAGCGAGACCAGGCCGGGGATCGCCGATCGATCGGGGATCTCGGTCAGCGCCTTGGCGGCCTCCCAGCGAACCCGGCTCTGAGGACTCCGGAGCTGCTCGATCAACCCCGGCAGAGCGGGGTCCCCCATGGCCGTCAGCGTGTCTCGGGCCCGCTGACGCGTCTTTCCATCGGAGTCTCCGAGCTGGGCGAGCAGCCGTTCCGTTGTTTCCGAGGCCATCCGTCAGCCCCGCGGTGCGCTTGTCATCATGACCTCCGGTCCGGATGCGGGGCGACCACTCGAAGCGGTCGCCCCCACTGGTTTCGCACCTCACCGACGCTGGTCTGTCTGGTCAGGTTTCTGCGAGGGTGGGCTCGGCCGCTCTACTGGGACTGCTCGCTGGTGCAGAAGGC